>JASHQA010000359.1 GCA_030037785.1 Streptosporangiaceae bacterium
CGGCGAACGAGACGTCGATCTCGCCCGTCGACACGCGCAGGGCGACGCGCGGCGACGACATGTTCCGGCCGATGATGGAGCCGGCTCGGGTGGTCGCCTGGAGGGGACCTGACAGCGAGCTGAGGTCGATCTGGCCCGCGTCAACGGCCACGGTGACCGGGCCGGCCAGCGCGCTGAGCCGCACCGCCCCGACGTCATCGGTGACCCGCACCGTGATCGCCCGCGGGACGGTGATCACGTAGCTGACGGTGCAGATGTCGCCGGCCGGACAGTGGCTGTCGAGCCGGAGGGTGCCTGCTGCGAGGCGGTGCCGGACGGTCGGCGCCGCACCGCGGAACACGACGTGCTGGGTCACCGAGACCGCCAGGACGGTACCGCCGGTGATCCGGACATCACCCACGTGTGCGGTCACCACCAGCGCGCGCACGTCGCCGCGGACCGAGTAGCTGGTGGTGACGTGATGGCTCGCGGTCGTGGTGGTGCCTGGGTAGCCAGCGAGCACCGACACGGCCGCGAGCAGCGACCCGCATACCCGGCGTGTCGAGCTGAGTGCGGTCATCGGGTCAGGCCCGCCAGTTCTGGTTCGCGGCGCTGGGCGTTCGCCCCGTGGGACGTCGCCTGCAGGCACCCTACCCACGGCCGTCGCGATGAGTCCCGACGGCGGAACCGCGGGCAAAACCCGGTGCGCGCCGGGCCGGGGGCCGGCGACGATGAGGTGCATGGACCCGGTCGAGGACGCCCGCGCGCTGGTCAGCGAGCGGTTCCCCGACGCGCTCACTGCCTTCCTGGGCGGCAGCGTCTTGTCGGCCTGGCGGACCGCGACGTCGGACCTGGACATCGTGGTCATCCTGGCCGGGCCGCCGGCCCCCTACCGCGAGTCACTGCGCTGGCGGGGGTGGCCGGTCGAGACGTTTGTGCACGACGCGGCCTCGCTCGAGCACTTCTTCGCAGCGGACGCGGCCCGGCGCCGCCCGACTCTCGCCCGGATGTGCAGGGACGGGGTGCTGCTGGCCGGCACACCGGAAGACACCGACGCGATCAGGGAACGGGCCCGGCTCCTCCTCGCGGCCGGTCCGGCGCCGCTCAGCGCGGTGGAGTTGGCCTTGGCTCGCTACGGTCTCACCGACGCAGTGGACGACCTGACCGGAAGCACCGACCCGGCGGAGACCGCGGTCATCGGCTGGCGTGTCTGGACACAGGCGGCCGAGCTGGCGCTGGCCCTGGCCGGGTATTGGTCGGGCTCCGGGAAGTGGCTGCTCAGGGAACTGCGCGACGCCGACCCTGGGCTGGCTGCCCGGATGGTCGCCGCAATCGGGGACCCGGCTGCGCTGGCGGGGGTCGCGGACGAGGTGCTGGCGCGCGCTGGCGGGCGGTTCTGGGCCGGGCTGAAGATATGACCGAGGGACTCAGGGCGCCGGCCACGCGCCAGCCGTTCCGTTCCTATGAGCGGCAACCTCAGAAGTCCCCGGTCGGCGAGCGTCGTCACGTCGGCCAGCCCGAAGATGGAGTCGATCCACCTGACGCAGAACTCAGTCGCTGCGGGCGATCGAGGGGACGGCTTCCTCGAACAACTGCCGGGACAGGTAGGAACAGCCTCGAGTTGACGCACTCGATGTCGTGTCGGCGCGTCGCGAGCTAGCGGTGACCGGCTAGAGGACGGGGCTACTTCCCCCGTCGAGGTTGATGGCCGAGCCCGTCACGTACGAGGAGCGGTCCGACAGGAGGTAGGCCACCAGGTCGGCGAACTCTTCCGACCGACCCACTCTGCCGAGCGGGATGTCGGTGTTCTGGGCTATCTGGCGGTACAGTTCGTCCTCGGACTGGCCTGTGGCGGCGGCGCGGCGCCGCCACTGGCCACTGCGGACCAGCCCGACGAGCACGGCGTTGACCCGTATGCCGCGTCTGCCGAGGTCTTTGGACGCGGCCTTGGTGATCGCCAGGCCAGCAGCACGCGAGGCAGTCGTCGGCAGCGAAGCGGCGCCAGGGGCTTTGCCGCCGATGTTGAGTACGTTGACGATGGCCCCGCCGCCAGCCGCGACCAGGTGCGGCACAGCCAGGCGGGTGCAGCGGATCGCCGCAAGTACCTTCAGGTCAAGATCGGCGGTCCAGTCCTCGTCGGAGACCTCGTCGATCTTCCCCGCGGCGCTCTTGCCCGCGTTGTTGACCAGGCCGTCGATGCGGCCCCACCGGGCGGCGGCCGCGCCGACGAACCCCTCGATGTCGGCCAGTCGGGTGACGTCGGCCTGCACCGCGAGCGCGTCCCCCCCGGCGTCCCGCAGACGCTGCCCGGTGGCGGCTAGCCGATCGGGATCCCGGCCGCAGACCGCAACGCGGGCCCCTTCCTCGACGAGCCGATCCGCGAGCGCTGCTCCCAGCCCGTCGGTCCCGCCGGTGATGAGGACGACCTTGCCGTGCAGGTGCAGATCCATTGGGCCATTGTGGCGTATTCCGGTTGACGGCCGGGCGGCACTTCCGCGGTCGGCTCCGGTCTCGGGCTGACGGTCTCGCGCTGACGGTCTCGGGCGCCGGTCTCGGGCTCCGGTCTCGGGCTACCGCATCCCGCGGCGTACGGCGGCGGTCGCGGCGACGACGCAGCACAGGTCGAACGCGATCAGCGCGCCGACCGTTCCGGCCAACGGCGCCGCCTGCCAGCCGCTCATGATGAGCGCCCGCTGCGCGTCGATCGCGTATGTCATGGGATTCAGCCGCGCTACCGCCCGCATCCAGCCGGGCATCAGCGCCAGCGGTACCAGCGCAGTGCTGGCGAACGTCAGTGGCATGCTGGCGAAGCCGGTGATCGGGAGAACTGCGAGTGGCTGCGCAGCGAGAACGCAAGCGCCAGCGACAGCGCGGTGATGCCCGAGCCGAACAGCGCGCCGATCGCCAGGCAAGCGGCGATTCCCCCGATCCCGGCGGCGTATCGCACGCCCATCATCCACGCCGCGACCAGGATGACCAGGCCCTGAGCGCCGGTGAGCACTGTCAGGTACATAAACCTGCTGGTGACAAGCGACACGCGACTGGCAGGCGCGGCGAGCATCCGGACCAGGAAGCCGGACTCGCGGTCGAATAGCAACTCCACGCCACCGGTCAGGCAGCCGTTGAACGTGGTCATCACCACCGCGCCGGCAGTCATGAACCGCAGGTAGTTTCCGCCAGGCACCGGCATCTTGGTGAACAGGTGCCCGAACAGCACCAGCCAGACCATCGGTTGCGCCAGCAACGCGAGCATCGTCAGCGGCTCGCGGCGCAGCCGGGCCAGCCACCGTCCGAACAGCACCCGGTGTTCCCGCCACAAATTTGTCGCGGTCACGCCGCCAGCTCCTGTCCGGTCGCGGCGAGAAACACTTCGTCGAGGGTGCTCGCCTGGTAATTGACCTTGAGCTCGCCTGGCACGCCGGTCGCCTGGATCTGGCCGCGATCGATGATTGCCACCCGGTCGCACAGCGCGTCTGCCTCTTCCAGGTAGTGCGTGGTCAGGACGATCGTCGTGCCTTGTCGGCTGATCTGGCGGACGTATGTCCATAGGTCCCGCCGCGCGGCGATGTCCAGGCCGACTGTCGGCTCGTCCAGGAACAGCACGGCTGGCACGTTCACCAGGCTCATCGCCAGCTCGAGCTTGCGCCGGGTGCCGCCGGACAGGACCCGTGCCACCTTGTTGCCGTGGTCGGCCAGGCCCGCCGGCTCTAGGAGCTGGGCGGCCCGGCGCCGCGCGGCTACGGGCGCCAGGTGGTACATGCCGCACATGAACCTCATGTTCTCCATCACGGTGAGCAGCGGGTCGACCGCATGCCCCTGCGGCACCCAGCCCACCCGCTGGCGCACCGCGACCGGGTCCCTCGTGACGTCCTGCCCGGCTACTCTCGCCGTCCCGGCGGTTGGCTTGAGGAGCGTGAGCAGGATGCGCATCGTGGTGGTCTTGCCAGCGCCGTTGGGCCCGAGCAGCCCGAAGATCTCGCCGTTCGCAACATCGAACGTGGCCCCGTCCAGGGCACGGGTCGCGCCAAAGTCCTTGGTAAGGCCGCTTACCTGCACGGCGGGGTCAGCGCTGGAGGTCATAGTCGTTCTCGTTGATCTGGATCAGCAGGCCCTCCGGGTCGCAGATCGTGAACGAGCGGCCGAAGGCCTCGTCCACGATCTCGGTGGCTGGCTCGTAGCCGCTCTGACGCAGCCTGTCGACTACCTGCTCAAGGGGTTCGTCGGCCTGGAATGACAGCTGTATCCCGCCGATGGGTTCCTCGTCCCACTGGTGCAGGGCCAGGTTCGCCCCCGGCCCGGACCCGGTCCCGGACCCGGCGAGTTCCGTCCAGACCGAAGGCCCGCCCTTGCGCGGTCTACGGCTGGCGAACTCGATCGTCAGCCCTAGCGCCTGATAGAAGCGCCGGGCGCCGTCCACGTCGCGTACGTACCTGATCGCCATCACCCTCATGACCCCTCCTGCGTCTGCTGCCTGGTGAGTGTCGCCAGGTACTGCCGCAGCGCCTGCTCGACCAGCTTCGACAGCGACACGTCCTCGTCGACCGCCGCGTGCTTGACGGCCCTGACGAGGTCCGACGGCAGGTACACGTTGAACTGCTGAGTGGCTACCATGTAAGAATGCTAGCATGCTAGCTCATGCTCGCTAGCGGTGCCTTGGATCGATGGGCCGGACACCGTGCGGAACTTGGTCCACTTGCCGTGCAGTGCCTGGCCCAGCAGGCGCTCCGGGGCCACCCGGACCGTGAGACTCATGCATCGCTCCGGCGCAGCAGGAAGAAGGCCAGCGCCAGCCCGGCGGCCGCCCATGCGCACTCCACCGCCAGCCCGGCCCACGGAACGAGCGGGTAGTACCCGGCAGTCAGCGAGTAGCTGACGGTGAACTGACGGAACTGGGGGACGGGCGCGCCGCCGCTTCCCCGCCAAGCCCGCGGATCACTGTCAGCCGAGGAACGACTCGATGAGGGGGACGAATTCGTTCTCGTCCTGGAACAAGAACGCATGGCCAGCGTCGGGGTACAGCGTGAGCCTCGCGCCCCGGATCAGCTGGGCGAGCGCGTGACCATTGGCGACCGGGTCGAGCCGGTCGATGGTGCCGTCGGCGATGAGCGTGGGTGCGGAGATCGCGGCGGTTTTCTGGCCGGCCGGGTCGGTGCCGTCGAGCCACAGGTTCATGGCGTGTCCCTGCGCGGCGATCGTGGCGGCCGGCGCCTGGTCGGGCGGATAGGCGGCGGTCGCCGCCAGGAGCGCCCGCTATGCGGCGGACTGGTTGGCGGGGAACAGGTCAGCCATCACTTCCTGCTGGCTTCCGCTGGTGAGAGCCTGCACAGCGGCCTGCGAGGGTGGCGTTATCCTGCCGGTGCCCGGGAAGGTGGCGCACAGCACAAGGCGGCGGACCTGGGCCGGGTGCAACACCGCCAGGGCTTGCGCGATGGTGCCGCCCATTGACCAGCCCAGCACATTCGCGCTGCCCAGGCCGAGGGCGTCGATGAGCGCGCTGGTCTGGTTGGCCATGGCATCGATGGTGAGCGGCTCTGGCAGGGCTTGGGTGCGGCCGACCCCAGCGTTATCGAAGATCACCACGCGGTAGTGCTCGGCCAGCGCGCCGACGAACCGCGGGTCCCAGTCGTCCATCGTGGCGGTGTAGCCCGTGATCAGGATCAGCGGCGGGCCGGTGCCCACTTCCCGGTAGCCGACGGCACCCAGCCTGGTATGAGCAATTCGCACCGGAGCAGAGACGACCGCGCGCGCCGACGCCGGCAGGCCCGCCGGGGCCGTTGGCTGCTGCGCCGGTGAGCCACACCCGGCCAGGGTCACCGACATCCATGCCGCAGCCAGGCCCACGGCGAGCCCTAGCCGGCCCACGATCGCCCGACGCACCGGCAACGTGTCATCGTTCCAGCCTCGGAGCGCCCGTCCGCACCTGCACGTATCCGCTGCGTTGCGCGACTTGCAGCCGCGCAGTCATCGAGGGTCTACCGCGGTCCAGACTTCGACTGGCATGCCAACACCATAACCACGAACGCGACTCCCACCGGGCGGGCTTCAGTGCTGGGTCATAGCCGCGAGCCGCGTGCCACGGTGAGTGTCACGCCGGCGTGAGGCAAACCGGAGCGCACCGGGCCAGCGGTCAGTCACCATCCGGCCCGGCCTGGCGTAGAAGCGCTCCGGCCCGGTCGCCAGCGGTGGGTAAGGCTTGCAGCTCAATGTTTCGGGTGCTGCCGAGGCGTGCTCTCCTGCCGTTGCACGAGAGGGAGGAACACGTCGTCGACGATCTCGGTGATGACGCGGCTGGAAGGCGGGGTGCGCCGGATGAGCAGCTCGTGGCGGAACAGGTCGGTGGGTAGCGTGCTGACCCTCGGGCTGATTCCCTGCCGCACCTCGCCGCGCTCTTCGGCGTGCTTGAGGATGGTGGCCATCACCTCGGCCCCGATGTGGGGCACCTGGTCCTGGAGCGCTGCGACCGACTCGGTGTCGGTGAAGTAGTCGCCGAGGATGCCGTAGAGGGTCTGCGGGTCGAGATCGGTCAGGCGGGCGGACACGCGGGTGAGCAGCGCGAGGACATCGCCGCGCAGGCTGCCGGTGTCGGGCACCTCGCCCGAGAGCATCGGCCGATGCCGGCGCATGGCGGAGATGACCATCTCGGCGCGGTTGCGCCACCTGCGGTAGAGGACGGCCCGGCTGGTGCCAGCCCGGTCGGCCACCGCCTCCATCGTGAGGCTGGGATACCCGACCTCCTGGAGTTCAGCCCAGGCAGCGTCGAGGAGCGCCTCTTCGAGGGCCGCGCCCCGGCGCCGGGTCTTCCCCCTGCTGTGTCGCTGTCGCTCGGACGCTTCTGCCACGCTGACTCCTTAAGAAACATTGTATCGTAATCATCCTTTAGATACACTGTCTCTTATGAAGCGGAACGGCAGCACTATACGAACCAGCCCCGCTATCCCCGACCCGACCGCTGCTCACCGATCCCGGCGGGCGGGCTGGTGGCCGCTCGTGGTGATCGCCTCGGCCCATCTCATGGCGGTCCTCGACACGACCGTCTTGTTCGTTGCCCTGCCCTCGGTGCAGAAGGGGCTCCACATGACGGTCACGAGCCGCGAGTGGGTGGTGACCGCCTACACGCTGGCGCTGGCTGGCCTGCTGCTGCTCGGCGGGCGCCTGGCCGACCGCTTCGGCGCCCGGCGCACCCTGCTCATCGGCGTGGCCGGGTTCGCGCTGGCGTCGGCCATCGGGGGTGCGTCGGTCGACGGGGCCATGATCATCGCCGCTCGTGCTGTCCAGGGGGCGTTCGGCGCCGTGCTGATCTCCTCGACCAAGTCGCTTCTGGTCAGGGTCTACGCCGACGAGGACGAGCGGGCGAAGGTGATGGGGGTGTTCACCGCGACCCTGACTGCCGGCGCCGCGGTCGGTCTCGTCCTTGGCGGCGTGCTCACCAGCGAGCTGAGCTGGCGCTGGTGCCTGTACGTGAATGTCGCCTTCTCGCTCGTTGCGCTCATTGGCGCCCCCCGGATGCTGCCGGATCTCCCCGGCCGCGGGGACGTGCAGATCGACGTCTGGAGCGCCGTGCTCGCCTCGGTGGGAATGGCGGCCCTCGTCTACGCCTTCGGCGAAGCGTCCTCGCTCGGGTGGGGCTCCGCCCAGATCGGCGGCTCCCTCACCGCCGCCGTCGTCCTGCTCAGCGTCTTCGCGGTCCGTCAGGTCGGCCACTCCGACCGGCTCCTGCCGCTCCGGGTGGTGGCCGACCGCAGCCGCGGCTGGGCCATGGCCGGGCTGATCGTCAACGGGCTGTCCACCTTCGGCATGTTCCTGATCCTCACCTACCAGCTCCAGTCGGTCATGAGATTCTCGGCGCTGCGCACCGGGCTCGCCCTCATTCCCTTTGCCCTCGCCGCCGCGATCGGCTCCGCGCTCCTCGCTCGCTTGCTCATGGTCCGGGTGCCGCCTCGCTGGCTCATCGCCGGGAGCATCGT
This sequence comes from Streptosporangiaceae bacterium, assembly GCA_030037785.1. Lineage (GTDB taxonomy): Bacteria > Actinomycetota > Actinomycetes > Streptosporangiales > Streptosporangiaceae > JAJYUU01. Next base: position 7,944 of record JASHQA010000359.1, read on the forward strand.
GGTCGAAGGCGCCGGGCTGGTCCCGCTCTTCTGGCTCACCCCGCACAGCCACTACCTGCCGCTCGTCCTTCTCGCAACGATCATCGAAGGCGTCGGCACCGGCGTCGCCGGACCCGCCACACTCAACGCCGCACTCGCCGGGGTCCTCGTGCCCGACGCCGGCGCGGCCGGGGCCGGCACCAGCGCCGCCAGCCAGCTTGGCTCATCCATCGGTGCCGCCCTGCTCAACACCGTTGCCGTCGCTGCGACGGCGAGCTACCTGGCCGCCCACCGCACGGTCGGCGTCATCACCGCCACTGTCCACGGGTTCACCGTCGCCATGGCGTGGGGTGCGATCATCACGGCCGCTGCCGCCGTGCCCATTGCCATCTTCGTCAACGCCAGGACGCCATCACGATCGCGCTGAGCGCTCGCCGAGAAATGCGTCGGCACAGTTAGCGGCGGCGCCTTCGCTACGAAAACCCAGCTAGCGCCCCACACCTGTGTCGCGGCCCTGGACGACCTATCGTGCCGAACTGCGTGCGTTGGACTTGCGCCGTTCCCAGCCGCTGCCTAGGGCAACTTCAGAAGGGGACAGTGGTGGTGAGCAGGCCGGCTGCTGGGGCGCGGCCGGCCAGCGTTCGGCAGAATTCGACGGCGTCCAGGGTCAGGCGTTCGGCGGCGGGGCTGGCCGGGTTGCTGGCGTAGCTGCCGCCGGCGGGACCCGTGAGGTTGAGCTCGAACGGCTGGCCGTGGCGGCGTGCCCACTCTGCCGTGATGTCGGCGACGATGCGGACGTCGTGGTCGGCGGTGAGCTTGGGTGCCTGACCGGCGGCGCGGGCGGCGTCGATGCGGTGCATCCACAGGTCGCGCAAGTAGATGGTGTCGATGAGGTAGCCGAGCTTCCATTTCTCGCAGACTGGCCCGTCGACGGTGAGGGTGGCGTGATGGCGCAGGAGCGCCGGCGTGCGGGCTCGGCCGCGTACGGTTTTGGGGGCGACGGTCTCAAGCCGCCGGGTGACCTGCGCGGGGCTCAGGTGAGCCCGGGCGCTGACCTGCACGGCGGAAAGCGCTGCTTCCAGCGGCCCGCCGTGTTGCTTGCGGTAGGCGCGCGCTTGCCGGAGCTGGCGAATATTCTCTGCCATCGAGGCGCCGGCTTCGCAGGCACCGAGCACGTGCTGGTACATAGCGCGGATGTCCCAGGCGGGGCAGTCCGTGGCTGCGGCCCATGATGCCTGGTCAAGCGACCGCAGCAGCGTCAGGGTGCGCTCAAGCTCTTGCGTCTGAAGGCGCATGGCCTCCTGATGGCCCAGTGGCGTGACGGAGGTGACGTCGGTCGTGGTCATGGTCATGACAGGGCTCCTTCCGGCGGCAGGGCTGCGGGTACTGGTCGGCGGCCCTCGGCGCGCTGGCAATGGGTCAGGAACATGGCTACCGATTCCTCGATCAGACCGGTCCAGCGGTCGCCGTGCGGGTCGTTGGCGACCTGCTGGCTGACCAGCCCGGTGATCAGCGCGGTCCACAGGTTCACGTGCCGCGTGTCGGTGATGCCGTTGAGCGCCAGCACATCCCTGGCGCCGGCGAGTGCCCTCAGCGCCGGCGCGTATGACTGGGGTGAGGGTTCGAATCCGGGTACGCAGCGCTGGAACAGCAGCTGGTACCGCTCCAGGTCGCTGGTGCAGAACTCAGCGAACCGCATGGCTGCCGCGACCAACAGCTCGCTGGGGTCCTCGCACTGGTACGGCTCGGCCATCCGGTCGGCGAACTGGGTGGCGGCCGCGCCGAACATGGCGTCGTAGATCGCGTTCTTGGAATCGAAGTAGGCGTACACAGTGGGCGGGCTGATTCCTGCCTGGCGAGCCAGCTCGCGTAGCGACAACCCGGCCAGGCCTTCCTCCCGCGCCAGCGCCCAGGCGGCCTCGACTATCGCGTCGCGCGCTGAGCGGCGGCGGGCCTGCCGCCATCCGGAGATCTCCGCCTGCTTTATCATCGATCGCTATTCTTATACAGTGTTAAAATTTCGTCAAGATCTGCTGTGCCAGTGGGGTAACTCGCTTATCAGCGCACGTCTAGGCCCCGCACCGACGCTCGATCATCCCGGTCCGCGCGCCCGGAGCGGCTGAGGCCGACACAACGCCGTCTGGCAGCGGACAAGCCATGACCAAACGCAGGGCGAGCCGTCCGGCAAGCACATTGCCGGCAGATCCTCGGTCTGGCCCGGACTGCAGCCGACGCCCCGAGGAGCGGCCGTCGGAGAGTAGCCGGTTGCGGGCGTTGTTCGACACGACGAGCCAGGGTTTGAGTCCGTAGCCGAGGTCGCAGCGGTAGACCTGGCCCCGCTGGGGTTGCGGACTCACGCCGCGCTGTCGCGCGCCTGCGGGCACGGCGGCGGGCGGGCAAGGCAGCAGCCTCTTCAGCCGACTCGTAGTGATAGTGCGGGTTCTCGGCGACGGCTGCGTTCTGTGTACTAGCGCAGTGCCGCGGGCTCCCACAGCAGATAATCCACGCGACCACTCCGGGCTGAGCCTGGAACCTCACCGAGTTGTACGCACCGAAGAACGCGGGCTCCCTACGTGCGCCTCAAATCCGCATAATGCCGCTGACAGCGCGATCCTCGGGCGGCGGTCCTTAACGACGGGCGTCCAGCCGGGCGGCGACCCGGCTTAGGGCCGCGGCCATTGAGCCCGGTGCTTCGTGCCAGACCTGGTGCCCGGCGGCTGGCACGATCGTCAGGTGGGCGTTGGGGAACACCGCGGCGGTGGCCTCGACTGCCGCTCGGGGCAGCGGGCTGCACTCGCCGGCGAGTACCTCCACCGGTCCGGTGTATCCGGCAAGCAGGCGCGGAAGGTCGCCGCGCTCGGCGGCCTCGGCGATCGACGCGGAGGTCTGCTCGAATGCTTGCGGGCCGACCCGCACCGTGTCCGGGACGGGCGGGGCATTACCCGGGACGGCGAAATAGCTGGGCCAGTCCAGCTTGAAATACTCCAGGGCTACCGCGGCTTCCTGCTCGGTGCTGTCAGGGCGGAGTGCATCCAGTTCCGCGAACCTGGCCCTGGCCGCGGGCGTCGCCCGGGCTCCGAGCTCGGCCCCGTAATCGGCCAGGCCGCCGTCGCCGACTGCGCCGAGAGGCTCGGCGAGCACCAGGGCGGCGACACGGCCGGGTGCCCGCGCGGCCAACTGCATGGCCAGGTAGCCGCCCCAGCTGTGGCCGAGCACGGCGACCGCTGCCACGCCGCACTGGTCGAGCACGGCCAGCGCGTCGGACACATGCTGCTCGATTGTGAAGGGTCCTTCAGTGACTGACGGAGCGACGCCGCGCTGGGTGTAGCGCAGCGCATCCCACCCGGCGAGCTCGCCGGCGAACCAGTCGCTGTAGTCATTGACGGCCGGCCCGCCGTGCAAGACGAGCAGCGGTCGGCCCGACCCCGATCGCACCCCGATCAGCTGGCCGCCGGGCACGCTGGCTGCCAGAACTTCCTCGGTGACCCTCTCGCTCATGCGCTGAACAGTAGAGCAGCGGGCCACAGGCCAGCACCACATATTCGCCTCATCCGGACCGCCGCGACAGCAGCAGATGGCCTACTCCGCGCCGAACGGCAGCCTGGCGCCGCCCATTGCTCGCTGGTGCACCATCCTTATGTCGGCGATCTTCGATGGATCGCTGATGCACCCGAGGTGCTGCCGGGTCATCGCCCTGCTCGCTTGACGCGTTCTACGTCCAGCGTGAGTTCTGCGAGGCCTGGCGGCTCCCGGGCGTGCTGACCGTCGACAGGGCTGTGCGCCAGTGAGCGCCGATCAGTGAGCGATGCGGCAGCCACGTCCCGGTACCGGCACAACGGTGCCTCCCCACTGGGATGAGCAGCGAGGAGGCTGTCATGAAGTCTGCCCCATCCGCCCTGCCCGATGAACCGCCGGGCGGGCTGACCTGCCTGATTTCGTCGATCGCGCAGGAGCGCCAATGATCAGCTGTTATCAGAGGTCAGGCGGCGTGAGATTCGAATCCGACGGAGCCAAGGTCGTCACCTGCGGTGATGCGCACGTCGGCATCGAGCGCAGCGGCGAGGCGGCGAAGGAGAGGGATAGTGGGCTCGGTGCCGCCTTGCTGCCACCGGGTACGGCCAGCACGTCGCCATCGAGCTGGCAGCCACGCTCGCGGAACATGGCACCGCCACAGTTTCAAGCGGACCGTACAGGACACTTTCGCAGCCAGTGCGCAACCTCACCACGACGCGTGACGTCACCGATAGCCTACGGTCGGCGTGAGATACGACCGCGTTTATAGCTGGAATGAGTTGACGAGAAAATCTACGCTTCTATCAATAATGTCTTCCGCTTGGTTATATGTCCACGCACTGTGTTTGTAGCCGGAGAAGGTTTCAACGTGGTGGTTCGGTTGCGCGTTCTTCTGAACGGCCTGACGGTTCTCGGGTGATACGTATTCATCATCCGTACATTGCACAATATACATTGGAGCCGTAATGGCATGCAATTTCTCCGCGACGTTTGCCGTGTGCGCCTCCTGCCAAAATGAGACCTGAACTAGCTGGCCGCCCTCTTCGTCGTATCCACTATCGGGCAACTCGATTTCGTCAACGTTTGGGTCAGGGACCCAGGCCACGGCAGCGACGACCTCCGGTGTATCTGCGCCAACACAAATGACCGTTGCGGCGCCCATGCTTTGACCAAACAGGGCGACTTTATATCCCCGTTGCAGGTAGTCGTGAGTAATCAGGCGTGTCGTCTTGATCCAGTCGTTAAAGCTCGAATCTCGAAAGTCGCCCTCCGAGTTACCGCTTCCGTATTGGTCAAAACGCAGACTCGATACGCCCTTCGCCGCAAGTTTACGGGCCGCCCGAACGAAAAGTCGATTTGGTCCTTCGGCCACGCCGCGAAAACCATGACAAAATACAACTACATACTGGCTTCCGGCATCATGAAATGCGGTAGCTATCTGGTGACTATTATACTGCCTTGTCTCAATAACTTCCTTCATACGATCTGATTATAATACCCAGGCCTCTTCAAAATCGGCTAGACTGCCGTTGCAGCTATGCTTCCAGCTCCTGCGGGCGGGTCGCCGTCTCGGCCGGAACTGCAGCCGATACGCGGGGGGCGGGTTCAGGCGAGGGCTAGGGCGACGGTAAGGGCCTGGTTGACGGCGCGCATCGAGGCTGGCGAGAGTGCTCCGAGGTATTCGCCAAGCTCATCTTTGGCCAGCTGCTCGATGCAATCGGCATTGGCGTAGCCAGCCAGCGGGTCGGCCGCCGACAGCTTGATCCATGTGGGGAGGTCACGCGCAGTGGTCGTCAGGCGGATGGCGACGATGTCAGAGAGCAGCCGGTTGCGGGCGTTATTCGACACCACGAGCCAGGGCTTGAGCCCGTAGCCCAGGTCGCAGCGGTAGACCTGCCCTCGCTGGGGGTGCGGACTCACGCGGCGCTGTCGCGCGCTTGCCGGGCTCGGCGGCGGGCCCGCAGGGCGGCAGCCTCTTCGGCCGACTCGTAGGGATAGTGCGGGTTCTCGGCGACGGCCGCGGCGTAACCAGCCTGGAGCTTCTCCTCCTGCAGGTGCTGCCATGCTTGGTGAATGGCTGCTTGCACCGCCGCCGAGCGGCTTGGATGGCGCTCGGCGAGCTCGGCGAGTTCACGGCTAATCTCGTCATCGAGTCGGACCGTCATAGCGCTTGTCATACAAATATGATACCGCGTCCGTGCTGCGGTTGAGCAACCATCCACATCACGCCGTGTCGCTGGCTAAGTTGTCCACAGCCGCTGGCGCGGGTCACCGGGCGAGCCCGGGCTCGGACAGTGTCGTGGCCGGAGGTGGTCACGATGAATTCAGACGGGGAGCGGCGGGCGCGGGTGGCGCTGAGCTTCCTGGCCAAGCCGGGTGACCCGGTGCTGGGCGCAGCGCTGCGCACCCGGACCGCGAGCGAGGTGCTCGCGCTGGTGACCGGCGCGGACGCCGACGGCGACGCGCTGCTGGTCGGCGAATCCGAAGACGTCGTGCTGAGTCGGGCAGTGGAGAGATGGCGTGACCGGCTTGGCGAGATCCCGAGCACCGCCAGGCTCGCGGCCTGGCAGGACAGCGGGCTGCGGCTGGTCATGCCCGGCGACCCGGAGTGGCCGACGCAACTCGATGACCTGGGCGACACACGGCCGCTTGTGCTGTGGGTGCGCGGCACCGGACACCTGAGGCTGGCCTGCGTCAACTCGGTCGCCATCGTGGGCGCCCGGGCGGCAACGGGCTACGGCCAGCACGTCGCCATCGAGCTTGCTGCGGTGCTCGCAGAAAAGGGCGTCGGCGTCATTTCCGGCGGCGCCTACGGGATTGACGCTGGTGCGCACCGGGGTGCACTGGCAGCGGGCGGCGACACCGTGGCGGTGCTGGCCGGCGGCTTGTCGTTCGGATATCCGCAGGGCAATCGCGCGCTGTTCGCGGCGATCGAGGCACAGGGCGTGCTGGTCAGCGAGTGCCCGCCCGACTCCCGGCCGACGAGGCCTGGGTTCCTGGTGCGGAACCGGATCATCGCTGCGCTCAGCCGCGGCCTCATTGTCGTGGAGGCCGCGCTGCGCAGCGGCGCGCTCAACTCCGCCAGGCACGCCAGGGAGCTATGCCGACCGGTCATGGCGGTGCCGGGGCCGATCACGTCCGAGTACTCGGCAGGCTGTCACGAGCTGATCCGGGACTACGGCGCGATGCTGGTGACCTGTGCGGCCGATGTCCTCGGTCATGTCGTCCTGGGTACTGGCGGAGCCGAAACTGCCGGACCCCGATCAGGCCCGGCCACGGCCAGGGACTCGCTCGACCCGGCAGCGGTCGCAGTGCTGGAGGAAGTGCCGGTGCGTGGCTGCAGGGGCCCGGCCAGCATCGCCGTGCGGGCTGGCGTCGACCTCGACACGGCGCTGCGCTGCCTGGGCATGCTGGCCGTCGGCGGCTTCGTGGAACGCTGCGAGGGCGGCTGGCGCGCTCGACGGTCCGGCTCAGTGGGCGGCCTGCCTCACTAGCGCGCAGTAGCCACTGCCCGTGCCAGCCACTGCCCGTGCCGGTCACCGCGGGTGCTGCCTTCCGGCGGACCGATGAGGCGCGACCTGCTTGGTCGGCTAATCCGAGGGTGTCGGCAGCCAGACCGGCGGCCAGAGGTTGTGTTCCCCGGCAATCGGATCGCCAGGCCACTCTTGCATAGCGTCCAAGTTGTCGTTGGCCGGGTACTTGGCCGCGGCGGGGCCGTCGGCGAAGGCTTGCAGCAGGTTGGTGGCGACCTGAGTGGTGAACGCCCAGGTGTACTTGTTCACCCCGTAGATATAGATGCCGCTCATAGACGCGACGAAGCGCATCGTTCCGCTGTTGAACACGCCCGCGCCGCTCGGGGTTGTGTAGTAGGCCGCGTCGGAGTAGCTGTTGATGTCGCGGCACGTCAGGGGTGAATGGGATAGCACCTCGATCGGGCGGTTCACCGGATAAACCGGATTCACCCGGTCGTACTCGATCCCGACCAGGCCGGGGATGCTCGTGCCAAGTTGCACGCCCGTGTTCGCGTACACCCAGGAGTCGGGCGACGCGACAATGAAGTCGGCGTTGGCGGGATTGGACTCATACAGCGTGCCAGTCAGCGATGACTCCGGATCGGGGTCGGGCGGCTCCCGCCAGTCGCTGGTGACGAGCGCGTTGTTCACCCCGTACATAGGGTC
>JASHQA010000360.1 GCA_030037785.1 Streptosporangiaceae bacterium
TTGCATGTGTTAAGCACGCCGCCAGCGTTCGTCCTGAGCCAGGATCAAACTCTCCGTTGAATGTCTCTATGCAGAACCGCCGAGCCATCGCGGGTACAGAACCCGCAGGTCAGCGGCGTGCAGACTCGAAGAGTCGCCTCGCAGGTTAGCCAACGAGGCGATCTGGCAATACTTCCTCGGGAGACATAACCGGCCAGTCGGGCTTCCCCGGCAGGCCAGCGCCTCCCATTGACGAGGATGTGCATATGCACTGGCTTTTAGCACGCTGTTGAGTTCTCAAGGAGCGGACGCGCACCATCAAAGGCCTCACGGCCTCGTTCCGGGGCAACCCTGCTAACTTACCCATCGAGCCAAGGGCTGTCAAGCGAGTTAACTAGTATGGACTTGGTTCGTGACTTACAGTGTACCCCGCTTACCCCTTCGGGGACCGGCCCATGCCGGATGCCCGGCACGAGACTGCCACAGTCAAGGATGGGGTGCTTGCCCCGGAAAGCCAGCACCCAGCGGGCGCCCGGCACTCTCGAGGCAGCACGAAACAATAGGCAGCAAAGGCGCCCAAGTCAAATCGCGTCCCGCCCGGCTCACCCGATTCATGCTGGAGATCCCATTTATGGCCTATCGGAGGCGCACGCCTGCGACCGTGCGCCGTCCCCGGCGCAGCAGCAGGAATTCACCGTGCAGCAGGTCAGTGGCCGCCGGGACGGCGTCCACGTTGGTGACCCGCTCGTTGTTGAGGTAGGCGCCGCCCTCGATGATCGCTCGCCGGGCCGCCGACTTGCTCGCCACGATGCCGCAGGCCACCATGAGATCGGCGACCGACGGCATGCCGCCGGTCGCCGCCCGATCAACCTCGGCGCTGGGTATCTCGGCGACCGCCGCGGCGAGCGTCGCGGCGTCGAGCGCGCGCAGGTCACCGTCGCCGAATAGGGCCTCGCTGGCCGCCTGCACCCTGGCGAGCTCGGCCGCTCCGTGCACCAGCGTGGTGATCTCCTCGGCCAGCAGCCGCTGCGCCAGCCGCGCGGCTGGCCGCCCGGCGTGCTCCCGTTCCAGCTCCTCGATCTCGGCGGGTGACCGGAACGAGAACACCCGCAGCAGGCCCGGCACCTCTGCGTCCGCCCGGTTCAGCCAGAACTGGTAGAACGCGTATGAGCTCATCAAGTCCTGGCTGAGCCAGACCGTTTCGGCCTCGGTCTTGCCGTACTTGGTCCCGTCGGGCTTGGTGATCAGCGGCGTGGCCAGCGCGTGCACGGTGTCGCCGGTGACGCGCCGGATGAGGTCGACGCCGGACACGAGATTCCCCCACTGGTCGCTGCCGCCGAGCTGGAGCGTGCAGTCGTACCGGTCGTGCAGCTGAAGGAAGTCGTTGGCCTGGAGGATCTGGTAGCTGAACTCGGTGTAGGTGATGCCGCCCGCCTCCAGCCGCGCCCTGACAACCTCGCGAGAGAGCATCTGGTTCACCGGGAAGTGCTTGCCGATGTCGCGCAGGAAGTCCAGCGCCGACAGGTGCTCAGTCCACTCGAGGTTGCTGACGACGATCGCTCCAGTCGGGCCGGGCGTGAAGTCCAGGTAGTGCTCCACCTCGGCCCGGATCCGCTCGACCCAGCCCGCCACGACGTCGCGCGGGTTCAGCACCCGCTCCACCGACTTGCCGCTCGGGTCGCCGATCAGCCCCGTGGCACCGCCGACGAGCCCGACGGGCCGGTGCCCCGCCTGCTGGAATCGCCGCATCGTCAGCAGCAGCACCAGGTTGCCGATGTGCAGGCCGGGTGCGGTCGGGTCGAAGCCGCCGTAGCAGGTCACCACCCCGGTGTCGAGCGCCTTGCGCAGGTCATCCACGTCGGTCGAGACAGCGATCAGACCGCGCCAGGCCAGTTCGTCGATGATGTCGGTCACTCGTGCATCGTCCCATCTTCGGTGCGGCGGCCGGAAACCGGTTTCGGCTGTGGGTCCCTCGGCCGCAAAGATTTATAAGCCGAAACGTGGCCGTCGTCGGCCAGCCAGAACCGCCAGGGCCGGTCCGCTGCCCGGCTGATACCCACTCTCGGGCCGACCCGGATTGCCGCGGCACCGGCCACCTCGGCCCGATCGAACGCCTCCGGCGGGCTGATCCCGATCGGCCCGCCGGGCGCGCACGCGTCGGCACCGTCCGCCGACCGGTCGATGCCGAGCGCCTGACAGAGCCGACCGGGACCACGGGCCAGATCACGCTGCCGTTGCCCGCCGTTCCGGCCGGCCCCGACCGCCGTGCTCCCGTCGGCGTCGGCAAGGCCGTAGCGCCGACGCCAGGCCAGATCGGTGCCGTCGACGACGGCGCCCGCCCGGATCAGCACCGCCTCAGCCAGGCCGGCGGGCTGGCAGACCAGGTTCACGCAGTAATGCATCCCGTAGCTGAAGTACACGTAGGCGTGGCCGGGCGGTCCGAACATGACGGCGTTGCGGGCGGTCTGGCCGCGGAAGGAGTGCGACGCCGGATCGATCGCCCCCCGGTACGCCTCGACCTCGACGAGCCGCGCCGCGACCAGGCCTGCTGGGCTGGCGTGCCACAGCACGCAGCCCAGCAGGTCCGGGGCCACGTCGGTGGCGGGCCGAGCGAAGAACACGCGCGGCAGCCGCTCCGTCTCGTCGTGGTTGCGCACGGTCAGAGCGTAGCCAGCGTCGAGCGACGACGAGATGATCTTGGTGGCACTGTGGCGTACCTGTCGCGCCTGCAGCGCTCAAGCCACTCCCGTAGGCCGGCCGCCGGCACTAGCGTGGACGACGTGCCTGATGGAGCCAGCCAGTCTGTGGAGATGTTCGGTGCGACTGCCGGGCCTGGCCGGGCGGTGCCAGCGCCACGCCGCGTGGACCTGCCGGTGCAGCGATCCGGCGTGCCAGTGCCAGCCACACTGTGGCTGCCGGCCGAGGGCTCCGGCCCCTGGCCCGCCGTACTGGTCGGGCATGGCGCGGGCGGTCACATGCAAGCGCCGATCGTGGTGCGTGCGGCTGGCGAGCTGGCCGCGCTTGGCTGCGCGGTGGTGTCGATCGACCTGCCGTTTCACGGCTACCGGACCCCGCCAGACGAGGTCGGGCTGTCGGCGGCCGAGCGCCGCAGCCGCCTCGGACTGGACGCCTGGCGGGCGCGGAACGCGCTCGCGACCACCGAGGCCGTCGCGGACTGGCGCGCGGCGCTCGATGCCGCGCAAGCCCGGCCCGAGGTGAGCAGCGGCCCGGCGGGATACTTTGGCCTCTCCCTCGGCACCCGGTCCGGCCTGCCGCTGACCGCGGCCGAGGACCGGATCGCCGCTGCCGCGCTGGGGCTATTCGGCTACTCGGGCGAGGCCGGCCCGCCTGGCGTCGCCGAGGCGGCGCGCGGCGTCACCGTCCCCGTGCTGTTCCTGGTCCAGTGGGACGACGAGCTGTATCCGCGCGACGACGGCCTTGCGCTGTTCGACCTGCTCGCGTCGCCGCACAAGACGCTGCACGCCAGTCCCGGCAGGCACCTGGACATCCCGGCCGAACAGATCAGCGCGGCGCTGGAGTTTGTCGCCCGGCAGCTCCACGGTGCCGGCCGGAGCTGAGTCCTGACCGGCGCTGCTCAGGCCTGCCCGGCGGTCGCCGCCCAGGCCGCCTGCTCGTGCACCTGCTGCCGCAGCCGGGCCAGCTGCTCGGCCACCCGGGCCGGCGCCGTACCGCCCCGGCCGGCCCGCGCCGCGATCGCGCCGGGCACCGTGAGCACGTCGCGCACGTCCGGTGTCAGCAGCGCTGACACCTTGGCCAGGTCCTCGTCGCTGACATCGGACAGCTCGCAGTCGTGCACCTGGCACCAGACCACCAGGTGGCCGACGACCTCGTGCGCTTCCCGGAACGGGACGCCCCGGCGGACCAGCAGCTCGGCCAGGTCGGTGGCCAGGGCGTGCCCAGCGGCTGCGGTGGCGCAGAGCCGCTCGGTGTGGAACCGCAGCGTAGCCACCAGCCCCGCCATCGCCGGCAGCACCGTCAGCAGCGTGTCCACCGCGTCGAAGACGGGTTCCTTGTCTTCCTGCAGATCGCGGTCGTAGGCGAGCGGCAGCCCCTTGAGCGTGGCGAGCAGCCCGGTGAGGTTGCCGATCAGCCGCCCCGCCTTGCCGCGGGCCAGCTCGGCGACGTCTGGGTTCTTCTTCTGCGGCATGATCGAGGACCCGGTCGCGTACGCGTCATCGACCTCCACCCAGCCGAATTCGTGCGTGGACCACAGCACGATCTCCTCGCCGAGCCGGGACAGGTGCACGCCGAGCAGCGCGGCAGCGAAGCAGAATTCGGCGGCGAAATCCCGGTCGCTGACCGCGTCCACCGAGTTGTCGGCCGCGGCGGCGAATCCCAGCTCGGCCGCGACGGCCTCCGGGTCGATGGGCAGCGACGAGCCAGCCAGCGCCCCCATCCCGAGCGGGCTCACCGCTGCCCGGCGGTCCCAGTCCCGGAGCCGGCTGGCGTCCCTGGCGAACGCCTGCACGTGGGCGAGCAGCTGGTGCGCGAGCAGGATCGGCTGTGCGTGCTGCAGGTGCGTCATACCGGGAACGGGCGTGTCGGCGTGCCGGTCGGCCTGGTCGACCAGCGCCAGCTCAAGCTCGGTCAGCCGAGCCGTGATGATCCGGACGTGGTCGCGCAGATACAGCCGCAGGTCGGTGGCGATCTGGTCGTTGCGGCTGCGGCCCGCCCGCAGCTTGCCGCCGAGCTGCCCCAGGCGCTCCAGCAGGCCGCGCTCGAGCGCGGTGTGCACGTCCTCGTCGGCAGCCGTCGGCCGGAACGCGCCGGCCGTGCAGGCGCGGTCCAGGTCATCGAGCGCGGCGAGCATCCTGGTCAGCTCGACGTCGGTGAGCAGGCCCGCCTTGGTCAGCACGCGGGCGTGCGCCCGCGAGGCCAGCAGGTCATAGGGCGCGAGCCGCCAGTCGAACTGCACGCTCACCGAGAGTCTGGCGAGGGCCTCGGCGGGCCCGGATTCGAACCGGCCGCCCCACAGCCGGACCGGCTGCCCGGCCGCCCGCTCCTGCTCACCCGCCATCACGCGCTCCCTGTCCAGTGGCACAGTTGCGACAATATCCGCTGTACCCACGCAAGCCCGCCGGAGTGGAGGTCCGCACGAGAGGCCGGAGGCTGTCGAGCGGCACGGCCTCCAGGTCGCGTCGGCGGCCTTCCTCATCGGTGACAACCAGGGTGGGGTCCTGGCGGCAAGCCGCCCGGCTGCGCGAGTCCTAGCCAGCGCACCCTACCTGCGGCCAGCCGCCTGGCCCGGTCGGGAAGCCAAGGCGAGCAGCTGGGCCGCGAGCTCGGCACCGCCAGTCGGCTCGCGGGAGATGACCAGGACAGTGTCGTCGCCGCCCACGGTGCCGAGCACGGCCGGCCAGCCGGCGTGATCGATGGCCGACGCGAGCAGCTGGGCCGCGCCCGCCGGCGTGCGCAGCACGACCAGGTTGGCGCTGGCCTCGGCGGAGATGAGAAGCTCGGCGGCTAGCCGGGCGAGCCTCGCCGCGGGGTCGGCCGCCGACGGCGCGAACGGCCCGCCCGCCAGCGTGCCAGCGACTCCGGACACGCCGCCGGGTCCGGGCTCGCCCGGCAGCGCGTACACCAGCACGCCGTCAGCGCCGCGCAGCCGGATCGCGCCGATCTCCTCCAGGTCGCGCGACAGCGTGGCCTGGGTGACCCGCACGCCGAGCCCGCCGAGCACGTCCGCGAGCTCCTCCTGGGAGCGGACGGGCTGGTGACCCAGGATCGCGGCGATCTGCGCGTGCCTGGCCGCCTTGGTCAGCGGGCTCGTCATCATCCGGCCGCCTGCTCGAGCAGGAAGCACAACAGCGCCTTTTGCGCGTGCAGCCGGTTCTCCGACTGCTCGAACACCAGGCTGGCGGGACCGTCGATCACCTCGGCGGTGATCTCCTGGCCCCGGTGGGCGGGCAGGCAGTGCAGCACGCGGCAGTACGCGCTGGCCGCCGCGAGCTTCGCGGCGTCCAGCGAGTACGGCACCATCACCTCGGACCTGGCGCCTTCCTGGCCCTCCTGACCCATCGAGGTCCACACGTCGGTGGCGAGCACGTCGGCGTCCGTGCACCCCGCCGCTGTGTCGGCGGTCACGAGCACCGAGCCGCCGGTGCGGCCCGCGATGGCGGCGGCGGTGGCCACCACGTCGGCCGACGGCCAGTATGCCGCGGGCGCGCAGATCCGTACGTGCAGCCCGGCCGTCGCGCCGCCGAGCAGGTAGGAGTGCGCCATGTTGGACGATCCGTCACCGAGGAATGTCAGTGTCAGGCCCGCCAGCCTGCCGTAGGCCTGCTGGATTGTCAGCAGATCCGCGAGAACCTGGCAGGGATGGAACTCGTTGGTCAGCGCGTTCACGACCGGGACCCTGCTGGCCGCCGCCATCGCCGCCAGCTGGTCCTGGGCGAACGTCCGCCAGGCGATGGCCGCAACCTGCCGCGACAGCACCCTGGCGACGTCCTCGACGGCCTCACCGCGGCCTGCGTGCGTCCCGCCCGCGTCGATCACCAGCGGGTACCCGCCGAGCTCGGCGATGCCGACCGAGAACGAGACCCTGGTGCGCAGCGACGGCTTGTCGAACAGCACGGCCACCGCGCGCGGGCCATCGAGCGGTCGCCGCGCCAGCCGGTTCGTCGCCAGTTCCGCCGCCAGCGCGAGCACTCGCGCCTGTTCGGCAGCGGACAGGTCGTCGTCGCGCAGGAAGTGCCGAACCGGACGTCCGGAACTCATCCGCCCTCCTGCCCGACCAGCACCACGCTCGCGGCAGCCAGGATGCCGGGCAGCGCCGCGATGAACGAGTCTGCCTCGGCAGTCGAGAGGATCAGCGGTGGCGCGAGGCGGACGGCGTCCGGCTGGACAGCGTTGACCAGGAAGCCGTGCCGCTGTGCGGTCGCCGCCACCGCGGTCCCCGCGGTGCCGGAGAGCGCGATCGCCAGCCATAGCCCGCTGCCACGCACGCCGGCGATCAGCGGGTGGCCGATCGCCTCGATCCCCGTGGCGAGGTGCTCGCCAACGGACTTGACGCGCGCGAGCAGGTTCTCCTTGTCGATCGTGTCCAGCACGGCGAGCGCTGCTGCGCAGGCTACCGGGTTGCCGCCGAACGTGCTGCCGTGGTCACCCTTGCTCAGGGCAGAGCCGCACCGGCCGAAGCCGATGCAGGCGCCGATCGGCAGCCCGCCGCCGAGACCCTTGGCCAGCGTGAACACGTCCGGCCGCACGCCCTCCTTCTGGTGTGCGAACCACTCCCCCGTCCGGCCGATGCCGCTCTGGATCTCATCGAGCACGAGCAGCGCCCCGGCCTCGTCGCACGCCTCTCGTGCCGCCTTCAGGTAGCCAGGCGGCGCCGGCACGATGCCGCCCTCGCCGAGGGTCGGCTCGAGAAAGACAGCCGCGGTATCCGCCCCGACGGCCGACCGCAGCGCCGCTGGGTCCCCGTACGGCACGAAGGTAGCCTGCACGCCGAACGGCCCGAACGGCTCCCGGATCGACGCCTTGCCGGTCACGCTCAGCGCACCCATTGTCCGGCCGTGGAAGCCGTGCTCGGCCGCGACGACGACCGGTCGGTCCGGACCCTGCGCCTTACGGACCAGCTTGAGCGCTGCCTCGTTGGCCTCGGTGCCGGAGTTGGCCAGGAACACCCGGCCATCGGTGCCGAGCAAGCCGATCAGCCGCTCGGCGAGTTCCACCTGCCGCTCGTGCAGAAACAGATTCGAGACGTGCGCAAGGGTGCCGACCTGCCTGCTGACCGCCTCGATGATCGCCGGGTGCGCGTGCCCGAGCGCGCTGACCGCGATGCCGCCGATGAGGTCGAGGTAGCTGTTGCCGTCGACATCCCAGACGGTGCAGCCCTGACCGCGGGCCAGCGCCACTGGCGGCACGCCGTACGTCAGCATCATGCTCGCGCCGTATCGGTCCTGCAGTAGCTCAGTCGCTGACATGATGCGCTCCTTCGGCCGCGGGCGGGGTGTCCGGGACGACCATGGTGCCAATCCCGGAATCGGTGAAGATCTCGAGCAGGATCGCGTGCGGTGCCCGGCCGTCGAGCACGTGCGCTCGCGGCACGCCGCCGCGCACGGCCGCCATGCAGGCCGCCATCTTCGGGATCATGCCGTCGGACAGGCCGGGCATGAGCCCGGCTAGCTCGGTCGCGGTGAGCTGGCTGATCGGACGGGCCCGCAGCGCGCTTGTCGCGTCCGCGCCGGACCAGTGCGGGTACAGCCCCGCCACGTCGGTCAGCAGCACAAGCTTGGCGGCGCCGAGTGCTACCGCGATGGCCGCCGCGGCGGTGTCGGCGTTGACGTTCAGCACGCCGCCGCCGCTGCCGCGGGCGACGCTGGAGATGACCGGGATCCGCCCGTCGGCGAGCAGGGCGCTCACCGCTCCGGGGTTCACCTCGGCGACTTCGCCGACCTCGCCGATGTCGATGAGCTCGCCGCCGACCTCGGCCTGCACGCGACGGGCGGTGAGCAGGTTGGCGTCCTCTCCGGAGATCCCGACAGCGAACGGCCCGTGCTCGTTGATCAGCCCGACGATCTCGCGGTTGACCTGCCCGGTCAGCACCATGCGCACCACGTCCATGGCTTCCGGGGTGGTCACCCGCAGGCCCGCACGGAACGTCGACGGCATGCCGAGGCGGTCGAGCTGGGCGCTGATCTGCGGACCGCCACCGTGCACGACGACCGGCCGCAGCCCGGCGTAGTGCAGGAAGACCACGTCCTGTGCGAAGGAGCGGCGCAGGGCGTCGTTCGACATCGCGTTGCCGCCGTACTTCAGCACCACCGTCTGGCCGTGGAACCGCTCCAGCCACGGCAGTGCCTCGATGAGAACGGCCGCCTTGTCTGCCGCCCCGTTCCAGTCCGGTTC
>JASHQA010000361.1 GCA_030037785.1 Streptosporangiaceae bacterium
TCCTGAGGCGTGGTGTTCCGCGGGTCGCGTGATCCTTTTGCTGTTGGTTATGCGCTGAGCGCCTGGATCTGGTTGTCGGGGGTCACCTCCGGGGTGCTCGGCGTGATGGTGATGCGGGAGCGGGCGAGGACGTCGAGGCCGAGGTAGCGGCGGCCTTCGGTCCATTCGTCGTGCTGTTCGGCCAGGACCGCGCCGACGAGGCGGATGAGGGAGTTGCGGTCGGGGAAGATGCCGACAACGTCGGTCCGCCTGCGTATCTCCCGGTTGAGCCGCTCCTGGGGATTATTGGACCAGACCTGCCGCCACAGTTCCTTCGGGAACGCTGTGAAGGCCAGGACATCGCAGCGGGCCGCTTCGAGGTGGTCAGCGACGGCGGGGAGCTTGAGCGCGACGGCATCTACCAGGCGGTCGTACTGGGCGTGCACGGAGGCGGCGTCGGGCTGGTCGTAGACCGAGTGCAGCAGCGTGCGGACCCACGGCCAGGATGCCTTCGGGGTGGCTGACATCAGGTTGGCTGCGTAGTGAGTCCGGCACCTTTGCCAGCATGCGCCGGGCAGGGTGGCGCCGATCGCGTCGGTCAGCCCGCGGTGGGCGTCGGAGGTCACCAGGGCCACGCCGGACAGGCCGCGGGCGGTCAGGTCGCGGAAGAAGCCCAGCCAGCCGGCGCCGTCCTCGGAGGAGGTGACCTGCAGGCCCAGGATCTCCCGGTGCCCGTCGCCGTTGACGCCGGTGGCCAGCAGGGCATGCACGTTCACCACCCGGCCGCCCTCACGGACCTTCAGCACCAGCGCGTCGGCGGCGACGAAGGTATAAGGGCCGGCATCCAGCGGCCGGGTCCGGAAGTCCTGCACGGCAGCGTCCAGATCGCGGGCCATCTCGCTGACCTGCGACCTGGACAGCCGGGTAATCCCGAGCGACTCCACCAGCTTCTCCATCCGCCGGGTGGAGACCCCCAGCAGGTAGCAGGTCGCCACCACCGACGTCAGCGCGGCCTCGGCGCGGCGGCGCCGCTCCAGCAGCCAGTCCGGGAAGTACGAACCATGACGCAGCTTCGGGATCGCGACATCCAGGGTCCCGGCCCGGGTGTCGAAGTCCCGGTGCCGGTAGCCGTTCCGCACGTTCACCCGGTCAGGGCCCGGCATCCCGTACGGCGCGCCGCAGATCGCATCGGCCTCCGCCGACATCAGCGTGCTGATAAACGTGGTCAGCATCTGGCGCAGCAGGTCCGGCGACGCGGACGCCAGCTGGTCGTGCAGGAACCGGGCAGGGTCAATACTGCTAGGGGCGGTCATCGTGATGTCTCCTTCAGAAGCACTGTGGAAGGTCTTCCAAAGGATCACGCGGTGGCCGCCCTACGTCCCTACGCCACGCCCATCAGCGGGCCGGTTCGTACACCACTCTGACGGACGTAACTTTGGCGCGCGTGAAAGGCTTGCGGTCACCTTGTACGCGCAGCGGCGCCTCCGGGAAGCGGCAGCCGAATTTGGCGAGGTGGCGGCGCTGCGCGCCGGAACAGTCGGCGCGGATCATCCGGACACAAAGCGGGCGCGGGACTGGCAGGCGGCCATCCAGAGGCAGCTTGACAGCCCAGATCAAGCCGGTACTGCTTAGCGTCCGCCTTCCGCGAGGACGGTAGGGGTACGGACAATCGGACAGGCGGGGAGCTGCGCCGCCGCCGTCTCTCGCCGGGACTATTAGCTAGCAGTTGTGGACTAACGGTGAGCCCTCAGCTAGGCTCCTGGTCCCGGCCCGGGCTCGCAGTGTCGCTGTTGGGCGAAGTGCCCGATGAGATGGAGTTGCCACCGGATGGCCATCGAGGACCAGGCAAGCGAGACGACAACCGAGCACTTCAATGCGAACGGGCCTGGTCCCGGATGCGAGCGTCGCCGTATCACCTGCTAAGCAGGGTCGTGGACCCTACCTGACGTCAGCAAGATCGCTCCAGCAATTGCCGTCTTGGCCGCGGCTGCCTACGCTGTCGGCCTGCTGGAAGTGAACGCTTACCTTGCTCGCTATGGTGTTTCTGATTTCGACTTGCTGCGGCCACGCTACATTGCGATAGGCGGGCTGGGGCTGGTGATATTGGCCGTGTCCGCGGGCCTGCCGGCCATCTCCGTCCCACGGTGGGTTAGCGGTGGCTTGGGCCTTATTGTTTTCTTAATGACCTTCGCTATCTTCATCGCCGTCACGGCCCAAGATGTTCTGCCGATCGTGCCGGGAAAGATCGGCGGGCTCCGGCCGACCGTCGTCTCGATAGTTGTGCAGCCAGGGGACGTTGCTGCTTTGCGGACGGCGGGCTTGGTCTTGGACTCCAATGGTGTCTCTGTCAGACCCGTTGAATTCTACAAGTCAAGCGACTTCTTGCTGATAGAGATAAGCCCCAAACGCGTGGTGCGCCTGGGAGCGAATGAGGTAATAGGGTGGACTTCCGCGGTCAGCCCGGCTGGGCGGCTGTATCAATCCGGGCGAGGGCTACCTTGAAGCCCCGATTCATCAGATCCTCGGTCGCCCCGCAAGAGGTTCACCTTGCTGAAGAACGGCAAGGCTTGGGCGGGCGTCCGGCCGTCCCATTTGGCAACGATGACGAAGATGACCTCGAAGTCGTCAGCCTGCAGGCCCTCAGCTACCACTCTGCTGGCGACCCGTGATTGCAGGCAATCATAAAGGGCGTTCTGGTTGCAGGCGCCTCCACTGTGGGTTCGCTCTTCGGGGGTGCCGAAGGCTTCGGTGTCGGAGCATCGATGTTCGCGCTCGACGTGACCGGCATACCCGAGGTGGTTGGTACGGTAGCCAGTGCGCTGGCTGGCGGCTGGGTCTTTGGCGACGCGATGTCGAACCTTCTGAACAAGTTCTGGCCATAAATGAGCCGCCTATCGTCATGCAGCGCCGACTGCTGGCCAATGTGCTCACGCGCACGGTAGCTTGGTCTGCGGGAGAGAAATGTCAGCTTCACAAGTCGTTGTCGGTATCGCGATAACGGTGATGGGCTTGTGGGGCCTGGTCTTGCTGCCCAGGGTGTGGAGGGGAAAGTTTAGTCGCCCGGCGCCGCGGTTCCGCGGCCGGGATCGCACGCAAGGTGAGCTAGCCTACATGTGGTGGCCGTTCGGGGACGCCACTCGGCGCGGCGTGATCCGGGGGCTTGCGCCTCTCACGTTCGCTGTGTGGGGGATCGTGTTGGGCTACTGGGTTGCGCTCGCGCCTAGTCGGCCAGGCCCACTGTCACCGGCGACGAGGGCTGTCGTCGGGCTGGCAATCGCCTGGTTCGGTGTCTGTTGCGTCCTCTTGGTGACGGTGATCTATTTCAACTGGCCCAAGTTCGTCGTACCGCCCACGCAGCGGACGGAGCCAGGCGCGATCGCAGAGTGGCGGACCTCGTGTGTCCGGAGCCAGCGGCGCCGGACACGTTCTTGATACAGAAATAGGAGTTATAGGCAGAAACGTTTTGGTCTTTAACCCGCATTCCCTCTGTTTAGTGTCAATAGGTAATGTCCTCGGGTATTAACAATATCCGACACACCCCGCTGGTGCTGTCCGCACGCAGCCCGCGGCCTTCAGGCGATCATCAAGGACAGCGTCTAGTATCCGCGGACGTTACTCCGCCATAAACGCCCGCCTGCCGCCTTCTCGCCGATTCAGTTCCGCTATACAAAGTGCAGAGTCTATACTGTACATCGTGCAGAGAATCTGCTTTGCACTAGGCAGAGCTGAATTAGACAAATCGAAGCTCGGGCGAGACCTCAGGCTGACCCGGGCCGAGGACGCCTTCGAGAGAGACGAGCCGGCGGCACAGAAGTAAATCCCGGCGGCCTGTGAGCTCTCGCTCGAGGAGCAGGCCAGAACAGACGGCCGTGGCAGAGGTGGAGCACGGGCCACGACAGAATGGCTGGCATTCGCATAAGGCGGATCATCTTGGAGGCGGCGAAAGCCTCGCTGACCAGTACAAACACTCGTAGGCGGTACTGGGATTGAACCAGTGGCCTCTTCCGTGTCAGGGAAATCCTGCGGGTGGCTTGAGGCGGCTCGGACTGCCCCGCTGCTGCTCGATGCGGTAATTCGAAAGCTGCACAGGTCTGACCGATACCCGTTATCGCTCGTGATTGGCTCCCCGGCTGGCTCCCAGGAACGGAGCTATGGGCGGGGCTTCACACAGGACGGCATGCTGTGGTGAAGCTCGGGGCCGGTTTCGCCCGTGGGCTCTGTTACCAGGAACTGCTGGACCGGGGCGGTATCGTGACGGGGTGGCCGTGCAGCCGGTGATGACCGCGGAGGAGCTCTTCGAGCGGATGCGGCACGCCAGTCCGCCCAGTGGCGACGACGTGCCGGTCACCTTCGACGGTCGGCGGCTGGACTCGGCGGATGCGGTCCGGGCGTGGCTGGCCGATCTGGCGGCCCGGCGGGCTGCCGCCGACGCGGATGACGGCGGCTGATGATCCGCCGCTGGATCTGGGGCGGCTGATCGCGGCGCTGAACCGGCACGGTGTGGATTACCTATTGTGCGGCGGGGCCGCGGCCACGGCCTACGGTGCAGAACGCCGGTCTGAAGATGCGGACTGTGTCGTGCGCCGGGAACGCGCAAACCTAGACCGGCTCGCATCTGTGCTTCAGGAGCTGAACGCCCGGCTGCGGGTCGCGGGACTGAGCGATGCGGAGGCCCGGCAGCTGCCGGTGCGGATCGACAGCGACACGCTGGCGGACCTGTCGATCACGACCTGGATGACCGACGCGGGTCCTTTTGACGTGCTGGCTGGCCTGGAGGCGCTCGATGGCCGCCTGTTGCGCTATGAGGAGCTAGCGGCACGGGCGACTGTGCTGGAGGGTCAGGGTTTCTCGGTCCGCGCGGCCGGGCTGGACGACATCATCGCGGCGAAGGAGCGGGCCGGCAGGCCCAAGGACCTGGAGGCGCTGCCCGAGCTGCGCGCCATCCGAAACGCCCGTCAGGCACAGTGGCAAGCCGAGCCCGAACCCTGACGTCTCAGGGCGGCGGTCATCTGAGACGAGTCCTGTTGCGCGGCCGGGGCTCTCGTCCCGTGGCCCAGTCCTCCCCGCCGGTCACCGAGGCCGGAATAGGCACTCCCGCTGCGCTGACCGGCTGACGCGCTGGGATGACTTGACGCCTGCCGGCGCTCGCGCGCCATCACCCCTGACCTACACCTACGAGGCCACTGCAGGGTGGTCAGAATCTGCCCTCTCGCGAGAACGAGGCCTGACTGGCTGTTGAGCACGCGAGTTCGGTGATGCTTCCGGGCAACGGAAGAGGTCGGCGGTCCGCGCGGCTGAGGCATAGGGGTGACCTGCGGGAATGCGGGGGAGCAGGACACGGAAGCGCGTCAATGGCGCCGAGTCTGGCTCTTGTTAGTTAGCTAAAACAACGTATTTACATTCGAAAAATATCTGTGACGTGGTGGGCGGTACTGGGATTGAACCAGTGGCCTCTTCC
>JASHQA010000362.1 GCA_030037785.1 Streptosporangiaceae bacterium
GCCGTGCCGGGTCGGCTCGTCGAAGGCGCACACCCTGCTCTCCGACGTGCTGGCGGCCGGCGGCGGGCCCGCTGACGTTAACGGGCAGATCGGGCAGCTCGAGGAAGTCATGCGGCGGACGTCGATCTGCGGCCTGGGCCAGGTGGCACTGGGCCCGGTGGCGAGCGTGCTGCGGCTCGCGTCCGCCGGAGGCAGCAGCCCGAACGGCAGCAGCCCGAACGGCAGTGGCCGGCCAGAGGGGTCCGGCTAGCGGCGTGGCTGCGGAGGCTGAGGCTGGCCGGGAGTTCTTCACCACCCGCACGGTCGGCGAGGCCCTGGCCGGGTTCCGGCCGGAACGGCGCACCCGCGCCGAGGCGGTCAGCGTCGCTGCTGCGCTGGGCCGGGTACCGGCCGAGCCGGTCGTCGCGCCGCACCCGCTGCCTGGCTTCGCTCGCTCGACCGTAGACGGATACGCGGTCCGGGCGGCAGACACCTACGGCGTGTCCGAAGGCCTGCCGGGCTACCTCCAGGTCACCGGCGCGGTGCTGATGGGGACCGAGCCGCGGCTGTCGGTCGGTCCCGGCACGGCGGTGGGCATGCCCACCGGGGGCGTGCTGCCGGCCGGCGCCGATGCCGTTGTCATGATCGAGTACACCCAGCAGGCCATGCCCGGCACGATCGAGGTGGTCCGGCCGGTCGCACCAGGGGAGGGCGTCGTGCGCGCCGACGAGGACGCCGCGCAGGGTGCTCAGCTGGTGCCCGCGGGCCGGCCCCTCCGGCCACAGGACCTCGGCATGCTCAGCGCGGCAGGCGTCACCGCGGTGGCGGTGCACGCGCGGCCCCGGGTGACCGTCTTCTCAACCGGGGACGAGGTGGTGTCCCCGGACACGGCGGTGCTGCGGCCGGGCCAGGTGCGTGACGCGACCGCCGCGGCTCTCGGGGCCATGGTCGCCGACGCCGGCGGCGCGCCGGTCAGCGGCGGCATCGTGCCCGACGACCCCGCGGCGCTCGAGACAGCGCTGCGAGCCGCGCTTCCGGCCAGTGATGTGATCGTCATCTCGGCGGGGTCCTCGGTCGGCGTGCGGGACGAGACGGCGGGCGTGGTGGCCCGGCTGGGTGAGCCAGGCATCTGGTGTCACGGCCTGGCGATCAAGCCCGGCAAGCCCACGCTGCTCGCCGACTGCGACGGCGTGCCGGTCATCGGACTGCCGGGGAACCCCCGCTCGGCGCTGGTCGTATTCCGGCTGATCGGCATCCCGCTGGTGCGGCTGATCGGCGGCTGTACGACGCCTCCGCCGGAGCCGACCGTGCGGGTGCGGCTCGCCCGCGACCTGCCGTCAGCGACGGGGCGGCTCGACGTCGTCCAGGTCCGGGTCGCCGACGGCGCCGCGATCCCGCTGTTCGGCCTGTCCGCACTGCTATCCGTGCTCGCGTCCGCCGACGGCTTCCTGATCATCCCCGAGGAGGCAACCGGCCTGGACGCTGGCACCGAGGTGGACGTCACGCTCTATCGTTGACACCGTCATGGCGAACAGCCCGTTCATCAAGGATGTCCCAGCGGCCCGCGCCCTGCAGGCGTGGCGCGCCGTTCGGGACGCCACGGGCTGCCCGGCGCGGCTGCCCGTCGTCCGGGTCCCGGTGGCCGACGCGGCGGGGCTGGTCACCGCGGAGCCGGTGTGGGCGACGCGGTCCTCGCCGTCGTTCGACGCGGCTGGCATGGACGGCATAGCGGTGCGCGCCGCCGACACCCTCGGTGCGAGCGAGACCACCCCGGTCCACCTCAAGCGCGACGGGTATGACGTCGTGGACACCGGCGACCCCATGCCCGATGGGCGTGACGCGGTCGTCATGCGCGAGCACGTGCACTACGTCGGCGAAACCGCCGAACTCCGCGCGGCCGTCCCGCCGTATCAGCACGTACGGTCGATCGGCGAGGACGTGAGCGCTGGCGAGTTGCTGCTGCCGGAGGGTCACCGGCTGCGGGCCGCCGACGTCGCGGCGGCGGCTGCGGCAGGGGCGACGCACCTGCTCGTCCGGCGGCGGCCGCAGGTCACGATCCTGCCGACCGGAGACGAGGTGCGCCCGATTGGCACGCAGCCGGGACCCGGCGAGATCCTGGACACCAACTCGGTCATGCTGGCCATCCAGGCGCGCGAGGCCGGCTGCGAGGCCCGCTGCCTGCCCGTCGAGCGTGACGACCCGGATCGCATCGCCAGCGTGGTCAAGGCCGCGGTCGCCGGCTGCGACCTGCTGATCATCGTGGCTGGGTCCAGTGCCGGCCGGGACGACTACACCGCATCGGTCGTGGCAGGGCTGGGGACGCTCGCCGTGCACGGGGTCGCGGTCCGGCCGGGTCACCCCGTGGTGCTGGGCACAGTCGATCAGACCCCCGTCCTCGGGGCGCCCGGCTACCCGGTGTCCGCCGCGCTCACGTTCGACATCTTCGCCGAGCCGCTGCTGGCGGAGCTGGCGGGAGCGCCGCCACGGGCCCGGCCGAGGATCACGGCGCGGCTCGCACGCAAGCTCGCCTCGCCGCTCGGCATGGATGACTGGGTGCGCGTGCGGCTCGGCGTGGTAGCCGGGACCACGGTCGCCTCGCCGCTGCCCAGAGGAGCGGGAGTGCTCACCTCGCTGGTTCGCGCCGACGGTCTGCTGGTCGTCCCGGCCGGGCAGGAGGGGCATCACGCGGGCGAGGAAGTCGAGGTCGAGCTGCTCCGCGGAATCGACGAGATCGCGGGCACGATCGTCGCCATCGGGTCGCATGACCTGGTTCTCGATCTCGCCGCATCGGCGCTGCGCGCCGACAACCCGCTCGTCACGCTGGCGTCGTCCAACGTCGGCTCGCTGGGCGGCCTGGTGGCGCTGCGCGACGGTCTGTGCCACGTCGCCGGCTCGCACCTGCTCGACCCGGCGACCGGCGAGTACACGCTGCCCTACGTCGACCGGGTGCTCGGCGGCGCCGGCGCTGCTGGCGCCGCCGTCGTCCGGCTCGTGCACCGGGATCAGGGCCTGATCGTCGCACCAGGGAACCCGCTCGGGCTGACCGGCATCGCCGACCTGGCGCGACCAGGCGTGCGTTATGTCAACCGCCAGCGCGGCGCCGGAACCAGGGTGCTGCTCGATTACGAGCTCGGGCGGCTCGGGATCAGCCCGGCGGCCATCGGCGGATACGCTCGCGAGGAACCCACGCACCTCGCTGTCGCGGCGGCGATCGCGGCGGGCCGTTGCGACGCCGGGCTCGGCATCATGGCCGCGGCGCGCGCCTTCGGGCTGGACTTCGTCCCGGTGACCCAGGAGCCTTACGACCTGGTCGTTGCGCAGACCGCGATGGACAGCCCGCTGCTCGCACCGCTCTGGTCGCTGCTGCGGTCTGACCGCTTCCAGGCCTCGGTCACCGAGCTTGGCGGCTACTCAACCAAGGAGATGGGCCTTCGCATCCGCTGACCCACGTCCAGCCAGCCTTCAGTCGCCCGGTCAGCCCTGCGGCGCGCCGACCATGCGCAGGGCAAGCTCGGAGTAGAGATCCTGCAGGTCGTCCACGCTCAGCGGATAGTTCCGCAGCGTCTGCTCGCTGATCCGGACGCACATGGTCGTGATCGTCGCGGCGTGCAGCGTGGCAGCGCCGATATCCGGGATATCCGGGCGGCCGACGAGGTGGAACTGGCCCTGCCGGACGCCGGCGAGGATGACCTGGGCGAACCGGTCGCGCAACTGCCGGCGCAGCGCGGTGACCTCTTGTCGGCGAGATCCCGTCAGCAAGGTGAATTCGCGGTTGGCGACGCGCGACCGCCGCTTGAACCCCACCGTGTGCGAGACGAGGAATCTGACCGCCTCGGTTAGCTGGGCCGCTGGCTCGCCAGCTGCGCTGGCGAGCAGCACGCCTAGTCGCTCATCGACCTGCCGGTGAATATCCCTGACCACCAGGTAGAGCAGGTGGTCCTTCGACGCGAAATGGTTGTAAAGCGCGCCTGGCGTCAGCCCGCAGGCGTGGGTGATGTCTCGCACGGTGGTCGCCAGGGCGCCACGCTCGTAAAACAGCTCGATCGCCGCCTCGGCCAGGTGCGCCTGAATGGCCGTGCCGCCGATGGGCAGGGGATCGCCGAGTTCTGGGTAGAAGTCCGCGATCGTCATTTATCTGGCAATCTGTGCAGGAATAGCAATTACATGGTATCTAACAGACGCGTAACTCGCAGCGCCGGTTGTCAGTGAATCGCTTGACAAGCGACGCCTTGCGGGCGTACGACTATATCGCTGTTATGAACGGTCGTTTATAACGACTGCTATCCCCGCGCGCGTCTGCAGTGACGGCCGCGGATGCGTGCCACTGACCCGGGCCGACCCCCTCCTCCCGGCCCGGGTCTGGCGCGCACGGACTCCGCGCGCCTCGACCGCGGGCCGGTGGCACCGCCACGAGCTCAGACACCGGCTGGCAGCCCAGCCAGCGCCTCCTCGATGGCCTTGTCGCTGAGCTGCAGGTCACGCATCTGCCCAGACATGTAGTCGCCGTAAGCCGTCAGGTCGAGCAGCCCGTGCCCGCACAGCGCGGTGAGGATGACCTTCTCCTCCCCGGTTTCCTTGCACCGCAGGGCCTCCTCGATGCAGGCCGCGACGGCGTGCGTCGGCTCCGGGGCGGGCACGATCCCCTCAGTCCGGGCGAACCGCAGCCCCGCGGCGAAGCACTCGGACTGCGGCTTGGCCACGGCCTCGATGAGGCCGAGTTCGTAGATGTGCGACAGCAGCGGCGACATGCCGTGATAGCGCAGTCCGCCAGCGTGGATCGGGTCAGGGATGAACTCGTGACCCAGCGTGTGCATCTTCAGCAGCGGCGTCATCCCGGCCGTGTCGCCGAAGTCGTACGCGTACACGCCGCGGGTGAACGACGGGCAGGCGGCCGGCTCGACCGCGCGGATCACCGGGTTTATCCGGCCGGCCAGCTTCTCCCGCAGGAACGGAAACGCGAGCCCGCCGAAGTTCGAGCCGCCTCCGGTGCAGCCGACGATCACGTCCGGGGTGTCTCCGGCGTCGGCGAGCTGCTTGAGAGCCTCCTCGCCGATGATGGTCTGGTGCATCAGCACGTGGTTGAGCACGCTGCCAAGCGAGTACCGCGTGTCGGGATCGGCGGCTGCCATCTCGACCGCCTCGCTGATCGCGATGCCGAGGCTGCCGGTCGAGTCGGGGTGGGCCGCCAGCACCGCGCGGCCCGCGTTGGTGACGGGTGACGGGCTGGGGTGCACCGTCGCGCCGTAGGTCTCCATGAGCAGCTTGCGGTAGGGCTTCTGGTCGTAGGACGCCCGGACCATCCACACCTCGAGCTGCAGGCCGAACACCGCCGAGGCGAACGCCAGCGCGCTGCCCCACTGACCGGCACCGGTCTCGGTCGTCAGCTTGGTCACGCCCTCGGCCGCGTTATAATACGCCTGCGGCACGGCGGTGTTGGGCTTGTGCGAGCCCGCGGGGCTGCCCCCCTCGTACTTGTAGTAGATGCGGGCGGGCGTGCCGAGGTCCCGCTCCAGCCGTCGGGCTCGCAGCAGCGGGGTCGGCCGCCATAGCCGGTATACGTCGAGCACCTCATCGGGAATGGCGACGTGCCGTTCGCCCGTGACCTCCTGCGCGATCAGCGCGCCGGGAAACAGCGGAGCCAGGTCATCGGGGCCGACCGGCTGGCCGGTGCCGGGGTGCAGCGGCGGCGGCGGCGGTGACGGCAGGTCGGCTATCACGTTGTACCAGTGCCGTGGCATCTCGGATTCTGGCAAGAGGTACTTCACCTGGCGCTCCATCGATGCCTCCACAGCGGGAAAAGTGACGACTGGCGTAACGGTAGCGGACGCTGCCGCGGTCAGAAAGGGGAGAAACCCCAGCACGAAGGGAACGGGCCTCGCTCGCCGCCACGACCGTCCGTATCGGCTGAGCCGCCGGGTGTCGCGCGCGAGCGGTTGCGGGGCTCCGGCTCGCATGGGACCCTTGACCGACAGGGGTGGGGCTGAGCGCGCGTCGGCAGCGAAGCGGTGAGCCGTGCGCTGAGGTCGCTGGCTGTGTCGGGTGTGGAGGTCGTGGTGCGCTGGAGGCGGGATGATCGCCAGCCACCGGATGAGCACTCAGATGCCGAAGCGGACAACTGGCTCAGGGGACTCAGTCCGATCCGGCCGGAGTCGCTGACTTCGGCCGACGCAGACGCGGTGGACGGGATGGGCGCCCGGCCGTCGACAGGTGCCGAAAGTCAGGCCAGGACCGGCGAGCCGGCCGAATCGGTAACCGACCGCGGTGCGCGATGGGCAGCAGCGCCGAGCGGCAGTGGTTACCGGAGTTCCGATCGCGGTGCCGGGCGACCGGCGGCGCCCCCGCCCGGCCCGCCGCGCGCGGATCTCGAGCGGGACGTCGGACCGTGGGCCGCGGTGCGATCGCCGCGCGCATCGCCGCCCCGCCGCGATCCCGGTTCCACCGACCCCGGCCGCCCGTCGGCCGACGACGCGGACACCGACCAGCTTGGCCAGCTGCTGCGCGACCCGCAGCATCGGCCGGCCCGGCCCGCGCTGACCGAGCGGTGGCACGACGGCCCGATCGCCGGTCGCGGCCAGGACAATCCGGTGCCTGAGCGTGGCCGGAGCCCGCGGCCGGACGGCACCGGTCGGGACCTGCCGCCGGAGCGTGGCCGGCGGGGGAGTTCTGCTGACCCCGCGCGGGGCTATGCGGACCGGCCGCCGGACCGTGGCCGGAACGAACGGGCTGGTCATCACGACTCGCGGCCGGACCGTGGCCCGGGCCAAGGACCCAACGGCGCCGCCCCTCGCCACGACGGACTAGCCGGGCGGGTCGGCCCACAGCCGGGTCCGGAGCTGCAGCGATCCGGCCCGGAGGCCAACGGCTACCGGCAGCGCACCGGATCCCGGCCGGACCGGCCCAGCTTGCCGCCGGGCCGGGCTGAAGGCCGCCGTGCAGCGGCGGCCGACCGTGCCCGACCCGGGCTCGGCACGCCGCCCGAACTGCACGCCCCGCCGCGACCTGATGTTGCCGTGTGGCCCGACCCCGCGTTGCT
>JASHQA010000363.1 GCA_030037785.1 Streptosporangiaceae bacterium
GCAGCGCGACGCGCAGCTCAGCCTGATCGAGTACTACGTGCTCGCAGTCCTGTCTGATATGCCGGGCTTCTGCGCGCGCATCAGCGAGCTGGCGCAGCTGGCTAATGCCGAGCTGTCCCGCGTCTCGCATCTGGTCACGAGACTGGAGCGCCGCGGGTATCTGCGCCGCGAGCCCGACCCGGCCGACGGCCGCTACACGCTCGCCGTGCTCAGCTCCTCCGGCCGCGACCAGCTGATCCGGGCCGCCCCGGGCCATGTCGACGCCGTCCGGGAACTCGTCGTCGGGGCGCTCGACCCGGAGTCGCTCGCGGGGCTGCGGGATAGCTGCGAGCGGATTGCCGCTCGCATCAGTTCTGCTAGTGCGCCAGGCAATCCCCGTCGGGCCGGCCGGCGGTAACGGCGCTGGGTGGTCATGGCGCGGTGAGACGCGCGACCGCGTCGATGATGACCTTGCGGCGCTTGCCCGCCGGCACCAGCGTCAGGAGTTCCTCGCCGGACTGGTTCCACATGTTGGCGATGGTGAGCACGAGCGCGAGGATCTGGGCCGCCGGAATCGCAGCGGTGACGGTGCCGCGCTTCTGCGCGTCCTTAATGGCGGCGACCTTGTCGGCCATCGCGGCGGTGACGGCCGCGCGCTGCGCGGACTCGCCTCGCTCGAGCTGGTACCAGGTCATGAAGCGCACGACCTGAGGATGACCGAGCCCGGCGTCATACAGGCGCGCTGCGTACTGGGGCAGGTGATCGGCGTCGACGGGGACTGCCGAGATGGTGAGGGCGGCGATCTGGTCGAAGACGGCGTCGAACAGCTGGTCCTTGCCGTCGTAGAAGGCGTACACCAGGCCTGCGCTGATGCCGGCCCGCCGGGCGAGCCGGTCGATGCGCGCGCCGGCCGCCCCGTACTGGGCAAACTCGGTCAGCGCGGCCTCGAACAGCTGCTGCCTCTTGGACTCCGGGTCACGCGTCCGCATCTCATCAGGTTATCTAGTGAACCTTCATTTTACAAAGCACCGCGTTGCGAGTACTGCGCGAGATGAACGTTCATTAGCCGGTCCTCCAGGTTGCCGGGCTGTCGGTGCCCGGACGGCTGGATCACCGGGATCACGCTGCTCGCCGACGGCGGCAGCCACCTGCGCGGTCTTCCCGACTATGCGAAGTTCCTCCTCGGGGACCACGCCTGAGCACAGGGCCGACGCCGTTCACTGGGCGCTTCCGCTTTCGGCCGTCGATGCGAGCGACTCAGTGAACGTGGCGCTGCCGCAGTCGCCCATGACGGCACCGAGACCTCGGAGGCCAAGTGCAGGCAGCACGTGCCGACCGGCCCGGCGCCCACGAAGGGCCGGCAGTGGCCCGCCGGTCGCCGCCGTGGTGGGCATCCGCACCCGCAGGCTCCGGGCATCATTGTCCGCGCTGGGCATAGCAATCGGGGTCGCGGCGATCGTGGCCGTGCTGGGCCTTGCCGCCTCCTCGGCCGCCGGGCTGAACGCCGAGATCGCACCAGCTTCATCATCAAGTCGGTGCCGATATTGCCGGAGCCGACAATCGCAGCGCTAACCTCCCGCACGGGTCGGCGCGATCGGCGTCGCCAACATCATGATCATCGCGGTGCTGGAGCGGCGGTCCGAGATCGGGCTACGCCGCGCCTTCGGAGCCACCAGCAGGCACATCTGGATCCAGTTCCTGACCGAGGCGATCGTACCTTCCTCACATACGACGAGCTTCAAGCCATGGCGCACTACCTTGCACTTGGCGACGGAACAGTGCTCGCTGACCTGGCATGCGGCGCCGGAGGACCGGGCCTGTGGATCGCAGCACAATGCGGAGCATCGGTCATCGGCGTCGACCCGTCATCCGCAGGCCTGGCGCAAGCTCGCAAGCGCTCGCAGCAGGTTGGCCTGACGGACCACTCGCTTTATCAGCAAGGCACATTCGCGAGCACTGGCCTTGGCAATGGCGCCGTCGACGGGGCACTGAGCGTCGACGCGCTCCAGTACGCCCCCGACAAAACCGACGTGTTCCGCGAGGCTTACCGCATCCTGCGCCCGCGGGGGCGGCACAGTACAGGGAGGCGGGCTAGCGAGTGACGATGACTGTCGCGTGGTGCCCTCGGGCGTTCTTGAGCTTGACGTCGCCTGTCAGCAGTTCGCATCCGAGTGCTTCGGCGAGTGCGATGTAGGCGGCGTCGTAGGCGCCGAGGTTGTGCCTGAGTTCCCACATCCGGGGGTGGTACGGCCAGACGGGATGGCGGGTGACCCTCAAGCGCGCGTAGTCGGCCAGCATCTGCTCGCCGCGGTGGTCGGTGATCTTCTTCCCCGCAGCGAGCCCCCGGACCGTTGAGGCGACCTCGACGTCGAGATGGTGCGGGGCGTGCAGTGCGCGTGGCGCGGACAGGCGCTGGCGCAGCACCTCGTCCTCCTGCCGGGCAGACAGCGCGTCGATGACCAGAGAGCAGTCCACCACGAAGGTGAGGGTCACACTCGTCCCTCGTCGCGCGCGGTGAGGATGTCGTCCATGGTGAGCTCCACCGGCTCCCTCTCGCGGGCGATCCGGGCGATGACCTCGGCGTTGGTCTCTGAGGCCGCGTCCGCGTCCATCAGGGCTCTCAGGTATCCCGAAAGTGACTGGCCGAGTGACTTAGCACGTTCGCGAAGGACTGCCAGTGTGGCTGGGTCGACGTCGCGGACCTGGACGATGCCGGCTTCCGTAGACTCGCTCATGGCCACACGCTACCACTCATTCATGCGTCGCGCATGAAGGCGTCGCCATGGCCGCTTCGGCAGGAGTGTGGCGTCCGGGTGACGCGGGCGGTGATTGTTGTCGGGGCGGTCTGTCCAGGAGCGGCGGGACTGCGAATCGGAAGTATGTGAGGATCTCCGGAATCAGGGACCGGCGCGGATCGGTGCTGAGTTGGTGCTGACAAGCCACCTGCCAACGGGCCGTCTACCTGCGGAAACTGCCCGCAACTCCACGAGCTTCACGATTTTCGAGGGCACGTCGGAGATCCAGCGCATGATCATCGGAAGGGCCGTCACCGGGCTCGACGTGCGGTAATAACCGCTGGTCATGGCGCTGGTGCGGCTTAAGCGGGCCCGTGAACTCCGGTTTCCGGCGATCGTCCGTTTGCCCGTTATTCCTGGTTGGTTCCCGTCAGTTCCTGCTAGCGTGCTGAGTTGGTGCTGACCCCCTAACCGCTAGGGTCGGTCTCCGATCGGCCGCGAGGCCTGAAAGGGGCGGGGATCCGCAGTCCATAGCACTGCTCTGATGACGGCACCGACCGCGCTAGGGGCCTCCACCTGATCGAGCGTGAGTATGCCAAACCGCTCGCTCGAGAGCGTCCCGGAGGACAGAAACCGATGCCATTGCTGAGTGCCCGGTCGCATGGGTGATCAGGGCAGGCGGTGTTCTGGAGGTCGATACCGAGGATGACGGACCCGACTACGAGCAGCTGATCACAGCTGCCGGGCGGGCGTTTGTCGTGGCCGGCCTGCTGTCGATGCGGCGGTGGCCCGCAGGGTGTCCGAGTTCGGCACCCTGAAGGCACTCGGCTGGCGCTCGCGGCGGATCGTGGCCCAGGTGCTGGCCGAATCGGCGGTCATCGGCGTCGCCGGCGCCGTGATCGTGCTGGCCGTGGTCCTCGCCGTGACCGGCGCCCTGCTAGCCGGATCGCTCGGCAGTTGACGCATCGCACGGCTCCGCCCCGCCGACGCGCTGACCTGGGTGGCGTGAACTGACCGCGAACTGCACTCCGCGCCGGAATGCGGCTGTGCCGGGGTGCGCTGGCTGGATGAGTCTTTCTACACGCCGAGGGCCTACCAGCCTGCCAGCGTCGCGTAAGGCAGGCGGGGACGGGCGGCTGCCGCTGATAGGTGATGCATAGCCATTTCCGGCGTGCTGCCGCACAGCCGGCGCCGGAGAAGGCTGGAGCGTGGCATGCTGCGGTGTGTGCGGATGCTGGTGATCGGTGCCGGGGTCGCGGGCCTTACCCTCGCAGCGCGGCTGTGTCAGCAGGGGCGGCCGCCGGTGGTCGCCGAGCGGTCGGCGTCGGGCGATGGTGGCTACGCGATCGGCCTGTATCCCCTGGGCAGCTGTGTGCTGCACGGGCTGGGCACCTACGGTCAGCTGGGGCGGCATGCGATCGCGCTAGAGCGGTATGAGGTCACTAGCATGGCTGGCCGGGTGCTGCAGGCGGTCGACATGTCGGTGCTCACCGCCGCGGCGGGTCCGCTGTACATGGTCACCCGGCCGGGCCTGCTGCGCCTGCTCGAGTCCAGTTGCGCGCAGGCGGAGCTGCGGCGCGGAGTCACTGTCCGGTCGCTCGCCCAGGGGCCAGCGGAGGTGACGGTCACCTTCGATGACGGCTCTGCGGAGAGGTTCGATGCAGTGGTGGGCTGCGACGGCATCCAGTCGCATACTCGGGACCTCGTGTTCGGGCAGGTCGGCGGGTTCGAGTCGGGCTGGCTGTTATGGACGTGGTGGGCGGACGCGGGCCTGTTCGACCCGGGGATCGTCCGTGAGTGGTGGGGCGCTGGCTCGTTCTTCGGCGTCTACCCCGCGCCCGGTCAGGTGATGTGTGCGGCCGGCGGTCCTGCCCTAGCCGTGCGCGGCGAGGACCTGCGGTGTGTTGTGCGGAATCAGCTGGCCGGGCTGTGCGACCGCGAGCCGGCCGTGGCCGCGGCGGTCGGTCAGCTGGAGGACCCGCATCCGTGGGCTATGGCTGACCGGCGCTGTCGGCGCTGGTCCGACCGGCGGATCGCGCTGTGCGGTGATTCGGCGGCCGCGTTCATGCCCACCGCCGGAGTTGGCGCGTCCGTTGCGATGCGTGCAGCCGCTGGACTAGCCGACGAGCTGTCCAGGGCCGATGCGGCCACGGTGCCGCTGGCATTCGAGCGGTACGAGAAGCGCTGCCGCGCCTTCGCCGAACGCAGCCAGACCGAGTCGCGGCGCCTGGGCCGGGCAATGTTCGTCGGGAATCCGGTGATGGCCGGGCTCCGAGACCAGGTCGTCCGCCGCTACCCGGCCAGCCTCGCGCTGCGGGCGATCATCGCCAGCGCACACCAGCCGTTCTGAGCGCGCAGGCTTCGCCGCTCTGCACTGCACCGGCCATCCAGCAGCGGCCCGTTACCATCCCAGCGGCCGGCAGGCATACCTGTGGTCAAGGCGCTTCCCCTTCCCGCTGCTCTGCCCGTCGCTGTTGCCGTCCTTGCCGTAGTTGGCCATGGGGTAGTACGGCTCGAGGTCCGTGATTGGCTTGCCTCGCGCGGCGTGGAGGTGGGCGTGCACGGTGCCTTCGGCCACGCGCAGCTTCGCGGCGATCTCGGTGGTCTTCATGTGATCCTGCCAGCACATCAGCGCGACCATCCGCTGCCCGTGACTACGGACGGCTTTCAGACAACCACAAGACCGTGGTCTGCTGGGCCATGGCCATCGCCATGAGCCGCCGTGTTGCCCGGCGCGAGGTGCAGATAAGCGAGTGCGCTGCGGCCGGCACGACTGGAGCACAGCCGGCCTGGACCGGCTCTACCCGCTCCGGTGGAGTTGCTCGACTTTCAGTGCGAGGAGTTCATCGCAGGCGGTCAGCTAGCCGGCGTTGACGCGCGCTTCGAGTTCAGCGCGCAGACCGGTGTCGCACGCCGGATTCACTGGCTGCAGCTCAAGGACCGGGTGGTCGGGCACCACCTGGTGCTCCCGGATCAGCCACGCTGGCTGGTACCCGGCGCACCCGCACCGGGGCCCCGGCTCGAGCGTCTTCTGGCGGGAGCCTCCGAACGGCGGCTGGTCCCAGCGGGCTCCAGCGGTGCGCGCATCGAGCGGTTGACGCTCCGGGTCGGCGAATTCCTATACGTGAAGTACGTCTCGCCGGCTGCGGACTGGCACATGCGCGACCGACGATCCTGGCCGTGAGGCTCTGCTGTGGCTCGACGGCCACCTGGACCGTCTCCCAGCCTCGCGCGGCCACGCTGTCGTCTTGGCCGAGCCCGCCGGGGGCGGCTGGGCCGTGGTGACGCGGGAGCTGCCGCAGCGGCGCCGGCGCCTGGCGCGGGGATCGCTGAAGCTGCACTTGTCCGCCCTCCAACAGCTCCACGCGGCCTTCTGGCAGCGGCCTCCGGAGGTGGCGGCCACGCTACGGTCGCGGCTCGGGCTGTGGTGGCCCGAGACACTAGCTTCTGAGCGCCTCGGTGTCGATACGCAGCCCAAGGCGGTCGAACGTGGCTGGGCCACCTTGGAGAGGCGCGCTGGTCCGGTACGGCCGCCTTGGTGCACCGGGTGCTTGAGCACGCGGGCGCTGTAGTCGAGGAACTCCAGGACGTCGGGACCACGCTGAGATCCAACGCATGATCATCGGTCGCGCTAGACGTGGTATGGCATCAGTGCACCGTTCGATATACTGCAGACCAGCATTACGATATCAGTGCAAGGGATCAGATTGATGTCGCGGACTGTGGTTGACCTGGATGACGAGGCCCTCTCGCTTGCCAGCGAGGAGCTAGGTACGACGAGCAAGGTCGCGACCGTGAATGCTGCGCTGCGCCGAGTAGCTAATCAGCGGGCTGCGGCCCGGATGCTCGAACTGCTCGACGAGACCGGCACGGACCTGTCCGACGAAACGCTCCGCGGAGCGTGGCGGGACGACGGGCGCTGATGAGCGTTCTGCTCGCGGACAAATCAGCGCTCGAGTGGGCGCGGCGGGATGCCGACGCAAGGGCTGCCTTCCTGGGCCTGCGCGCCGCCCACGTGATAGCCGCGTGCCACGTAACGGCACTGGAGATCTGTTACTCCGCACGCAACCAGCCGGACCTTGAAGTGCTCCTCGCTGGCCAGCGAGCACTGGAATGGCTGCCCGTCACCGAGGCGGCGATGCACCGCGCCCTGGAAGTCCAGCGGCTGCTGGCCGCGCATTCCGGCAACGGTCACCGGCGTCCGATCCCGGACCTGATCATCGCGGCAACCGCAGAGCTACACGAGGCCGAGGTGCTCCACGTGGACAGCGACTACGACATGATTGCCGCGGTGACCGGGCAGCCAGTTCGGCGGCTGTTCAGTCCCGGCCTGACGTGATCACCGCGATGGCTGCGGCTCATCCAAGGAGGCCCATCTCGCGTCCGACCCGATTAGGGGCCGCGAGTGCCGATCCTATTCGTGCTGATTTTGCGCTGACGTGAGACCGGCCAACAGGCCATCTACCTGCGGAAACTGTCTGCACCTCCACGAGCTTCACGATTTTCGAGGACACGTCGGAGATCCAGCGCATGATCATCGGAAGGGTTAGGGCTGTTGTAGCCATCACCGGGGCTGGAGCTCAAACAGCGGGTGGCGCTGAGCTTCGGCGAGGTATTCCTGTGGCGTGTCGTCGATGCGGAGGTGGTATCGGCGCAGGAGCCCGACGGGTGGCCGGACGCGCGGGCCGAGCAGTCGGCGTAGCATGCGCGAGCAGTGGTAGGGCGCGAGCGCGCACCGGAGAAGTGCTGCTGCTTCGTCGGCTGGAATCTCGGCTGGGTGTGCCTGACTGCGGCGCCCGCCAGAATGGATCATGGTTACTTCCTCGGCCGCACGCAGGTTTCTGCCCCAGCCCGAAGCTCCGTAGGTCGCCTGGACATAAGTGTGTCCCTCGAAGTCGAGCACCGTGACCGGGCTTGTGCGCTCGATGCCCGACCGGCGCCCCGGAATCAGCAGAAGGACGTTCGGTGCACCCGTCGGAATTCCGGCTGGGATCATCCGGCGGGTTAGCGGATTGACCATGCGGAAGAACCTGACCGCGATCCGCTCTCGGAGGTCGCGGTGATCACGGGGCACACGATCGTATGTCATCGGCTGCCACCCTTCCTTTCCACACACGCGGTTGCCTCAGATCTTTCCCACCCGGTTTAATCCCCGCCGCGACCGCAGCGACCCGGGCTGTGGACGAGACCTTCCTGCCACTGGTCCGAACCCTGGCTAACGCTCAAAAGCCAGGCAGGTGGATCGAGGCTTAGTGACTCACACTGCTTTCACCTGGTTGCGACCAAGCTCCGGGCAGTAGCAGCAAGTCGGTGGCCGCTGGCATGATCAGGTTGTTGGTCTCGCCGGGCGCGGCCACGGCAACGGCCTGGCCTGGTCTGGAAAGATTCTGGCTGCGGTCGGCCATATAACCGGTGTGACGGCAGACTTCGCCGTATCGGCGGCGACCTGGACGAGGTGGCTGATCTAGTGGCTGAGGTCTTTGTCGTTGCGCTGCGACGGCAAGACGTCATTCCGTCGCCTCCGGCCGACCGGCTGTGGTTGTACGGCGTAGCCCGGCGAGTGCTGCTCGAGTTCGGCAGAGGGCGAGCCCGCGGTCTGCGGCTGGCATCAAGACTGCGTGCTGAGGCCCGGCTTACCCGGCAGCCAGCCGCCGACGACGGGGCGCAGGTAGGGCGCCTCCTGGCCGCGATGGCGCAACTGCTCAAGGCGCTACTGTCTGCCGACGGCGACGGCCCGTCGGCTCAGCCAGCCGGTTCCTATCACGGGCTACGTCAGGGAGTCGGAAGGTC
>JASHQA010000364.1 GCA_030037785.1 Streptosporangiaceae bacterium
GGCAGGAACCGGCAGTCCGCCACCATGTCGGCGTCGACCGGCAGGCCGTACTTGAAGCCGAACGACACGACGCTCACCTGCAGCCCCACGTCGCCGTCGCTGGCGAACACCTCGCGCACTCGCGCCCGAAGCTCGTGCACGTTCAGTTCGCTGGTGTTCAGCACGAGGTCAGCCTCGGCACGCATGCCCTGCAGCAACTCGCGCTCGGCCGTGATGCCGTCGACGACGCGGCCGCCTTCCTGTAGCGGGTGTGGCCGCGACACGCTGTCAAACCTGCGCACCAGGGTCTCGTCCGACGCCTCAAGGAAGACGACGTAGGGCCGGACGCCGCGGGCGGCAAGGTCACTGATGGCCGACTTCAGGTCGGTCGAGAAGGCGCGGCTGCGGATGTCCACCACGGCGGCAAGCCGCGGCACGGCGTCGCCCGCACGCCTGGCCAGGTCCGCCATCGTCGGCAGCAGGTCGACGGGCAGGTTGTCGGCCACGAACCAGTCCAGGTCTTCCAGCGACTTGGCAGCCGTGCTCCGGCCCGCGCCGGACAGCCCGGTGATGATGACGATCTCCTGCTGGCTAGCGCCGTCAGCGCTCATGGTCCGCCCCCGCTACCGTCTCGCATCAGACTCCGCGCGATCCGGCGGGATCGCGTCCTCCGCCTGATGCAGCGCACGGTACACCGCCTCGGCGGTCTGCCGACCGAGCCCGGGCACCGCAGCGATCTCCGGCACGGACGCGGCTCTGAGCCTGCGCACCGAGCCGAACCGGCGCAGCAGCGTCGCCCGCCGGGCCGGCCCGAGGCCGGGCACGCCGTCCAGCTCGCTCGTGGTGAGCGCGGCCGCGCGCTTGGATCGGTGGTAAGTGATGGCGAACCGGTGCGCCTCGTCCCGCACGCGCTGCAG
The DNA here is from genome assembly GCA_030037785.1 of Streptosporangiaceae bacterium. GTDB lineage: Bacteria > Actinomycetota > Actinomycetes > Streptosporangiales > Streptosporangiaceae > JAJYUU01. The sequence continues at coordinate 897 of JASHQA010000364.1, forward strand.
CAGGTACAGCCCCTCGCTGCTGCGCGGCAAGATCACCGGGCCATCCTCACCCGGCAGCCAGACCTCCTCCAGCCGCTTGGCCAGGCCGCACACCGCCACGTCCACGACACCCAGCTCGTCCAGGGCTCTGACGGCCGCGGCGACCTGTGCCGGGCCGCCGTCGATGACGAGCAGGTTCGGCGGATAGGCGAACTTGCGCCGCTCCCCGTCGGCACCGGCGGCCAGCTCGTCCAGCCCCGGCGGAGCCGCGGCCTGCCCCTCGAGGTAGCGGCGGAACCTGCGGCCGATCACCTCGTGGATCGCGGCCACGTCGTCGGTCCCGTCCAGGCCCCTGATGGCGAACCGGCGGTACTCCGGCTTGCGCGCCAGTCCGTCCTCGAACACGATCATGGACGCGACCACGTGCGTGCCCTGCAGGTTCGACACGTCGTAGCTCTCGATCCGCAGCGGTGCGTCGTCCAGGCCGAGCGCCTCCTGGATCTCTCCCAGCGCCCGGCTGCGGGTGGTCAGGTCGCTGGCCCGGCGCGTCTTGTGCAGCGCCAGCGTCTCCCCCGCATTGCGGGCCACGGTGTCCAGCAGTGCCTTCTTGTCGCCGCGCTGCGGGACCCGCAGGCTCACTCGGCCGCCACGCTTGTCCCCCAGCCACTCCTCGACGGTGCCGGCGTCGGGCGGCAGCGCGGGCACGAGCACCTCGCGCGGGATCGCCGACATCCTGGCCCGGACCGAGTCCGCCGCCCGACCGATGCGCTGTGCGGCGTCGCCGTGCGCAGCACGGCCGTGGGCGGCAGCGCCGGCTGCGGCACCGCGGGCTGCGGCACCGGGCACCGGGCCGTCGGCGGCCGCCGGGTCGTCGCCGTAGACCTGACCCAGGAAGTGCTCGACCAGCTCGCCCGGCGTGACGTCCTCGACCTTGTCTAGCACCCAGCCGCGCTGGCCGCGCACCCGGCCGCCGCGCACGTAGAAAATCTGGACCGCGGCCTCGAGCTGATCCTCGGCCAGCGCGATGACGTCGCAGTCGGTGCCGTCCGGCAGCACGACCGCCTGCTTCTCCAGGGCTCGCTGCAGCGCCTGGATGTCGTCGCGCAGCCGGGCCGCGCGCTCGTACTCCTCGGCCGCCGCGGCCTCGCGCATCTGCGTCTCAAGCCGCCGGATGAACCGGCCCGTCTGGCCCGCCATGAAGTCGCAGAACTCCTCGGCCAGCCGACGGTGCGATGCGGCGTCGATGCGGCCGACACAGGGCGCGGAGCACTTGTCGATGTACCCGAGCAAGCACGGCCGGCCGATCTGGCCCGCCCGCTTAAAGACGCCGGCCGAGCAGGTCCGCACCGGGAACACCCGGAGCAGGGTGTCCACGGTGTCCCTGATCGCCCACGCGTGCGAGTACGGGCCGAAGTACCGCACCCCGCGACGCCTGGCGCCACGCATCACCTGCACGCGCGGGAACTCCTCGTCCATCAGCACTGCGAGGTACGGATAGCTCTTGTCATCCCGGTACCGGACGTTGAACCGCGGATCGAACTCCTTGATCCACGAGTACTCCAGCTGCAGCGCCTCCACCTCGGTGGCCACGACAGTCCAGTCCACCCGGGCAGCGGCTCGTAGCATTGACTGAGTGCGCGGATGCAGGCTCGCGAAGTCGGCAAAGTAGGAGTTGAGCCGCGACCGCAGGCTCTTCGCCTTTCCGACGTAGACGACCCGGCCGCGCTCGTCACGGAACCGGTAGACGCCGGGCGACTCGGGGATGGAGCCGGGCGCCGGCCGGTAGCTCGCCGGATCAGGCACACGCCAACTCTATGCACTCCCGGCCGCTGGCCGCCCGGACGCGCCGCGACGCGTCCGGGCAGCGCACGCCCTACTCGGCGGCCGCGTCGCGAGCCGCGCGGAGCAGCGCCATCACCTCGGATTCCAGATATCGCCGATGGCCTCCGAGCGTCCGGACTGTCGTCAGCCTGCCGTCTCTGGCCCACCGGGTGACCGTCTTCGGATCAACCCGGAACATCGCGGCCACCTCCGCGGGCGTCAGCAGGCGCGCTGGCTCAGGCAGGGCCGGGCCGTCGCCACCGCCACCACCGCTCGCACCGCCGCCATCGACCTGACCCGTACTCGCCACCTCGCCTGCCATTTCACAAGCCCCCCGCGCTCGTCTGCACGCCCGGCCAGCCCAACCTCTTAATAGCCGTATTAACGATATATACCCCACGATTCGCCAGGCATTCGCCCCCGTATCCCTGCGGGCCGGGGAGTCAACCCTGGGCCCGCATATGGTCCGCTGCGCCACCGGTATTGTGCCGGTCCAGGTGCGCCGCAGCGCAGCGCACCCGCTAACCCCGGAGGCCGACATCATCACTGCCTGCGTCCTGGCGAGCGCTGCCGCGCTGGCCTGGCTCTACCTGCTCACCTTGCACGGCGGCTACTGGCGGACCGGCCAGCGGCTGCCGCCGCACAGCGCGGCCGACGGCCCCCTGCCTCGCGTGACGGTGGTCATCCCGGCAAGGAACGAGGCCGAGGTACTCCCGGACTGCCTGCCGAGTCTGCTCAGCCAGGAGTACCCCGGCGCGTTCTCGGTGATCCTGGTCGACGACGACAGCACCGATCGCACCGCCACGGTAGCCGCGGAGCTGGCAGTCGGCACCGGCGGCGCAGAGCTGACCGTCGTGACCGCCCGCCCCACGCCGGCGGGCTGGGCCGGCAAGGTGTGGGCCATGTCGGAGGGAGTCGTGGCCGCAGGCGATGCGGACTACCTGCTCTTCACCGACGCCGACATCGCCTACGCGCCGGGCACGCTCGCCAGCCTGGTGCGGGCGGCCGTCTCCGGCCGGTACGACCTGGTGTCCCAGATGGCACTGCTCGCCAGCGACAGCCCGGCCGCGCGGCTGCTCATCCCGTCGTTCGTATACTTCTTCGCCCAGCTGTACCCGTTCCGCCGGGTGAACCGCCAGCGGTCGCGGACCGCAGCCGCGGCCGGCGGGTGCATGCTGGCCCGAGCCCGTGCGCTGGCCGGGGCGGGCGGGCTGGCACAGATCAGGGCCGCCCGGATCGATGACGTTGCCTTCGGCCGGCTGCTCAAGCGGGCTGGCGCCCGCTGCTGGCTAGGGCTCAGCACCGACGTCGTGAGCGTCCGCCGGTACGACCGGCTCGCCGACGTGTGGGACATGGTGGCGCGCAGCGCCTACACGCAGCTCGGATACTCGCTGACCGGCACCGTCGGCTGCGTGCTGGGGCTCGCGTGGCTGTATCTGCTGCCGCCCGGCGCGGCCATCGCCGGGCTGGCCCTGCTCCCTGCAGGCGGTGGCACCGCGACGGCCGGCTGGCTCGCCGCTGCGGGCCTGGCAGGCTGGCTGGTCATGGCCGTGACCTACGCGCCGCTGCTGCGTCTGTACCGGCTCTCGCCGGTGCGCGCCGTCAGCCTGCCGCTCGTGGCCGGCCTCTACGCGGCGATGACCGCCGACTCGGCCCGGCGTCACCTGGCGGGCCACGGCGGCGCCTGGAAGGGCCGCGTGATCGCCGCAAACTGACCGCGATGACGGCGCAGGACGCGGTGCCGGGGTCAGCGACCGCCGTGTGAGCCGGGCGTCACCAGCCCTGACTCGTAGGCGAGGACGACCGCCTGGGTCCGGTCCCGCAGCCCGAGCTTGTGCAGCACGCGGCTGACGTGCGTCTTGACCGTCTCCTCGGTGACCACGAGGCGGCCTGCGATCTCCGGGTTCGACAGGCCCTCGGCGAGCAGTCGGAGCACCTCGGTCTCGCGCGGCGTCAGCTCGCCAATCGCAGCCGCCGGGTCACCAAGCTGATCGCCGGCCTTCGGCCACAGTCTCGCGAACTCGCTGATCAGCCGGCGGGTTACCGCCGGCGCCAGCAGGGCCTCGCCAGCCGCTACCACGCGCACCGCGTCGAACAGCCGCTCGGCAGTGACGTCCTTGAGCAGGAAGTCACTCGCGCCGGCGCGCAGCGCGTCGTAGACGTACTCGTCGAGGTCGAAGGTGGTCAGGATGATGACCCGCGGCCTGTCCGCGCGGCCAGTGACTTGCCTGGTCGCCTCGATGCCGTCGGTCCCGGGCATCCGGACGTCCATGAGCACGACATCGGGTCGAAGCTCCCGGCTCATCCGGACCGCCTCGGCCCCGTCGGACGCAGTGCCGAGCACCGTGAAGTCCGGCTGGGTCTCCAGCAGCGCGGCGAAGCCGGTGCGGACCACCTGATGGTCGTCGGCCACGACGATGCGCACCCGCGCCGCGGATGTGCTACTCACCCGGTCACCTCCGCCTTGGGTGTACTCGCCCCGCGGCCGGCCCCGGCCCCCGGAGTCCCCGCAGGCAATATCGCCTGAACCAGGAAGCCGCCGCCGGGCGCGGCGCCTGTGGTCAGCGCGCCGCCCACCGCGGCGGCCCGCTCCCGCATGCCGAGCAGGCCGTGTCCGGCTGGGAGCCGGCCTGGCTGCGCCGGCGGCGGTCCGGGTCCGTCATCGCGGACCCGGAGCCGCAGCGCGTCGTCGTCGAATTGCAGCTCAACATCCACGGCGGCACCGGCTGCGTGCCGACGAGCGTTGGTCAGGGCCTCCTGAACGATACGGTATGCGGCCAGCTCGACACCCGGGTCGAGACTGGTCACCCAGCCGCGCACGATGAGTCTCGCGCCGATTCCTGACACGTCCCTGGCCTCGTCGAGCAGGTCGTTGAGCTGTGCCAGGCCGGGCTGCGGCTGCCGATCGGCCGGGTCCGCCCCGCTGTCTTCGCGCAGCACGCCGAGCAGCCGCCGCATCTCGGTCAGCGCGGTCCTCGCGGTGTCGCCGATGGCGGCCAACCGCTGCGCTCCGGCGGCTGGCATGCCGGGCGTGGCAAGCCTGGCCGTCTCCGCCTGCACCGCGATCACGGAAACGTGGTGCGCGACGACGTCATGCAGTTCGCGGGAGATCCGTGCGCGCTCCCCGCGCGCCGTGTTCTCCAGCAGGGTCTTCGCGATCGCTTCGGTTGCCGCGGTGCGCTGCAGGGCCTCGCTGCGGGACCGGAGCGCCGCTCCGGCGCACGCCGCTGCCGGGCCGAGCGCGGCGGCGAGAATCGCGGTAGCGATGTTGCCCGGCCAGGCCGGCGCGATCACCAGGCGCGCTGGATTGGCCAGCGCCACGGCAAGGAACGGCAGCGACAGGCCGACGGCGAGCAGTTGCGGACCGTGGCGTCCGACCCGGTACAAGACGATCAGCTGGGCAGCCAGGCACGCGACCGGCATGAGCCGGAACGCGGCCAGCGACAGGACATTCGCCGCGCAGATGACCAGCGCGGTTGTCTCCGGGCGCGGACGGCCGAAGCCAAGCGGCAGCGTGCCGAGCAGGCCGGCGAGCACGACCACGATCGACGCGACCAGCCACCCGGACGTCGCTCCGGTGCCCAGCGGGCCGCCCTGGCCGTCAGCGTGGATCAGAGCGACCCAGGCTGCCTGCCCTCCCGCCAGGACAGCGAGCGCCGCCGCCGCCAGGATCGGCGCCCGCTCGTGAGCGGCGACCCGGCGGGCGGCAGCGGCAAGCCTGGTCGCCCGCGCGGCTGCTGCGCTCACGTCCCTTATTGTGACCTGCGCTCGGCGCGAATCGCGTCCCTCTCGAACGCTCATCGGGCCGTCACTCGTGCGGGGGATGCCCGCGCCCCGGTGTCCCTGACTAGGGTGGCCGCCAAGTGCGCTCTGCGGCGTGACGATTCGCCCGGCCGCAGTCCGTACCGTTCCAGCCATGGAAGCCACCATCGAAGTCGCCGGCCTGCATAAGCGCTTCGGCCCGGCGCTGGCCCTGGACGGCATGTCGTTCGTCGTCCGGCCCGGAAAGGTCACCGGCTTCGTCGGGCCGAACGGCGCGGGGAAGTCCACCACGATGCGGGTGATCCTGGGCCTGGATGCACCCGACGCCGGCCGCGCGCTTGTCAGCGGCCAGCCATACGCCCGGCTGCGGCACCCGCTGAGTCATATCGGCGCGCTGCTGGATGCCAGCGCGCTGCAACCCGGCCGCACGGCCCGCAACCACCTGCTGTGGCTGGCCCACTCCCAGGGCCTGACCGCGCGGCGGGTGGACGAGGTCATCGAGCAGGCGGGCCTGATGCCGGCCGCCAGGCGCAAGGCGGGCGGGTACTCGCTCGGCATGCGGCAGCGCCTCGGCATCGCCGCGGCGATGCTCGGCGACCCGCCGATCCTGATGCTGGACGAACCGTTCAACGGGCTGGACCCCGAGGGCATCGTGTGGATGCGCGGCTTCCTGCGCGCGCTGGCGGGCGAAGGCCGGGCGATCCTGGTGTCCAGCCACCTGATGAGCGAGCTGCAGGACACCGCCGACCACCTCGTGGTGGTCGGCCGCGGCAGGGTGATCGCGGACACCGGCGTCGCCGAGCTGATCGCGGCCGCCTCGGGCGACCGGGTGACGGTCCGCACCCGCGCGCGAGCGGAGGCGATGACAGCGCTCACGCACGGCGGCGCCACGGTGGCCGCCACCGACCGTGACACGCTGACGATCGCTGGCCTGCCAGCCGAGCAGGTCGTGGCCCTGCTGACCGAGGCCGGAGTCGCGTTCTCCGAGGTCGCGGCGCACCGCGCGACGCTGGAAGAGGCCTACATGGAGATGACCAGGGAAGCGGTCGAGTTCCGCGCCCAGTCCGTCGAGGAGGCAACGCCATGACCACCATCGCGCCCTATCGCGCCCCGCAACGGGCGGGGCGCGACGGCTTCTGGCAGCTCGTGCACGCGGAGTGGACCAAGTTCAGGACCGTACGCGGCTGGCTCGTTGCGGTAGTCCTCGCCGTCGTGCTGATCGACGTGCTCGGGCTATTCCTGGTAGACGTCGGCACGAACCAGTGCAATGGGCCCTGCGTTCCGGCCGTGCCGACCGGTCCAGGCGGCGAGGCCGTGCTGGACAGCTTCTACTTCGTCCACCAGTCGCTGTCAGCTGACGGCAGCCTGACCGTCAGGGTGACGTCGCTGACCGGCAAGTATCAGCCTCAGGGTGGCCCTATTGGCCCGCACACGACGAGGGGCCTGACTCGGTTCGTTGTGCCGTGGGCAAAGGCCGGGATCATCATCGACCAGAGCACGAAGCAGGGATCTGCCTACGCCGCGATGATGGTGACCGGGCAGCACGGCGTGCGGATGCAATACAACTACACCGGCGACATCGCCGGGCTGCCTGGCCGGGTGTCCCCTTCGTCGCCTCGCTGGCTGCGGCTGACGCGCTCCGGTGACACGATCACCGGATACGACTCGGCTGACGGGAGTCACTGGACCAAGGTCGGTACGGTGCGGCTTGCCGGGTTGCCAGCTGCCGTCCAGGCCGGGCTGTTCGCGACGTCCCCGGTGTACTTCCAGGGCAACTTCCCGTCCTATGCCCAATCTGGCGGTGGCACTTCGCCCAGCACGGCCACGGGTGTCTTCGACCACGTCAGCCTGCGCGGCGGACCGGCCACGGGCACGTGGAGCGGGCAGTTCACGGGCGCAAATGCGCGGCTCGACAGCATGCCGGGCGTTGGCTTCCAGCATGCTGACGGCCGGTTCACGATCACCGGCACCGGTGACATCGCGCCCATTGTCGGCGGCGGAGCGAACGTGAACTTCGTCACCGGCACCATCGCCGACCACCTGGTGGCGGTGATCTTCGGGCTGGTCGTGCTGGTGGTGATCGGCGCCATGTTCGTCACCGCCGAGTACCGGCGCGGCATGATGCGTGTCACGCTGGCAGCCAGTCCCCGGCGCGGCCGGGTGCTGGCTGCCAAGTCCGTCGTGATCGGTCTGGTCTGCTTCGTGCTGGGTCTGCCGGCCGCCGCGATAGCCGTCATCGTCGGTGCCATGATTTCGCGCAACCACGGGGTGTACGTGCTCCCGGTTAGCTGGCTCACCGAGCTTCAGGTCATCGTTGGCATCGCGGCTTTGCTCGCGGTGGCTGGCGTCCTCGCCGTGGCCGTTGGCACGATCCTGCGCCGCAGTGTGCTGGCGGTGGCCACGGTGATCGCTGTCTTCGTCCTGCCCTACATACTGGGCGACACGTCCGTGGTGGCGCCTGATGTGTCGGAATGGATGTTCCGGGTGACTCCCATCGCGGCGTTCGCCGTCCAGCAGAGCGTGCCGGCCTACCCGCAGGTCATGGGCCAGTACGGGCCGCCGGAGTACTTCGCGCTGCCGCCATGGGCCGGCCTGCTCGTGCTGTGCGGGTACGCGGCAGTGGCGCTCACGGTGGCGTGCTCGCTGCTGCGAACCAGGGACGCGTGATGAGCCGGACGGCAGTCGTGACCGGCCGGTGTGCACCGCTGCCGCGGGCCGCAGCCCGGGCCTGGCTGGACGCGCTGCGGGCCGAGTGGACGAAGGTGCGCACCGTGCCGGAGACGGGCTGGCTGGTCGCGGCCACCGCTGCGCTGACCATCGCGGTCAGCACGACGGTCATCGCGGTGACCAGGTGCGCGCCGGGCACCGGGTGCACGGCCGACACCACCAGGCTCAGCCTCATCGGCGTCGAGGCCGGCCAGGCCGTGGTTGCCATCCTGGCGGTGCTGGCGATCACGAGCGAGTACAGCACCGGGCTGATCCGGACCACGTTCACCGCGATGCCACGGCGGTTCGGCATGCTGGGCGCGAAGGCCGCGGTGCTGACCGGCCTGGTTCTCCCGGCCGCGATCATCAGCGTGGCGGGCTGCCTGCTGGCCGGGCGGGAGATCCTGCCCGGCCGGGGCTTCACCGCGGCGCGCGGCTTCCCGCTGCTGTCGCTGGCGCACGGCGCCACGCTGCGCGCTGCGGCCGGCTCGGTGCTGTACCTGGCCCTGATCGGGCTGCTCGCCTTGGGCGTCGCGACGATCGTGCGTGACTCGGCTGCCGCGACCGGGATAGTGCTGGGCCTGCTCTACCTCGCCCCGATCGTCGCGGCGCTCGTGGCCAGCCCGGTCTGGCAACGGCGGATCGACCGGTACGGGCCGACGAGCGCGGGCCTGACCATCCAGGACACGACCGGAGGCCACCTTCCGATCGGCCCGTGGGGCGGCCTCGCGGTGCTCGCTCTTTGGGCTGCGGCGGCGCTGCTGGCCGGCGGACTGCTGCTGCGGTTCCGCGACGCCTGACCGCAGCGCCGCGGCAATCCGGCTGTGCTTACCCGAACGCCTCCGGCTGTGCTTACTCGAACGCCTCCGGCGGGGGGCAGGCGCACATCAGATTGCGGTCGCCGTAGGCCGAATCGATCCGGCGCACCGGCGGCCAGTACTTCGCCCGCCGGTCGCCGCCAGCGGGATAGGCCGCGGTCTCTCGGTCGTAGCAGTGCTTCCACTCCCCGCTGATCAGCATGCTCGCCGTGTGCGGAGCGTTGCGCAGCGGGTTGTCGGCGGCGTCCCACTCGCCGGACTCGACCAGCGCGATCTCGTGCCTGATGGAGATCATCGCGGTGCAGAACCGGTCGAGCTCGGCCAGGTCCTCGCTCTCGGTCGGTTCGACCATGAGGGTGCCAGCGACCGGGAACGACATCGTCGGCGCGTGGAAGCCGTAGTCGATGAGCCGCTTGGCCACGTCCTCGGCGGTGATGCCCGTCCGCGCGGTGATCGGCCGCAGGTCGAGGATGCACTCGTGCGCGACCAGCCCGTGCTGACCGGTGTAGAGCACTCCGAAGTGCTCGCCAAGCCGGCGCGCCAGGTAGTTCGCCGCCAGGATCGCGACTCCGGTGGCCCGCCGCAGCCCGTCGGCGCCCATCATGCGCAGATACGCCCACGAGATCGGCAGGATTCCCGCCGACCCGTACGGCGCCGCCGCTACCGGCCCGCCCGCGCCGTAGCCAGGGCGATCGGGGAAGACCGGGCCGGGCAAGAACGGGGCAAGGTGCGCGCGGGCTGCCACCGGCCCGACGCCCGGACCACCGCCGCCGTGCGGGATGCAGAACGTCTTGTGCAGGTTCAGGTGCGACACGTCCGCGCCGAACCAGCCCGGCCGGGCGAGGCCGACGAGCGCGTTCAGGTTCGCGCCGTCCACGTACACCTGGCCGCCGGCCTCGTGCACGAGCGAGCAGACCGCGCCGATTGTCTCCTCGAACACGCCGTTCGTCGACGGGTAGGTGACCATGATCGCCGCCAGCGACGCACCGTGCTCCGCGAGCTTGGCACGCAGGTCACCGACATCCACGGCGCCGTCCGAGCCGCACTTGACCACCACCACCCGCAACCCGGCCAGCGCAGCGCTGGCGGCGTTGGTCCCGTGCGCGGACTCCGGGATCAGGCACACGGTCCGCTCCGGCTGTCCCTGCGACCGGTGATAGCCGCGGATCGCCAGCAACCCGGCCAGCTCGCCCTGTGAGCCAGCGTTCGGCTGCAGGCTGATCGCGTCGTACCCGGTGATCTCCAGCAGCGCGGCCGACAGCTCGTCGACGAGCCTGCGATACCCGGCTGCCTGCGCGGTCGGCGCGAACGGGTGCAGCCCGGCGAACTCCGGCCAGCTGATCGCCTCCATCTCGGCGGCCGCGTTCAGCTTCATCGTGCACGAACCGAGCGGGATCATCGACCGGTCGAGCGCGATGTCTCGGTCAGCGAGGGCTCGCAGGTACCGCAGCATCGCGGTCTCGCTGCGGTAGGAGTGAAAGACCTCATGCCCGAGGAACGGGCTCGTTCGGCTCAGTCCGGCTGGCAGCGGGCCGCTAGCCGGGCGCAGGCCAGTGACCGGTCGGCCCGCGAGCGCGCTGGCGACCGCGGCGACCTGATCGGCGGTCGTGGTCTCGTCGCACGCAACCTGCACCACGTCCGGGCTGGCGACGTAGACGTTGAAGCCCGCCGCGGCGGCGCGGGCTGCCGCGGCGCTGGCCTGCCCCGGCAGCTCGATCGCGACGGTGTCGAAGAAGTCCGCCGACCTCGTCGCGTAGCCAAGATCCCGGAGCGCGGCGGCGAGCGTCGCGGCACGCAGGTGCACCCGCCGGGCAATTTCGGTGAGGCCGTCGGGACCGTGATAGGCGGCGTACATGGCCGCGATGACCGCGAGCAGCACCTGCGCGGTGCAGATGTTGCTGGTCGCCTTCTCCCGCCGGATGTGCTGCTCGCGGGTCTGCAGCGCGAGCCGGTAGGCCGGGTGGCCGTCGGCGTCGAGCGAGACGCCGACGAGGCGGCCGGGCAGCTGGCGCTTGAGCGGGTCGGCCACGCAGATGTACCCCGCGTGCGGGCCGCCGTAGCCCATCGGCACGCCGAACCGCTGCGTGCTGCCCACGGCAATGTCGGCGCCTAGCTCACCGGGTGGCGTCAGAAGCGTCATGGCCAGCAGGTCCGCGGCTACCACGGCAACCGCCCCGGCGTGGTGCGCGGCGGCGATCACTGGAGCCAGGTCGCGCACCGCGCCGCTCGCACCCGGATACTGCAGCAGCACGCCGAACAGCTCGCCCACGGGCTGCGCCTGGATCAGCTCCGGGGTCACCGGGCCGGTGACCAGCTCGATGCCCAGCGGCTCAGCCCTGGTGGCCAGGACGGCCAGCGTCTGCGGCAGGCAGTCGGCGTCCGCCAGGAACACGCTGCCGCGGCCGCGGGCTCGCCGGGCCAGCGTCATCGCCTCCGCCGCAGCGGCGGCTTCGTCGAGCATCGACGCGCCGGCCACCGGCAGCGCTGTCAGGTCTTCGACCATGGTCTGGAAGGTCAGCAGCGCCTCCAGCCGTCCCTGCGAGATCTCCGGCTGATACGGGGTGTAGGCGGTGTACCAGGCGGGGTTCTCCAGCACATTCCGGCGGATCACGGCGGGCGTGTGCGTGCCGTAATAGCCGAGCCCGATCATCGCCGTGACGACCGTGTTCTGGCTGGCTAGCTGCCGCAGTTCGGCCAGCGCCGCATCCTCGGTCACCGGCTCAGGCAGGCCGAGCCTTGCGTCGGTGCGCAGGCCGGCCGGCAGCGCGGCGCCGGTCAGCTCCTCGAGCGCTGAATAGCCGATCGCCTCGAGCATGCGCGCCTGGTCGGCGGCGGCGGGACCGATGTGACGCTGGGCAAATTCCATGGGAGCCTCCCCTGGGCGGGCCCTGGCCCGTCGCCGTGTGGGTATCGAACTCCCCCTCTGTCGACCGCACCCCGCGGGCTCCAGAGACGCGCACACCGCCCGGTCCTTGCTGCCTGAGAGGTTCCGGGGAGGTTGCCCCTTCGGCGCTCCGCGCTGGCTGCGCGAGACTCTCCCGGCCGGTGTGATCCAGCGACCACGAGCCTACCCGAGTGCGTCAGCCCGCCACCGCTCAGACCGCGTCCCACCGGAACGCCCGCACCGAGACGAGCGTCAGCACCGCCGCGAGGCCGAGCAGGATGCCGATGGCTGGCAGCGCTGACGCCGCGCCCTCGCCCCTGGCCATGACGTTCTGCATGCCCGTCACCAGGTACCGCAGCGGCATCGCGTAGGAGACGTCCCTGAGCCAGGCTGGCGCGAAGTCGAGCGGCACGAATGCGCCGCCGAGAAATGCCATCGGCAGGATGATCACGTTGGCGATGGCCGTCGCCGCCTGCTGGCTCGTGCTGACCGAGCCGACCAGCAGGCCGATGGACATGAACGCCAGCGTGCCGCAGAGCACCACGGGGATGGCCATCCACCAGTCAGCGGACAGCCGGAGACCGAAGTACGGCAACGTGGCGATCGCCAGGAACACCGCGAGCTGAACCAGCGCGAGCACGAGGCTGAGACCCACCCTGGCGAGCACGACCGAGCCGACGCTGACCGGCGCCAGCCTCAGCCGCCGCAACAGCTTGGTCTGCCGCCAGCCCACCAGCGTGATCGCGGCTCCGAACGCGCCGCCCGAGGCGATCGCCCAGCCGAGCAGGCCGGGGGCGATGTACTGAATCGGCTGCAGCGACTTGTCCTCGACCTGACTGGTGGCTAGCTGGTAGCCGTCGGTGCGTCCGGCCGCGGCGGCGTCCGCCTGCTGGACGATCGAGCTGAACACGGCCTGCACGATGCCGGCGGTGGTCTGGTCGGCGATCGAGTAGCGGACCACGAGCGTGCGGCCACGCTGCTGTACCACGGCGTCGTCGGTGCCCTTGCGGACGGCGTCGAGCGAGGCGGCTAGGTCGGTCGAGTGCGCGACCGTCATGATCCTGCCGAGCTGCGCTGGCGCCGCTGCCTGCGCCTGGTCCAGCAGAGCCACCCGCCCGACCTCGATCACGCTGATCTTCGCCGCGCTGGTGCTCTTGTAGATCGAGCCGAACAGCACCAGGAACAGCACCGGGATGAGGATCGAGAAGACCAGCGCCGCGCGGTCCCGAACGAAGCCGACGAACATCGCGCGTGACAGACTGCGCAGCGCGAGCGGGCGGCCAAGCAGCGGGCCGGTCACGCCCGGTACTCCCGTCCGGTCAGGTCCAGGAATACGTCCTCGAGCGTGGCTCCCTGCACGCGCAGCCCGGCCAGCGCCCGCCGGCCGGCCAGCCCGGCCAGCACCGGGGCGGGCTCACGGGTCGCGATGGTCAGTGACACGCCGTCGTCGGCCACGTCGCCCACGCCGGGAAACCGCGCGTCGGCGGCGGTGAGCTGGCCGGACTCGATGCTAATCCGGACCGGCGAGTCGATGTCGCGGACGAGGGCGGCCGGAGCGCCGAGCTTGAGAATCTCGCCGTGGTCCATGATCGCAACCCGGTCGCACAGCGTCTCGGCCTCGTCCATGTGATGGGTGGTCAGCACCACCGTCCGGCCGTCGGCGTTGATCTGGCGCAGCAGGTCCCACAGGTTCCGGCGGGCCTGCGGGTCGAGCGCGCCGGTCGGCTCGTCCATGAAAACCAGCTCGGGGTCGTGCACGAGCGCGCACGCGATGGACAGCCGCTGCGCCTGGCCGCCGGATAGCTTCTCCGCCCGCACGGCGCCAGAGTCGGTCAGGCCGACCGTCTCGAGCATCTGGTCCGCGCGGCGAGCCGGAACGCCGTAGAGCGAGGCGAACGTCCGGATCTGCTCGCGCGCGGTCAGCCGCTCGAAGAACGATGACGCCTGGAGCTGGACGCCGATCCGGGGCAGCAGCTCGGGGTTACGCGGCCACGGCGCCAGGCCGAGCACGCTCAGCTCGCCGTCGTCGGCCGCACGCAGCCCTTCGACTATCTCCAGCGTGGTGGTCTTGCCCGCGCCGTTGGGACCGAGGATGCCGAAGAACTCCCCGAGCTCGACGTCAAAGCTGACCCCTCCCACGGCGACGACCGGCCCATACGACTTGCGCAGCCCCCGTACCGATATCGCGGTCGGCATGGTTGTCACCATAACAGGACATAGCTCGGATGGGCGGCGCCACGATTGTCGTTAGCTCAGCAGGGCCGCGAGCCGTCCCTCCGAAGCCGCGGCATCGTGGCTCAGCCGGTCCTGCGGGCACGGCGGCTGGCAAGCTCATCATCCCCCGGCGGGCCCGCCGCGCCGCCCGCTGTGAACTCGGCGGGCAGCTTCGCGAGGTCCGCGTCAACCTCCTGCCAGACCCTGCCGAGGGCGATCGCGAATACGCCCTGACCGCCCTGCAGCAGGTCCACCACCTCATCCGGGGAGGTGAACTCGTACACGCTCACCCCGTCGCTCATGAGCGTGATCGCGGCCAGGTTCGCGGTGCCGCGATCACGCAGATGTGTCACGGCAGTCCTGATCTGCTGCAACGAGATGCCGGTGTCGAGGAGTCGCTTGACGACCTTGAGGACCAGGATGTCCCGGAAGCTGTACAGTCGCTGCGAGCCCGATCCGCTCGCCGGCCGGATGCTGGGCTCCACCAGTCCGGTTCTCGCCCAGTAGTCAAGCTGCCGGTAGCTGATGCCCGCGGCGGCGCAGGCTGTCGGCCCACGATAGCCCCGATCCTCAGGCTGGTCGGTAGTGTCCGCGCCGAACAGCACCTGCTGCTCGGCGCGCGGCTGACCCGAGTCAGCCCGCGCTCGCGAGGCAGCCGCCCCCGAGGCCGCCGTCTCGCCTCTGCTCACCGCCACACCCACCTTCGGCCCAGGGCGCCGGAGCCTGGGATTCCCCTGCACGGTAGGCCGACAGGCGCGGGCGCGTCAACGATCACGGACGGCGCGTCGCGGCCGGCCTCGCGCCCCCGAATTCAGCTCCGGCCGCCGGCGGCCGGGCGGCTCAGGTAGAGCGACCAAAATCCTCGGGCGAGATCGAGTCCAGGAACTCCCGGAACTTCTCGACCTCGTTCTCCTGCTCGTCGGTATCTGCCTCCGGGATGGCCACGCCTGCCTCGTCGAGGATCTCCTCCCTGACGTAGATCGAGGCACCCGTGCGGAGGGCCAGCGCGATGGAGTCCGACGGCCGCGCGCTGACCTCGCGGCCGTTCGAGAAGATGAGGTCGGCGAAGAAGATGCCGTCCCTGAGCGCAGTGATGTTGACAGTCGTCAGCCGGATGTCAAGCGCCTCGAGCATGTCCCGCATCAGGTCATGTGTCAGCGGCCGCTGCGGCACCATGCCCTGCTGTGCGAACGCGATGGCCGTCGCCTCGTTCGGCCCGATCCAGATCGGAAGGTAGCGCTCCCCGTCGGTCTCCTTGAGCAGGACGATGGGGTTATTTGTGGCCATCTCCACCCGGACGCCAACGACCTCCATCAGCCTCACGGCGGCTCCGTCCCTGTCCGCGCCTGCGCGCTGCCGTTCCCTGCGGATATGCCTACTGGCATTCCCCCTAGCCTGGCAGGCACTCCCTTTGTCAACGTACACCCGCAATAGCGCATCGCCCGACCGTGGTCGGGGTCATCGTGACGACCCTGCAGCCTCGTCATGCGCTCGCACCGGCCACGCCGGAAGCCAGCCCGCGCGGCGCCGCTGGATGATCACCGTCCTGCCCCCCGGCGGCCGCCGCGTCGGTCGCCGCGGCGCTGGCCAGGCCAGCCTCCGCGAGCGCGGCGTCGACGAGCGCCGCGTGCAGCCGCAGCACCTCCGCAGCGACCTCGGCCGCGGTCCGGGC
>JASHQA010000365.1 GCA_030037785.1 Streptosporangiaceae bacterium
AGCGGCGTCTGGCTGAAGCTGTAGCCGTGCTGCGGCAGCCAGATGCCCTGAAGCCAGATGATCAGCATGAACTGGATACCCCCACGACCGGCAGCACCGAGCAGCGCGGCGATATTGCCGAACGTGAAGGCCCGGATCTTGAACAAGCCAAGCCGGAACATTGGCGCTGGAACCTTGGTCTCCACCCAGCCGAACAGTACGAGCAGCGCGACGCCGCCGAAGACCCCGGCCAGCACCCACGGGTTGGTCCAGCCGGTCGGATGTCCGCCGTACGGCAGCAGCGAGTAGACGATGCCGGTCAGCAGCGCGATCAGGCCCGCCGCGAACAGAGCGTTGCCGAGCCAGTCAATCTTGGCGGGAATGCGGACGCCGTTGTCCTGCAGCATGAGGTAGGCCCACACGGTGCCGAACAGCCCGAACGGCACCGAAACCAGGAACACGAACCGCCACTCGATCGGGGCCAGCACGCCGCCGAGCAGCAGGCCGAGGAACGAGCCGCTGACAGCGGCGATGCCATTGATACCCAGCGCCTTGCCGCGTTCCTCGACGGGAAAGGCGTCGGTGAGGATCGCGGTGGAGTTCGCGAACAGGAACGCGCCGCCGATACCCTGGAAGACGCGCATGACGATGATCCAGATCGCCCCGGCCGGCCCGGACAGCCAGGTTATGGACAGCAGGATGGAGAACAGCGTGAACACCGCGAAGCCGAGGTTGTACATCTTGACCCGGCCGTAGATGTCGCCAACCCGGCCGAGGCTCACCACCAGCACCGCGGTCACGAGCATGAAGCCCATGAACACCCAGAGGAAGTACGAGGTGTTCGACGGCACCAGCGGGTTGAGGTTGATGCCGCGGAACAGGTCAGGCAGCGAGATCAGCAGGATGGACTGATTGATCGCCACCATCAGGATGCCGAGCGTGGTGTTCGAGAGCGCTATCCACTTGTAGTGCTTGCCGCGGCCAAGCCGGGCCCGGACTGATTCGAGGCTCTGCTCGTCGACCGCCATGCGGGCTCCTCATCACTGCAGGGTGATTAGCGTCTGCACCAACTCTAACCTTGACGTTAGCGTCAGGATTCAGCGAGTCCACCCTGAGGCCAGAAAGTTGTCTGACCGTGCTCCGGGCAGGCGTGCCGGTTTGTCCAAGCGCGGCCTGCAAGCTCGGGACAGGATAGGCGCATGACCGATCAGACGCACTTTCTCGGGGTCACGGCTTATCTGCGCTACCCGGACGGGGACGCGGCAGCAGACTGGCTGACCCGCGTGCTCGGCTTCGGCCCCGTCGACCCGCGGCGAGTCGCCAGGGACAGCAGCGGCGGCTGGCAGGAAGGTGAGCTCGCCATCGGCCCGACCCGGATCGACATCAGCGGCGGATCGGCGGACCCGCCCGAGTCCGGCGCCGGGATGCTGCTCATTGCCCACGTCGCCGACGTCGACGCGCAGTACGACCGGATCCGCGCCGCAGGCGTGGACGTCGACCCGCCCAAGGACGAGGCGTACGGACCCCGCACCTGCCACGTCACCGATCCCTGGGGATACCGGTGGTACTTCTGGCAGGGGGAAGCCGTCTACCCGGCGCAGTGACGACCTCTAGATTCGCTCGATGATCGTCGCGGTGGCCATCGCGCCGCCCGCGCACATGGACACGAGCGCGGTGCTGGCGTCCCGGCGCTCGAGTTCGTGCAGTGCCGTAGTGAGCAGCCGCGATCCGGTGCTGCCGACCGGATGACCGAGCGCGATGGCGCCGCCGTTGACGTTGACCGCGTCCGGGTCCGGCTCGTGCACGCTCGCCCAGGACATGACGATGGCCGCGAACGCCTCGTTGACCTCGAAGATGTCGATGTCCCCGATGGTCATGCCAGCCCGCTTCAGCACCCGCTCGGTCGCCGCGACCGGGCCATCCAGGTGGTAGTACGGGTCGTCGCCGATCAGGCACTGGGCCAGAATCCGCGCTCGCGGCCGCAGGCCAAGCTCGCGCGCCCTGGATGCGTCGGCGAGCAGCACCGCGGCGGCCCCGTCGGAAATCTGCGACGACGTGCCGGCCGTGTGCAGCCCGCCGGGCAGTACCGGCTTCAGCCCGGCCAGCGCCGCCATGCTGGTCTCGCGCAATCCGCCGTCCCGGTCGACGACCCGGTGCTCGCCGGTGGGCTTGCCGTCGGGGTCCAGGACGGGCGCGGTCAGCGGCGCCACCTCGCGCGCGAAGCGCCCCTCGGCCCAGGCCCGCTGTGCGTTCTGCTGGGAGCGCAGTCCGAACGCGTCGACCTGCTCGCGGGTGAAGCCGCGCCGCCGCGCGATCCGCTCGGCGGCCTCGTACTGGCTCGGCATGTCGATGGTCCAGGACTCGGGCTTGGGCGTGCCGAGACCGGTGCCGATGTTGGCGCCGAGGCCGATCCTGGTCATGGCTTCGACGCCGCAGCCGATCCCCACGTCGATGGCGTCGGCGGCGATGAGCCCGGCGATCAGGTGCACCGCCTGCTGGGCCGAGCCGCACTGGGCGTCCAGGGTGAGGCAGCCGGTGTGCTGCGGCAGTCCCGCGTTCAGCCAGGACGTCCGCGTCACGTTGCCTGCCTGCTCCCCCGCCTGCGTCACGCAGCCGCCCGCCACCTGCTCGACCTCCGCCGGATCGAGCTCGGCGCGCTCGATCACGGCGGTCTGCACGTGTCCGAGCAACTCGGCAGGATGCAGGCCAGCCAGCGCGCCACGCCGCCTGCCGATCGGCGTCCGGACTGCCTCGACGATGACCGCACTGCCCACGGCTGCTCCTCACGCTTTCCTGATCTTGCTCGTAGAACGCGTTCTAGGAAGTTTCGGACCGGGCGGTTCACCGCTCCGCATCCGCGTGCTTCAATCCAACTAGAACACGTTACAGATCCGGAGGCCAGTCATGGGCCAGCCGCTGTCCAGGGCAACCGACCCCTCCGGACCTCCCGCCGGACCGCGGGTAGCGCCAGACCTCGACCTGACCGACCCCGACCTGTACGCCGTTCGGGTGCCGCAGGAAGAGCTAGCCGAGCTGCGCCGCGCCGCCCCGATCTGGTGGAACAGCCAGCCCACCGATATCGGCTTCAACGACGACGGTTTCTGGGCGGTTACCCGGCATCGCGACGTCGTGGCCGTGTCCAGGGACAGCGAGACCTGGAGCAGCGAGGCGAACGGCGCGATCGTCAGGTTCCTCCGCGGCACCACCCGCGAGCAGGTCGAGATGCAGCGCGTCATCATGCTCAACACCGACCCGCCGCAGCACACCAAGGTGCGCGGCATCGTGTCCCGCGGCTTCACGCCGCGCGCGATCAACGACCTCCGCGACGTGCTCGCTGCCAGGGCCCGGCAGATAGTCGAGACGGCGGTCACCAAGGGTGGCGGCGACTTCGTCACCGACGTGGCGTGCGAGCTGCCGCTGCAGGCCATCGCCGAGCTGATCGGCGTGCCGCAAGACGACCGGCACAAGATCTTCTCCTGGTCCAACCAGATGGTCGGCTACGACGACCCGGACTACTCCGGTGGCGACGCGGACGCCGCGGCGGAGCTACTCGGCTACAGCATGGTCATGGCAGCCGACCGGCGCGCCTGCCCGCGGGACGACATCATCACCAAGCTGGTGCGCGCCGAAGTCGACGGCGACGCGCTCACCGAGGACGAGTTCGGCTTCTTCGTCATCCTGCTCGCCGTCGCCGGCAACGAGACCACGCGGAACGCCATCTCACACGGCATGCTGGCCTTCCTCGACCACCCCGATCAGTGGGAGCTGTTCAAGGCCGAGCGCCCGGAGACCGCCGTCGACGAGA
>JASHQA010000366.1 GCA_030037785.1 Streptosporangiaceae bacterium
GATGGATGCGGTGCTCATCAACTGCCACTATCCGGTGACGCCGGAGCGGTTCGTGCTGCAGTGGGGCGTGATCGTGAAGAAGCTGCCCGGCCTGTCGGACGAGCAGGCCGACAAGGTCGCCGGGAAGTTCGCGAAGTTCGTTGGCCTGGGCTTCCAGCAGGACGTGGAGATCTGGACCCACAAGACCCGGATCGACAACCCGCTGCTGTGCGCTGATGACGGCCCGGTGTACCAGCTGCGGCGCTGGTACGAGCAGTTCTACACCGACGTCGAGGACATCGGTGCCGACATGGTCGCCCGGCACGAGTTCGAGGTCGACACAGCGCGTGCGGTGCAGGCGTGGGAAGCCGAGGTCGCGGCGAACCTGGCCGCACGCGACGCGGCCGTCAGCGACCCGGCCGTCAGCGACGCGACGGCGGGAGCCGGCCCGGCATGACCGACGCCAACCGGGCGCCACGGGCCAGGGCGGCGGCCGGGGCCAGCGGGACGGCGCGGCCAGACGAGCGCCGGTTCTGGTACTGCCCGGTGCAGTGCGGCGAGTGCGGCGCGGTCGTGCGGGCGGCGAAGTTCAGCCTGCAGCACACCAGCGTGCAGTGGGACGTCGCAGCCGTGGGCCGGTGCGCCGAGTTCGCCCGGCGGATCGCCGCGGGCGAGCAGACACCGCTGATCGAGCGGTGCGACACGATGCGAGCCAGCATCGAGACCGCGGTCCGTGCGGGCTGGCTGCCGGTGGCGCCGCCGTGACCGGCGGCGGCGACCGCGCGTTCCACCGGCTGCGCGTCGCGGCCGTGGTCGCAGAGACCGACGACGCGTGCTCGCTGGTCTTCGACGTGCCGCCCGACCTGGCTGGGGCGTTCGACTATCAGCCCGGTCAGTTCCTCACGCTGCGGATCCCGAGCGAGCGCGACGGCTCGGTGGCACGGTGTTACTCGCTGTCCAGCTCACCGCTGACCGGCGACCCGCTCACGGTGACCGTCAAGCAGACGGCCCGCGGGTACGCGTCCCGGTGGATCGCGGCCAACGTGCGGCCCGGCACCGGGCTGGACGTGCTGCCGCCGGCCGGCATGTTCGTGCCGCGCTCGCTCGACGACGACTTCCTGCTGCTCGCGGCCGGCAGCGGCATAACCCCCGCCATGTCGATCCTCAGATCGGTGCTGACCGCGGGCACCGGCCGGGTAGTGCTGCTGTACGCGAACCGGGACGCGAGCTCGGTGATTTTCGGCTCGGCGCTGCGGGAGCTGGCGCGGCAGGCCGGGTCTCGGCTGCTCGTCGTGCACTGGCTCGACGCGCTGCAGGGCCTGCCGTCCGGACCGCTGCTGGCGCCGCTGATCCGGCCGTACGGCGGGTACCAGATCTTCGCCAGCGGACCCGATCCGTTCCTGTCGGCGGCCAGGGACGCCGCGCGAGCGATCGGTGTCGCCCCGCGCGCGGTCAAGGTCGAACGATTCCTGTCCCTGCAGCACAACCCGTTCGACGCGGCGACCGAGCCGGAGCTGACGGGGGTGGCGGCGACGCTCCGCGTCCGCCTCGACGGCGAGACGCGGTCGCTGGGCTGGCCGGTCGGGGTCCGGATGCTGGACCTGCTGCTCGACGTCGGCCTCGATCCGCCGTACTCCTGCCGGGAGGGCATCTGCGGCGCCTGCGCCTGCCAGCTCACCGGCGGCAAAGTCGAGATGGCCAGCAACGAGGTGCTCGACGACGCCGACCTCGCCGACGGGTACATCCTGGCCTGCCAGGCCGTCGCGCTCAGCCCGGAGGTCAGCGTGACCTACGAGTGACGCCCGGCGCCGCTCTGCCGCGCGGCTCCGCAGCTAGGCCGCCACCAGCCAGTCGGTCAGCTCGGCCAGCGACGCGATGTGGCTGTGCGGGCCGTCGCAGAAGTGATACGGGTCCACGTGGATCGGCCGCAGGCCCGCCGCGAGCGCGCCGTTGACATCGAACCTCACCGTGTCTCCCACGTACAGGCTTCGCTCCGGAACGACGTCGATGGCGTCCAGCGCCAGCTGGAAGATTCTCGGATCTGGCTTCTCGATCCCGACCAGGTGTGAGTCGATCACCGCGCCGACTCGCGGCAGCTCGTCGTCGGTGACCGAGCAGATCTTGTGCTGCTCGAGCCACTCGGCGATGGTCCCCCAGGCGTTCGACACCACCGCGAGCTTGTAGCCTGCGGCCGAGAGCGCGCGCAGCGTATCGGCCGCGCCGTCCACCGGCACCCAAGGGCTGGTCATCACGTCCTCGATCAGCGCGGCAGCCGCATCGAGGTGCTCGTCGCGGACGCCGACCTCGGCCGCGAGGACCTTGCGGTGGGCCGGCCAGTCGATCGGGTCCATCTGCTCCACCGCGAGCAGCGCCGCGTAGTGCGCACGACGCCAGTCCGCCGGGACGGACCCATCGTGGAGCCCGCCGATCGCGGCCATGCCGGCCTCGGCGTCGGGAAGCAGCAGCACGCCGCCTGCGTCGAAGATCACCGCGTCGACAGCCTCGCGGGCCGGGAGGGTTCTGGGGGTCACGTCCGCACCCTATGCGATGGGCCCTCGGGGCGGCCCGCGACTGCCGGGCCAGAACTGAAACGTGTTCTACTATGGACGACAGCAGTCGAGCTTGGCGGGGTCGAGCGGTCTCCGCACGGACGACGACGGAGCTCAGATGGCAGCCGGTGACCCGGAGTTCGACCTCGTCGTGGTCGGCAGCGGCGCCGCTGGCATGACGGCCGCGCTGACCGCGGCGCTGCGCGGGCTGCGCGCGGTCGTGCTGGAAAAGACCGAGTACTTCGGTGGCTCCACGGCGCGCTCGGGCGGCGGCGTCTGGATTCCCGGCAATTCCGTGCTGCGGCGCCACGCGGTGACCGACACGGCCGAACAGGCCAGCCGCTACCTCGGCCACGTCGCGGGCGAGGGCACCCCGGAGGCACTGCGGGCCGCGTTTTTGCGGCACGGGCCCGCCATGCTCGACCTCGTCCTGGCGAACACCCCGCTGGACTTCGCCTGGGTGCCGAACTACTCCGACTACTACCCGGAGGCACCCGGTGGCCGGCCAGGCGGCCGGTCGGTCGAGCCCGTGCTGCTCGACGCGCGGGTGCTGGGCGCGGAGCTCGCCCGGCTGCGGCCGCCGTACCTGCCCGCGCCGGCCGGGATCACCGTGACCCAGGCCAACTACCGCTGGCTGAGCCTTGGCACCAGCCACCCGCGAGCCATCACGACCACGACCAGGGTCACCGCCCGCATGGTCGTGAGCAAGCTGCGTCATCGGCGGCTGCTCAGCATGGGCCAGGCCCTCGCTGCGGGCCTGCGCGCCGGGCTGGCGGCCGCCGGTGTCCCGGTGTGGCTGACTACCCCGATGACCGGACTGCACCTGGCCGACGACCGGGTGACCGGCGTGCGGGTGCTGCGCGACGGCGACCCGGCGGTGGTGCGGGCGACGCGCGGTGTGCTGCTCGCGTCCGGCGGCTTCGAGCACAACGAGCAGCTGCGCCGGCGCTACCAGCGGGCGCCGATCGGCACCGAGTGGACCGTCGGCTCACCGGGCAACACCGGCGACGGGATCACGGCCGGCGAGGCCGCGGGCGGTGTGCTGGAGCTCATGGACGACGCCTGGTGGGGGCCGTCGATCCCGCTGACCGGAGGACCCGTCTTCTGCCTGGCCGAGCGCAGCCTGCCCGGCTCGATCTTCGTCAACGCGGCGGGGGAGCGGTTCATGAACGAGGCCGCGCCGTACGTGGACGCCGTGCACGCCATGTACGACCGGCACACCGAGGACAACCCGCACATCCCGTGCTGGATGATCACCGACCAGCGGTATCGCAACCGGTACGTGTTCACCGGCGTGCCGCCCCGCCGGCCGCTGCCGCGTCGCTGGTACGCGGCCGGGGCCGTGGCCAGGGCCGGGTCACTCGCGGACCTGGCGGGGCAGATCGGGGTGTCCGCCGACGGGCTGACCAAGACGGTGGACCGGTTCAACGAGCTCGCCAGGCTCGGCCGGGACGCCGATTACGGCCGCGGCGACTCGGCGTACGACCGCTACTACGGCGACCCGAACTGCAAGCCGAACCCCAACCTGGCGCCGCTGGCGCAGCCGCCGTTCTACGCCGTCAAGATCGTGCCAGGTGACCTCGGCACCAAGGGCGGGCTCCGCACCGACGAGCGTGCCAGGGTGCTGCGCGCGGACGGCACCGTGATCCGTGGCCTGTACGCGGCCGGCAACACCAGCGCCCTGGTCATGGGCCGCAGCTACGCCGGCCCGGGTGCCACCATCGGGCCGGCCATGACGTTCGGGTATCTGGCTGCCCTCGACGCGGCGTCCGCAGCGCCCGCCGCCCCCGCTCCCGGCTGACCGGCCGGACTTGCGATCGGCCGGGCCACGGCTCTGCGAGCACGAGAGAATCGGTCCATGGCCGTTGCTCGTTCCATCGGACTGTTCATCCTCGCCGGGCTCGCCGAGATCGGCGGCGGCTATCTCGTCTGGCGCTGGCTGCGTGAGGGCGCTCCGGTCGTGGTCGGCATCATCGGCGCCGCGGTGCTCGTGCTGTACGGGGTGATCCCGACGCTGCAGCGCAGCCACGACTTTGGCCGCATCTACGCCGCGTACGGGGGCGTGTTCGTGGTGGCCTCACTGCTGTGGGGCTGGGGAGTCGACGGCATGCGGCCCGACCGGTACGACGCCATCGGCGCCGCCGTGGTCCTCGCCGGGGTCGCGATCATCTACTTCGTACCCCGCGGCTAGCCGCCGCCGCGCCGCGGGGGGCTCCCGGTGCCGACCCGGCCGCTGACCGGCGATGCGCGCCCGGTTGCGTGCCGGGCGGCGGACAGGACAGGCTGAGGCCATGGACACCACCTGGCCGGTCGCCGTCGACGTGATCGCGAGGCTGTTCGCCAGCGAGGGCGCTGCCGACTACCTGGGAGAACCGGTGAGCCAGGCGGCGCACATGCTGCAGGCGGGCGCGCTCGCAGAGCGGGCCGGCGCTCCGCCGGAACTGGTCGCGGCGGCACTCCTGCACGACGTTGGCCACTTCACCGGCACCCGGACCGGTCAGGACCTGATGCGCGGCACGGACAACAGGCACGACGACCAAGGCGCCGCGTGGCTGGCGCAGTGGTTCGGCCCGCAGGTCACCGAGCCAGTCAGGCTGCACGTGGCGGCCAAGCGGTACCTGTGCGCGGTCGAACCGCGCTATCTGTCCGGGCTGTCGGCGGCATCGGTGTACACCCTCGGCGTTCAGGGCGGCCCCATGCGGCCCGACGAGATCAGCGTGTTCGAGGCGAGCCAGCACGCCAGCGCCGCCTGCCAGCTGCGGCGCTGGGATGACGCGGCCAAGGACCCGGACGCGGTCGTGCCGCCCCTCGCGCACTTCGCCCCGCTGCTGGCCGCGCTGGCCGGGTAGACGGCCATACTGTCCAGAGCGGCTGTCGCAGCGGCGGCCGCCAAAGGGGACGTGTCGGTGCTGCGTTATCACCGGGTCGTGGTCAAGCTCAGCGGTGCGGCGCTGGCCGGGGCGGCGGGCTCGGGAGCGGACCCGGCGAGCCTGGCCAGGGTGGCCGACGAGGTCCTGACGGTGCGCGAGCTGGGCGTCCAGATCGCGGTCGTCGTCGGCGGCGGCAACTTCTTCCGCGGCCGGATGGCGGCGGGCTGGGGGATCAGCCGGGCCGAGGCCGACAACATCGGCATCCTGGGCACGGTGATGAACGCGCTGATGCTGCGCGGGGCGCTCACCGCGCGGACCGACATCGACATCCGGGTGATGACCGCCATCCCGATCGAGAGCGTGGCCGAGCCGTTCATCCGGCTGCGCGCCATCCGCCACCTAGAGCGCGGGTCGATTGTGCTGCTCGCGGGGGGCATCGGGCAGCCGTACGTGACGACCGACTACCCGGCGGTCCAGCGCGCCCTGGAGGTCGACGCGGACGCGCTGCTGGTCGCCAAGCGCGGCGTCGACGGCGTCTACGACAGCGATCCGAAGCTCAACCGGAGCGCCAGGCGGTACGACCGGCTCAGCTACGACGAGGCGCTCGCCGCTGGCGTCCGGGTGATGGACACCAGCGCCTTCGTGCTCGCGAACGAGCAGGGCCTCACCATGCACGTGTTCGACGTTGCCGCCGCCGGGGTGATGCGGCAGATCTGCGCGGGCGCCGATCTCGGCACCCGGATCAGCCCCAAGGGCTAACGGGCTTCACCCAGCCCGACGGTGGCGGGTACGTCCCGCGGTGACCCAGGCGAGGACCGCGTTGATGCCGAGGGCACCGGCCGGCACGAGGGTCACCAGCGCGGGGACCTGGTACCGCCAGGAGAACACGAAGATGTCGGCCACCAGCAGCAGGCACGCCGCAGACCCGAAGCACAGCAGGCAGGCGAGGGCGAGCTGGCGCGTGCGCGGGTCCAGTCGCCGGCGCACCAGAGCGAGTAGCGACCCGGCGAGCCCCGCGATCGTGAACAGCGCCAGCAGCGGCCCCGGGGTGAAGCCCCCGTCGAGCTGGTAGTGGTGCAGGAAGTCCGCGACCGGCCGCCAGACCGTCGGCTGGCCACCCCCGAACTGGTCGACAATGGCCCTGACCTCCTGCTTCGTGGCGTGTGGCGTGAAGTACGGGAACGACTTCGCGAACTGCCAGCGGGTGATCGGCGGGTCGCCAGGTGCGGTGTGCCGGGTCACGGCGTACAGCTTCAGGACGTCCCGGCCGTAGTCAGCGAGGATGCGCAGCGGCTGCTGTTTCAGCACGCTGGAGTTGAAGCTCGTGACAGTGCTGTTCACCTCGGCGCGCGGCTGGGTGCGGTAGATGGCCTGCACCGGCGAATCCGGATTGAACGCCAGCCAGTCGTCGCCGTGCGCCTGCTGCGTCGCGTCCGGGCAGATCGCTCGCTCGGCCGCGGTGAGCTTGATCGTGGCGCAGTCGACCGCCGCGGCGGTTCGACCGTACAGGGACGTGACGCCCTGATGGGACAGCCCGAACGGGCCGCCGGTGAGATACGAGCCCGTGCTGTAGGCCAGGATCGGCAGCGCGAACGCGACGCACACCGCAGCGGCCCTGCCCACGGCTCGCCGCCAGCCGCCGCCAGCCGCGAGCAGGTAGATCACCGCTGGCAGCACCAGCGCCTCACCGGCCTGCCAGACCGTGGCTGAGGCGCCGAGCACCAGTCCCGCGACGATGACTCGCCGCCAGCCAGGATCCGGCCGCCACAGCAGGATGGCGAGGCCCGCCACGAGCAGCGCCTCGAACCACGTCGTCGGCATGATCGTCTGCTCCTGCTGGAGCTGGTAGGCGTCCAGCAGGACCGGCGCGATCGCCAGCGCCGCCAGCCACCGGGAGGCGCCCCGGCGCAGCAGCAGCACGTAGATCACGACGGCCATCGCGAGTCCCAGCAGGTGCTGGATCGCGGTGACGGTGTCGAGGTTCGCCACGAACAAGATGGCGCGCAGCGGCGCCTTGTACCCCTCGGGGTCGTTGCCCGCCGAGTTGTACAGGTACTTGACGGAGTCGATGTAGAACAGCGCCGGGCGGTAGCCGAACTCGGCGAGCACCCGCAGCACGAGGCCAGCGGCGAGCAACGCGATCGCCAGCCAGTGCTGCCGCGCCGCAGCCGCGGCCGAGGCCAGGCGGGTGGCCTGGGACGCGGGCGCGGCGACGGCGTCCGTGGCGGTTGGGGCGGGCGAAACGAGCCCGTTCCCCGCCAGGACAGTTACCCGCGGATCACGGTCAGCTGGCGCGCCGGCGCCCGCCGGCGATTTCTCCGTCGTCATACGCGCCCCGGCGGAACCCATCCCCCGCTGGAGTGCCAGAGGGCCAGCACGACCGTCACGATCGTGAGCCAGCGAGTCATCCGGTTGCGCGGGACCTGGGTGAGGGTCACCCAGGGCAGCGCGGTGTACCAGGCGAACATCCAGGGCGCGACGATCACCCAGGCGTACGTCAGCGCGAACGGCGCGACGACCTCACGCGGCTGATCGGCCGAGATGCGCTGGTAAACGAGCCAGGCGACGACGAACATCCCGGTCAGCCACAGGACGCTGATGAGCAGGGCCAGGCTCACGTGAGTGTGCTTGCCGATGTCGTACAAGATCCACAACGGTGACGGCAGGGTTACCCACTGTGACCCCTCGAAGAGCGGCTTCAGCGACGAAAGGCCGTAGAAGCTGTACTCGAGCGAGAGCGTGGCCATGGCTATCAGCGCGATCCGGGCGATGCGCAGGTATTCGTGGCGGCGCAGGAACACCCAGGCCAGGCCGAGCGCGACGAGCACGGCGGTGATCTTCACCCCGCACCCGACGCCGATGATCAGGCCGATCGCGACGTCGGCCCAGACACCGCGGAAGCGCCGGGCGATCTGGATGGCAGCGATCGCGGCCGCGGCCACGAACGTGTCGAAGTGCCCGCCGCCGACGAGCTGCTGGATGAGGACGGGGTTCGCGGTCCAGAACAGCGTCGCGCGCACCGGGTCGTCGGAGGTCTTGAGCAGCAGCAGGCCGACGGCAAGGAACATCGCGCCGTTGAGCATCATCAGCACCCAGATCGTCGTCTGGACGCTCGAGCCGCCGATCCAGGCCGCGAGGTGCTGGATCCACGTGGCGACCGGGCCGTAGACAGATGGCTGGTGCTGCCAGAGCTTGCCGACGACGTCGAAGTACGTCGGGGCCGGCAGGTTCTTGTCCTGGGCCTCGAGGAATAGCAGGCTGTTGACCGAGTACGGGTCCCTGCCGAGGGCGGCGATCCGGCCGTACGCGGCGTAGCTGGCGGTATCCGAGGAGCCGACCGGCGTGATGCAGACCATGATCGCGACGACGATGGTGCTGGCGAGCAGGAGCTTGCGCGGGTCGGGGCGCCAGCCCTGGCTGTGCGCCCAGAGCATCCCCGCGAGCCCCAGGCACGCCAGGATGTCGCCGCCGTAGAGGGTTGCCGCGGTGATGATGTCGTGTGGGCCGGGGCTGGGGATGTGATGATGCGGGTTGAGCCACCGCGATACCAGGTCGGTCAGTGGCAGCCAGATGTAGCGCAGGGTCTCGGCATTCGGTCCTGTCAGGCCGACGACCATGCCGAGCAGCAGGCCGGCCGCGGCGATGGCGACTGCCACCCTGGGATGCGCGAGCCTGCTCCAGGCGAGCTTGCGGATGACCGAGCTCATCAGGCGCTCGACCGGACCGGTCGGCTCGAGCGGCCCGGCTGGCGCGGCGTGGCGGCCCGGCGTCGTCGGGCGAGCCGCGGTGCCCGGCCGGTCTGGGGCGTCCGGCCGGTCTGGGGCGCCCGGCCGGTCTGAGGTGTCTGGGCGGTCTGGGGTGTCGGGACGGGCCGATACCGCGACTCCGGTGTGGTCCGTCACACCGGCCTGACCTGCAGCTATCGGGTCGGCCAGCCCGTTCCCGTCATTGGGGCCGTTCGTCTCGGACGCCGCGTGCTTAACCGGTCCGGATGAATCGGCAGGGCTGGCGGACACCTGCGTCACGCGCCCACCTCCGTCACCGACCTGCTCGGTCAGCTCTCCTTTGCCCGCCTCGGCGCTGCGTGGACTCCCCGGTTACCTTCTTACAGCTCAGCCGCCCTCAGCCGATTCCCGCATGTGGGCCCTTGATCAGCGTAAGGGGGCCGCGAAAGATGGCGCGCCGGATTCGTGTGAAATCGTACCCGGTGGCGCGAGCGAGCCCGCCGGGGGACGGCTAACCTGCTCACGTAGCGTGGTCGGCACCTCCCGCTGGGGAGCGATCGTCGCCGCTGGCTGACGCCCGCCACGACTGGGTGCGCGTCGGCGGTTCCGTGGCGTCCGCTGCGCCTTGTACCTTCTCATGCTGGTCTCGCGCGGTCGATGAAATCGCGTCCGCCCTGGGATAAAAGGCAGATGACCGGCATAGTGCCGGTGGCTCGCCGCCGTTGATTCACCTTCAACGGGCGATGCAGACGCCCGCGACGACGGGAAAGCGTAACCAGAGGCGCGCCGTGTGAGCCGGGTCGGCAAGAGGCAGCCTGGGCGGCATGCGCCACCGGGAGCCGTCATGCGCAAGGCCGCTGTCACGTGCGGAGTGATCGGGGTCATCCTGCTCGTCGTCGCGGCGCTCCTCGCGTGGTGGATCACGCCGTCCTTCGTCGCCCGGCTGCCGGGCAACTACAACAAGACCCGGACCTACGACGGCACGATCCATAAGCTGTTCGAGCCCGCCGCGCTTGCCGGGCCGAACCCCGCGGCCGCGATCCGGACGAACCTGCCGGCCACTCTCACCGAGCAGGTCAAGGTTCTCCAGACGGCAGGCAACTCCGCACTGCTGCAGGACATCCGCACCATCAAGGCCGCTGGCAGCCAGGTGGCCAGGACCGACTCGCACTACTCGGTCGACCGGAAGACCCTGGAGGCGACCGCCCCGCACCCGAAGAGCTGGGTCGTGACGCCCGCCAAAGGCCTGACGGTGAGCTGGCCGCTCGGCGCGAAGAAGCAGAACTACACCGGGTGGGTGCCGCTCACTAACACCACGACGCTGCTGAAGTACGTGGGCGAGGCAAAGCAGGGCGGCATCACCACCTACGAGTACCGGGCCACAATCCCGCCGACGCCGATCAAGAACCCGCAGGTGCTGGCGGGCCTGCCAGCGTCGCTGCCGACCTCGCTGGTGCCAAGTCTGATCAGGGCCGGGCTGGTGTCGCCGAGCCAGGCCGCGAGCCTGGCTACCGTGTTCCCGCACGCGACGACCATCCCGCTCGGCTACACCTACCAGGCCACCAACACGTACTACGTCGCCCCCGCTAGCGGCCTGGTGGTGAACGTCTCGAACAACGAGACCGAGACGGCGGCCGTCAAGCTGCCGACTGGCACGCTCGCCCCCGTGACCGCGGTGCTGTCCGATAGCTACCACGCCAGCCCGTCCAGCCTGGCGTCGGCCGTGTCCGACGCCAACAGCAGCGGCAGCGCTATCTCCGCGCTGGGCGTGGACCTGCCGATCGCGTTCCTGGCGCTGGGCTTCCTGCTCCTGGTGGCGGCCATCATCCTGTGGATGCGCAAGCACAGCAGGGGCCGCCCGGTGGACGCCGGGTACGAGCCGCGTCATCCGAGCCCGGCGGGCCGGGTCAGATGAGCCCGGACGCAGTCGACCGGCTGACGGTCGGCTTGCCAGTGCCGAGCCTGCCAGTGCCGAGCCTGCCAGCGGACGGCTGCAGGGCTCTGGCACCCGCCGCTGCGGCGAACTAGCATTCTCGGCCAGAGCGACGTGGCGTCGTGGAGCAGCCGTGGGCGCTCCGCGACCGCGGCCGGGAGGCGAGCGCGGATGGCACCGATCGACCGGCGGGTGCGGGTCTGGGCGTGGCTGGTGCAGCGGCAGGGGTCTGTCGGCACGAAGAGCGATGCGGACGTCATTGCCATGCAGTCCCGGCGCATGCCGAGCAACGGCTTCACCAACAGGATGTTCGGGGCCATCGTGCCCGGAACCGAGGTGCGCGACCGCACCGCGGCCGGGCCCGGCGGCGACATCCCCGTGCGCGTGTACCGGCCCGCGGCGGCTGGCCGGTCCGCGCGACCGCTGGTCCTGTACTTCCATGGCGGCGGGTTCGTCTTCGGTGACCTCCGCATGGGCGACTGGATGTGCAGTTCTGTGGCAGTGACGGTGGGCGCGGTCGTGGTATCCGTGGACTACCGGCTCGCGCCGACGCACCCGTTCCCCGCCGCTGTGGATGACTGCTACGCGGCACTGACCTGGGCGGCGGCGAACGCCGTCGAGCTGGGCGCAGCCGCCGCTGGCGACCCTTCGGCCACGCGCATCGGGGTGATGGGGGAGAGCGCGGGCGGCAATCTCTCGGCGGTGACGTGCCTGCTAGCGCGAGACCGCGGCGGGCCGAAGATCAGCCACCAGGCGCTGCTCTACCCGGCTACGGACATGACGCGGGTTCCGGCAGCGGCGCGGTCGCTCATCATCTCCGAGCCCGACATGCTGGCGTTCAGGCGCCTCTACCTGGGGGAGGCCGACCCGGCGGACCCGCGAGCGTCGCCGCTGCTCGCCGTCGACCACAGCGGGCTGCCGCCGGCGCTGATTCAGGTTGCCGAGCACGATCCGCTGCGCCAAGACGGAGTTCGGTACGCGGCGGCCCTGCGGTCGGCCGGCGTGCCGGTGCGACTCACCGAGTACGTCGGCATGCCGCACGGCTACCTCAACTTTCCCGGTGTGTGCCGCAGCGCACGTCAGGCCATGGCCGAGATCTGCGCTGAGCAGGCCGCCGCCCTGGTCGTGCCGAACCCACCGGCCGCCGGCCAGGCAGCGTGACCGTGGCGGACTCGTTCGCCGGCAAGCTAGCGGTGGTCACGGGCGGCGGCTCGGGCATGGGCCGCGAGCTGGTCCGGCAGCTGGCCGCCGAGGGTTGCTCGGTTGCGGCCTGCGACTGGCACCCGGACGCGCTGGCGGACGCGACGGCCGCGGCGCGCAGCGGCGCGCCGCCAGGCGTCCTGGTCACAGGCCACGCCTGCGACGTCTCCGCGGAGGATCAGGTGCTGCGGTTCCGCGACGAGGTGCTGCAGCAGCACTCCACCGATCACATCGACCTGGTCTTCAACAACGCAGGCGTGGGCGGCAGCCCCAGCTTCGTCCGGGACAGCCGGGAGGCCTGGGAGCGCACGTTCGCTGTCGACTGGTGCGGGGTCTACTACTGCGCGCGGGCGTTCCTGCCGCTGCTGATCGCCAGCGGCGACGGGGTGCTGGTGAATACGAGCAGCGTGGCCGGGTTCTGGGCGACCGGAGGCCCCGGCGCGCCCAACACTGCCTACTCGGCCGCCAAGTTCGCCGTGAAAGGGTTCACCGAGGCGCTCATCGAAGACCTGCGCAGCAACGCCCCGCAGGTCCGAGTCGCCCTCGTCATGCCTGGGCACGTGGGCACCGACATCCTCGCCAACAGCCGACGTGCCGCTGGCGCGCCCGACCCGGAAGCGATGACCCGGGCCCAGCTCGAGGAGTGGATTCCGGCCAGCGCGCGGCCCGGCCTGGTGCGCGCCGGCCTGCTCGCCGCGGACCCGTCCGCCGACGACCTGCGCCGGCTGCTCGTCCGGCTGGAAACCGACTTCAGGGACAAGGCGCGGCTCACCGCGGCCAAGGCGGCGACGATCATCCTCGACGGCGTGCGATCCGGGGCCTGGCGCATCCTCGTCGGCCAGGACGCCACGCTGATCGATGCTGCGGTACGAGCCTCGCCCGAGGCCGCCTATGACTATCCGGCGCTGTTCAGCGACCTGGCAGAGCGCGCGAAGAGTTCACAAGCGGCAGGCGAGGCGTAGCTGGCCGGCCGCGGTGCGCTGGCTGGCTGCGGTGCGCAGGCCACCCGCGGTGCGCAGGCCGCCCGCGCTCATCAGCGCGGCAGCTTGACCGCGGCGACGAGGGCATCCAGCGCGCTCGCTTGGCTGGCGGAGCTGGTGTCGGCAACCGGCCCAGCCCAGAACATGCCGAGCTCGTCGCCACTGCTGGTGTCGTGTGCATCGATCGACCGAGCCTGGGCGGTGAAGAAAGCGTTGAACTGCGTTGTCCCGGCGATGACAGCCAGGACCTTGAGGTCGCGGACAAAGATCCCTTTGAACGACCGGGTATTGGTGTCGAGCCTGCTGGCGCAGCTGCTGTGTTCGCACGGCTCCGCCAGCACCCCGCCGACCGTGAGCTGGCCGATTGCGGCCTGGGCGATGCGCTCCCCAGTGCGCAGCAGCGAGCGGTGCCCGGTGGCGCGGAACAGCTGTGCGAGGCCAGCCAGGAGGACGCCCTGGTTGTAGGTCCAGGTAACGTCGCCGTCGTTCGCGCAGTTGCTGTCCAGACCGTCGTTGATCAGGTCGCTATTGTTGATCATTCCGCTGTGGTCGAACCATGACCACTCGGCCTCGGCCCACCGCAGGTATTTCACGTCGCCGGGGATCGAGTTGTGCAGCCACGCCGTCAGCTCGAGGAAGAGCTCGTTGGAGATCGCGTTCTTGTACCAGTGCGGGTCCCGCTGCCACCACACTCCGCCGCCGCACGTATCGTCCCAGGCTTCGTGGATGTAGTCGGCGTCGGTCTCGGCCATCGTGAGGTACGACGCGGCGTGCGTCATGTCGTAGGCCTGGAGCCAGACCAGCGCCCACCACGCTGTGTCATCGTCCGAGGCGTCCTCGAAGTTGCCGGCCGAATTCAGCGCGAATGCGCGTGCGAGCACTGCGTCGTAGCTGGTGTTCCCGGTGGTCTGGGCGTAAGTCTCTACGGTCGACAACGCCACCGCAGCCTGCCACCAGGACGTGCCTATCAGCCCGGTGTTCCAGTTGTACGAGCTGAATAGCTCGGCCATCGCGGCTTTCAGCGGGCCGCCAGGGCCGGGCGTCGCCGATACCGTCAGGCCGGCGAGCGCGCTCGCGAAGACGGCCAGCACGACCGAGGTGATCGCGACGACCACGCTGCGCGGCCATGGTCGGCGGATGGGGCTAGCCGTCGGCGCCCGTCGCATCGTCGGCAGAGCCCCTCGATACCCGGATGTACGTTACAGATAGTATAGAGAGACATTAAAATCCACAAAACCTGGCTAAGAACCAGATACCGCTCTGGGTCGCTACCAGCCCTGGTCTAGGCGGGACGACCGGTCGGGCAATCGAACGCGGGCACCGCGAGAGCCGGGTAACCGAGCTCGCGCGATGCCCGCACGTCCGTCCCTACGTGGCAGACTCACCGCCGGTCGCCGGATCGGCGAGGTCGGCCCCGTCGGCCCCGTCGGCCCCGTCGGCCCAGGACAGCCTGGACCTGCCCGTCAGGCCAGGTCGAATCGATCGAGATTCATGACCTTGTCCCACGCGGCAATAAAGTCGCGCACGAACTTCTGCTGCGAGTCGGCACCCGCATAGACCTCACAGAGCGCGCGGAGCTGGGAGTTGGAGCCGAAGACCAGATCGAAACGGCTGCCCGTCCACTTCAGCTCGTTTGTTCGCCGATCGCGACCCTCGAACGTGTCCGCGGCCTCGGACGTCGCCTGCCACGTCGTGCCCATGTCGAGCAGGTTCACGAAGAAGTCGTTGGTCAGCGCCTCGGGGCGGTCGGTGAAGACCCCGACGCTGGACTGGTCGTAGTTCGCATTCAGGACGCGCAGGCCACCTACGAGCACGGTCATCTCGGGCGCGGTGAGCGTCAGCATGCTCGCCCGGTCGACGAGCATGTGCTCGGCCAGTCGCGGCTCTAGCTTGCCCAGGTAGTTGCGGAACCCATCGGTGGCCGGCTCGAGGACAGCGAAGGACTCGACGTCGGTCTGTTCCTGAGAGGCGTCCGTACGTCCGGGCGCGAACGGGACCTCGACGTCGTACCCGGCGTTCTTCGCCGCCTGCTCCACGGCCGCGCAGCCGCCGAGAACGATCAGGTCAGCGACGGATACCCGCTTCGACCCATCGGCCTGGAACTCGCGCTGGACCCGCTCCAGCGTCGCCAGCACACTGGTCAGCTCGGCCGGGTTGTTGACCTCCCAGTCGTTCTGCGGAGCGAGGCGAATGCGTGCGCCGTTGGCTCCGCCGCGCTTGTCGGTGCCGCGGAAGGTCGACGCTGCAGCCCAGGCCGTCGAGACTAGCTGCGAAGTTGTCAGCCCCGTGCCGAGAATCGCGGCCTTGAGAGCGGCAATGTCCTCCGCTCCGATCAGTTCGTGCGTGACCGGCGGGACGGGGTCTTGCCAGAGCTGGGGCTCGGCCGGAACCAGCGGGCCGAGGTACCGGGAAATCGGCCCCATGTCGCGGTGCGTGAGCTTGAACCAGGACCGGGCGAAGGCGTCCGCGAACTCCCTTCGGTTCTCGAAGAAGCGCCGCGAGATCGGCTCGTAGACCGGATCCAGCCGCAGTGCCAGGTCAGTGGTGAGCATCACCGGGGCTCGCCTCTTCGCCGGATCGTGGGGATCCGGCACGGTGCCCGCCGCCGCTGGATCTGTCGGGATCCACTGCCACGCGCCAGCCGGACTCTTCACCAGCTCCCACTCGTAGCCGAACAGCGTCTCGAAGAAGCTGTTGTCCCAGGTCGTGGGCGTAGGTGTCCAGGCGCCCTCCAGCCCGCTGGTGATCGCGTCATCACCCTTGCCAGTGCCGTAGCTGCTGGCCCAGCCGAGGCCCATCTCCTCGAGCGGCGCGCCCTCGGGCTCCCGGCCGACGTACTCGTCGGGATTGGCCGCACCGTGCGTCTTGCCGAACGTGTGCCCGCCCGCGATGAGCGCGACCGTCTCTTCATCGTTCATGGCCATCCGGCGGAACGTCTCCCGGATGTCGCGGGCAGCGGCCAGCGGGTCCGGGTTGCCGTTCGGCCCTTCCGGGTTCACGTAGATCAGACCCATCTGAACAGCGCCGAACGGATTGGCGAGCTCCCGGTCGCCGCTGTACCGCTCGTCGCCGAGCCAGGTGGCCTCAGCGCCCCAGTTGATGTCCTCGGGCTCCCACACATCCTCGCGGCCGCCGCCGAAGCCGAAGGTCTTGAATCCCATCGACTCGAGCGCGCAGTTGCCCGCGAAGATCATCAGGTCGGCCCACGAGATCTTCCGGCCGTACTTCTGCTTGACCGGCCAGAGCAGCCTGCGCGCCTTGTCGAGGCTCGCGTTGTCAGGCCAGCTGTTGAGGGGCGCGAAGCGCTGCGTGCCCGCCCCGCCGCCGCCGCGGCCGTCGCTGATGCGGTACGTGCCCGCACTGTGCCACGCCATCCGGATGAACAGCGGTCCGTAGTGGCCGTAGTCGGCCGGCCACCAGTCCTGTGACGTCGTCATGACGGCTTCGATGTCCCGCCTCAGGGCGTCAAGGTCGAGGGTCTTGAACTCCTCGGCGTAGTCGAAGTCCGCCTCCATGGGAGTGGCCCGGGGGGAGTTCTGCTGGAGCACCCTCAGGTTCAGCTGGTCCGGCCACCAGTCCCGGTTAGACCGGCTTCCGGCCGAGTGTGCGACCGGACACGTGCTCTCGTCGCTCATGATGTCCTCTCTCTGCGTGTCGCTGCGTGCAGTGCGGTTACCAGGCACCGGAGTGCCGCTGCTAGGGAGTGGCTGGCCGATCGGGACCGCCACGCCCGCCGGGTTCTGCTGACTCCGACGTTGGCGTGCCGGTCACGTGACTTGGGGTCACGCTCGGACCTGCGTCCGGCACTCCGCACAGCGACCCCAGTAGATGACCTCGGCCTCATCGATCTCGTAGCCCTTGTCGTCAATCGCCGTCAGGCAGGGCGCGGAGCCGACCGCGCAGTCCACATCTGCCGTGCGACCGCAGCTGCGACAGATCACGTGGTGGTGATTGTCGCTGACCCGGGCCTCAAAGCGGGCGGGCGACCCGGCGGGCTGGATGCGCCGGATCAGGCCCACCTCGGCCAGGACGCCGAGCACGTCATACACCGCCTGCAGCGAAATGGAACCCAGCTCCGCCCTGACCGTCTCGGCCACCGAGTCGGCTGTCAGGTGCGGCTGACGCATAACCGCTCGCAGCACGGCCAGGCGCTGGCCAGTGACGCGATAGCCGCGTTCCCGAAGGAGGTCGGCTGGGTCAATCGGCACCCTGTCACACTATCGAATCTGGAGTGACTCAGTGAATAGAATTGTTAAAGATCTTCCGTGCGCGGCCCTTCCCGCCTTCCCCGCCGTCCCTGCAGTAGGCCGAGACGATCGGTGTTCCTAGACTCAGCGTGTGGCTGAGACGCAGCGACGGCCCGTGCCCAGGGTGGACTCTGGCGAGCTGGACACCGCGCTCGCGTTCCTGAACTTCAACCGGGAGTCGGTCCTGAAGAAGACCGAAGGTCTGGACGACGAGCAGCTTCGGCGGGTCCTTGTCGGCACCGGCACTAACCTGCTCGGCCTGGTCCAGCATCTGGCCCAAGCCGAGCGGAACTGGTTCGGGTATCACCTCACTGGCGCCGCCCACGTGCGCGGCCCCGGCTCGGGGATGAGGGTGCCGCGGGGCCGAACCACCGCGGCGGTGCTCGACGACTACCGGGCCGCGATCGCCGCCAGTGACGCCGCGATCCGGGCCATCGGAGACCCGGAAGCTCACCTCGCCCGGCTGGTCGACGGCCAGCACATGACGATGCGCTGGCTAATCGCGCACATGACCTCTGAGACGGCCCGGCACGCCGGGCACGCCGACATCCTGCGCGAGCAGATTGACGGCACGACCGGGCGCTAGCCCGCCATCGCGCCGCGCGCCTACCAGGTCAGGGCAGGAGAAGCGAGTCCGCGTGCTGTGGATGCTAAAGTCCGCGGCGTGAGTGATGCCCGTTCCGACATCATTGGATTGTCTGACTACGTGTACCAGCGCACCCAGGCCAGGCTCGCCGGGCTCACCGATGACGAATACTTCTGGGAGCCCGTGCCTGGCTGCCTCACGGTCCGCCGGGCGGCCTCGGGGGAATATCGCGCTGATGACGCAAGCCGGCCCGGTGCGCCGCCTTTCACCACGATCGCATGGCGCCTGTGGCACCTCATCGAAAACTATGGCGGCAAGCGGAATCCGGAGTGGCTGGGAGTCGACCGACCGCCCGGCGGATTCGAACGCGACGACCCCGCGCCGGCAACCGCCACGGAGGCCCTCGCCGTCTTCGACCGTGCTCATGCTTTCTGGCAGGATCTGCTCCAGCAGTTGCCCGAACCCTCCTGGTGGCAGCCGATGGGCCCGGTGGCTGGCCCATACGCCGAGGCTGACGGGGCGTCGCTGCTGCTCCACCAGCTTGACGAACAGATCCACCACGGCGCCGAACTCGGCGTCTTGCGTGACCTGTACCTGCACGACCGTGCCGAGTCCCACCGGCCTCGTTGATCGCTGCTTATCGCGAGGTTCAGCGGGACGACGGGCGGTCGGCCGGGACGGGCTTGCCCTCGGCTGGCAGCCTAAACCTCTAGCTGCATAGCCGGGACGCTGTCCTCGGCCGGGCGCCGCGGCAGGTCACGCAGGTGCCGCATGGGAGTCAGCAGGAACGTGAGGCCGGACGCGGCGATCAGGGCGGTGAGTGCCCAGAGCGCAGCCCTGACCCCCAGCGCGGTGGCGAGGACGCCGGCGAGCAGCGCGCCGACGGGCATCATCGCGAACCCGACGGCCCTGGTCGCCGACGTGACTCGGCCGAGTATGTCCGGCGAGACGTAGGTCTGCATGAAGCTGTCGACGATCACGTTCGCGATGACGATGACGCAGCCGGAGCACATCATCGCTATGCCGGCGAACGCGAGCCGCGGCCCCTTGTCCGCGAGCGGGAGCAGCAGCGCACAGCACAAGCTGCCGGGGACGGCGATGAGCATTGCCCGCGCAGTGCCGAACCGTCGGCCCAGTGGCCGGGCGACAAGCGCGCCGAGGACGCCGCCAACGCCGAGGCTGGCCATGACGAGCCCGGCCGCTGCCGAGGACAGCCCGACGGTACGGACCAGGAAGACGACGAGGAGGGCGTCGACACCAGTGAGCGCCAGGTTGGCGAGCGACGAGAACGCCGTCATCGCGCGCAGGTAGGGGTCCCGCCAAGCGAAGCGAAGACCGTCGAGTACGCCCGCGGCGGCGTGGCCACCCGACCGGCGATCCCGCGGTGGCTGCATGGCGGTCAGCTGGATGATGTTTGAGGTTGAGCCAACGAGAAGCGCAAAACTTGCGAAAAGCCACGCCCCATGTCGCTACGCTTGTTCTGCCAAGGCACCTTGATCACTCGTCTCTTCAGAGGAAGCTGCCAGTGAACGGTCCTGAGCTGGAGGCCTACACGTACCAGCACATGCCGGAGGTCCTGTTCGAGCGTCTGCTGCGTGCCGTCTTTGCTGCTCACCAGCTATCGGCCGAAGAGTGTCGCGCCGGATTTGAGCCTTCAGAGAGCTTCAACCTCCTTCCGTTCCACCGTCGAGCCCGGCTTGAGGGACTGATGCGGGACGTCGCAGACAGGACGGGCATTGTCTCGAAGGTCGTGAAGTCCGACAAGTCCTTCTGGAACCACACGGAACTCAGGAGCGGTCCAGTGGTGCTGACGGCTAGTACGGTCCAAAGCCCGTGCGGGCCAGTTGATACGTCGGACTTTAGGCTCAGTCTCGCCAGCTCCAATCAAGGTGTTCTGTGGCCTGAGGCCTTCGACGAACCCGTCGACGGTGCGCCACTTTACATCTTGCTGCTTCATAGCCGCAGTCGCTGGCTTTCAGTGGCCGATCAAGAGCGTTTTGGCCATCTACCAGGGTCTGCCTATATCGCGTATCCGACGCCGGACCTCGACGGCTATGCCCATGAAGTGAACCTATTCGACAAGTACCCAGGGACAGTTGCGTCCTTTATGCCGGAAGCCTGGAATGACGACGCCCGGATCAGTTATTTCTTCAAGGCTCGCAAGCTCGTCGCATGAGGGAAGGAACGCCCGGATTCGTCGGCGAGCGACTCCGTGAAGCCAGGGAGGCCCGTACACAGTCGGCTGCCTCGCTCGCGGCCTCCGTAGGGATTTCTGCGCAAGCGATCTATCAGTACGAGAATGATCGCAACTCCCCAAGCTCCACTGTGCTAGTGCAGATTGCCGAGACACTGCAGCTGCCTGTCTCCTTCTTCCTGAAGCCGAGCCGGTCCCTTGGCGATTCACAGGTTTTCTATCGCTCCATGGCCGCTGCCACTGCACGTGCTAGACAGCGTGCGCAGACACGCCTATATTGGCTCCGAGACATCGAGGACTACCTGACTGACTTCGTCTCTCTTCCTGCACCTAACATTCCTGACTTCGGGCTACCGCCTGATCCAGCGCTTCTCTCGAATGCAGAAATTGAGGAGGCGGCTGATGAGCTTCGCCAGTGCTGGAGACTCGGCTCCACGCCGATCGCTAATATGGTGCTATTGCTTGAGAATCATGGAGTCGTAGTAGCTCGCGATAGGCTCGGAGCAGAGAGTCTGGATGGGACATCTCAGGTGTCGCCAAGTGCCAGGCCATTCGTTATTATAGGTACCGATAAGGGCTCTCCTGCTCGATGGAGATTTGATGCCGCGCATGAGCTAGGTCACTTGGTGTTGCATTCCGCATCGCCACGAGATCTAGTACGGCGGCCAGACCTCTATAAGCGTATTGAAGAACAAGCACACCGTTTCGCAGCCGCTTTCCTTTTGCCGCTTAGTTCATTTGGCGACGACCTCTTCGCAGTTAGCCTAGACGCACTACGGGCGCTTAAGCCTAAATGGAATGTCTCCATCGCTATGATGATTATGCGCGCAAGATCAGCGAGGCTGCTTTCCGAGGAGACCGAACGACGGCTCTGGATAGGCATGAGCAGACGTAAGTGGCGAGCTGTGGAACCGTACGATGACTCAACGCCGATTGAAGAGCCGAGACTCATGCGTCGGTCGTTCGAGCTGATTCTTAACGAAGGCGATCAGACGCCAGCGGACGTGCTGGATCGCCTAGCTTTGGCGGCAGAGGATATCGAGACTCTTTGTAACCTCGATCGGGGATTTCTCTCGGAATTTTCTCGAGTGTCACGGCGAGGCACGGTCGCGGACTCCGAGCCAAGGAGGGACAGTGCAACAAAGAGATCGAATATTATTTATCTTCCGGGGCGTGCTCCTGGAAGACCGCAAGACTAAGGCAGACCTGGAGCTAGAATGCTGCTGTCACGATCACGCGCCGGCACCGAGATTCCTCTCAAGCAGATAGTTGCTCGGGTGCGTATACTTGTGATAGACGACCAAGAGTTCCCATACGTTAAGCTGTTCAGGCGCGACGGCTACAACGTAGACAAGTGGAAGGACGTTAGCAAGCTCACCCAGATCGAGCAGGGTGACTACGACCTTATCTTGCTGGACTTGCAAGGAGTCGGAGCAGCCATTTCGGCCACTGACGAGGGCCTCGGTGTGCTTCGACATATCAAGCAAGTTCGCCCCACCCAGCTAGTTATTGCGTATTCCAACGCGCAGTTTCCTCTGCAGTATCAGCCATTCTTCGAGCTTGCAGATGGTGTAATGCAAAAGAGCGCTGACTACCTCGACTTCAAGAGAAAGGTAGACGACCTGTTGCAGGACCACTTTTCTGTTGGATTCCAGATACGGAAGATCGAGAAGGAGTTCAGTAATGCGGGCTTGTCCCCGGAGAAGGGGGCTAAGCTTGCTC
>JASHQA010000367.1 GCA_030037785.1 Streptosporangiaceae bacterium
CTGCCGCTGTGGCGCTGCCGCGACCGGCGCCGGAGTCGGCGCATCCCGACATCACTGAAATTGTAATATCTCTGCCGGAAATTAACACCTACGGTGTTCTATGGCATTCTACGGCGGGACTTTAATTCCGCCATCAATTACCGAGAGTAGAGTTCTGACTACGTATGGTTATCACTTTACCTACGTATCAGTACGGCCCCTCATTGTGACCTTTCCGTTGCTATTTTTGATGTTGGCTTTACTCGCGGATTGGGGAACGACGATCTCGTGCGGACCGACCTGTCACCGCTACCGAATCTGGGGGATCGGGTGGAGTCGACGTCAGCCGAGGCCAGGCCCGGCAGCATGGGAGCACTGGCAGACCTTGCGCAGCATGGTCAGCCTGCGGCAATAGAGACATTACTGCGACAGATCAGGCCAATAGTAGTCCGCTATTGCCGAGCCAGAATGGACCGCATTTCTGGCCATTACTACGCGGCCGACGATGTGGCCCAGGAAGTGTGCATTGCAGTCCTTTCGGCACTCCCGCGTTACCGGGACATGGGCCGGCCGTTCGTGTCGTTCGTATTCGGGATCGCCGCACACAAGGTGGCGGATGCCATGCGCAGCGCTGCCCGGCAGCCGGTGCCGACCGCCGACGTGCCCGATGGTCCGGACGACCGGCCAGGTCCCGAAGAGACGGCGCTTGCCCGCCTCGAGGCCGACCGGGTGCGCGCCTTGCTGGCCCTGCTTCCGGTCCAGCAGCGCGAACTGATCGTCCTGCGCGTGCTGTCCGGCCTGTCCGCCCAGGAGACTGGACAGCTGCTCGGCATGTCACCGGGCGCGGTCCGGGTTGCGCAGCACCGCGCGCTCGCCCGGCTGCGTGCCATCGTCGGCGAGGAGTCGCTGGCCGAGACCGCGTAGCGGGGCCGGTTTCCCGCATCGGGGATGAGTCGCTCATACCGACGGTCGCGGCTTGGTGCCACTGGCGCGCTGGCCAGGACCGCCGGCGCGCCAAGCCGGACAGCCGGCGCGCCAGGCCGGACGGCCATGCCCACCACAGCGCGGCCGGTCACTAGGATGAAGGCATCCCACACGGCCCCGGACACGGAACGTGATATGAGCGACGAGAAGTTCGGCCCGCCCGCCCTGACTTTCGATGACGTGCTGCTGCTTCCCGCGCACTCGGTGATCATGCCGGGCGAAGCCGACACGGCGGCACGACTGACGCCGCGTGTGTCGCTGCGGATCCCGCTGGTCTCGTCGGCCATGGACACGGTGACCGAGGCCCGCATGGCCATCGCCATGGCGCGCCAGGGCGGGGTCGGCGTGCTGCACCGCAACATGTCGGTGGAAGAGCAGGCGCAGCAGGTCGACACCGTCAAGCGGTCCGAGGCTGGCATGATCACCAACCCGGTGACCTGCGGCCCGGCCGCGACCGTGGCGGATGTGGAGGAGCTCTGCGGCCGGTACCGCATCTCCGGCGTTCCGGTCACCGACGCCGACGGCACTCTGGTCGGCATCGTCACCAACCGGGACATCCGGTTTGAGACCGACCACCGGCGTCGCGTCACCGAGGTCATGACGCCCATGCCGCTGGTCACCGCGCCGGTAGGGGTGACCAGGCCGGATGCGCTCAGGCTGCTGCGCAGCAACAAGGTGGAGAAGCTGCCGCTGGTCGACGCGGCTGGTCGGCTGCGCGGCCTGATCACGGTCAAGGACTTCACCAAGAGCGAGAAGTTCCCCACTGCGACGAAGGACGCCGAGGGCAGGCTCGTGGTCGGCGCCGCGATTGGCGTCGGTGCGGATGCCAAGCGGCGGGCGCAGGCGCTGATCGATGCGGGTGCCGATGTCCTGGTCGTGGACACTGCCCATGGCCACGCCCAGGCAGTGCTGGACATGGTGAGTCAGGTAAAGGCGAACTCACGGGTCGAGGTGATCGGCGGCAACGTCGCGACCAGGGCGGGCGCTCAGGCCCTGATCGACGCCGGCGCGGACACCGTCAAGGTCGGTGTCGGCCCCGGCTCGATCTGCACGACCAGGGTGGTGGCCGGCGTCGGCGTGCCGCAGATCACCGCGATCTACGAGGCAGCACAGGCGTGCCAGGCGGCCGGCGTGCCGGTGATCGGCGACGGCGGCGTGCAGTA
Organism: Streptosporangiaceae bacterium; assembly: GCA_030037785.1. Taxonomy (GTDB): domain Bacteria; phylum Actinomycetota; class Actinomycetes; order Streptosporangiales; family Streptosporangiaceae; genus JAJYUU01. The sequence goes on from JASHQA010000367.1 coordinate 2,127, forward strand.
CTCGGGCGACATCGCCAAGGCCATCGCCGCGGGCGCGGACACCGTCATGCTCGGCGGCTTGCTCGCGGGCTGCGAGGAGGGGCCCGGCGAGCTGGTCTTCATCAACGGCAAGCAGTTCAAGCTGTACCGGGGGATGGGATCGCTTGGTGCCATGCGCAACGCCGAGCGCGGCAGGTCGTTTTCCAAGGACCGCTACTTCCAGGACGACGTGCTCCGCGAGGACAAACTGGTGCCCCAGGGCGTGGAGGGCCAGGTGCCCTACCGGGGCCCGCTGGCAGCGGTGGCCGACCAGCTCGTCGGTGGTCTGCGGGCCGCGATGGGATTCTGCGGCGCGCGCACCATCGCCGAGCTGCAGCGTGCACGGTTCATCCAGATCACCAGCGCCGGCCTGGTGGAGAGCCATCCGCACGACATCCAGCTGGTTGCCGAGGCACCGAATTATGGCGGCCGGCGCAGCTAGGTCGGCCGCGCGGCCGCGGGCGGCGAACGGCACGCCCACTCGGATGAGCGCGCGTCGCAGGCACTGGACCGCGGGCAGGGGCGGGAGAGCAACGTGAGCGTGATCGAGATCGGACGCGGGAAGAGCGGACGGCGGGCGTACGCGCTCGACGAGATCGGGATCGTTCCCTCCCGTCGGACGCGGCACCCGGAAGAGGTCTCGATCGCCTGGCAGATCGACGCCTACCGGTTCGAGATGCCCGTCGTCGTGGCGCCCATGGACAGCGTGGTGTCGCCCGCCACGGCCATCACGATCGGTCGGCTCGGCGGCCTCGCAGCGCTAGATCTGGAAGGCCTGTGGACCCGGTTCGATGACCCGGAACCGCTGCTGGCGGAAGTCGCAGAGCTCGACGACGAGGCAGCGACGCGGCGGCTGCAGCAGATCTACGCCGAGCCGATCAAGGACGAGCTCATCGGCCAGCGGATCGAGGAGATCCGCTCAGCCGGGGTGACGACCGCGGCCCGGTTGTCTCCGCAACGCACGGTGCGCTACTACAAGCCGGTCATCGACGCCGGTGCGGACATCTTCGTGATCCGCGGCACCACGGTGTCGGCAGAGCACGTCTCCGGCCATGCCGAGCCGCTCAACCTCAAGCAGTTCATCTACGAGCTTGACGTGCCTGTCGTCGTCGGCGGCTGCGCCACCTACACCGCCGCGCTGCACCTGATGCGCACCGGAGCAGCCGGCGTGCTGGCTGGCTTCGGTGGCGGGTCCGGGCACACGACCGCCGCGGTGCTCGGGGTCGCGGTGCCAATGGCGACCGCCATCGCGGACGTCGCAGCCGCCCGCCGGGACTACCTCGACGAGTCGGGCGGCCGGTACGTCCACGTCATCGCCGACGGCGGTATGACCCGCAGCGGCGATATCGCCAAGGCGCTGGCCCTGGGGGCGGATGCGGTCATGGCCGGGTCTCCGTTCGCGCGCGCAAGCCAGGCACCAGGCCGCGGCTACCACTGGGGCAGCGAGGCGCATCACCCGGACCTGCCGCGCGGCACCCGGCTCCGGGTAGGCACCGTCGGAACGCTCGAGCAGATCCTGCTCGGCCCCTCCACGGTGGCGGACGGGTCAATGAATCTGATGGGCGCGCTTCGCCGGACCATGGCGACGTCG
>JASHQA010000368.1 GCA_030037785.1 Streptosporangiaceae bacterium
CGATCAGCGCCAGCGCGACCGAGCCTTTCCTGAACGTGGGCATGTACTGGCAGAACAGCGCCGGGCACACGATCGCCGAGCAGGACTGGATCGTGCCGTCGTGCGAGACGACCGGCGTCCAGCCCGTGCTGGGCGAGGGCCCCACCCGGGGCGGCAACCTGGAGATCCTGCTGTACAACCTCGACCCCACCTACGAGGCCACCGTCAGCATCGCCATCGTGCAGTGCTCTCACCACGTCGGCCGCGACGACTGGCGGTCGGTTGGCTACGAGACCGGCATCGTGCCCGGCTACTTCATGGACGGCCAGCAGATCTCAGCCGGCCTGCTCATCGGCTACTCCGAGGCCGTCCCGACCGGCGACACCTATCACCAGCTGCTCCCCCTCTACTGCGGCGATGTGCTCCTCAACCTGACGGCCACCGAGGACGTCACCTTCACCCTCGGCTACCCGACGGCGTCCAACCTGACGGGCTCCGGATCGGCGCTGTGGTCCAGCGGCAGCGTCAAGGCCGCCTCCGTGCAGCTGCCGTTCCCCCGCTGCCCGATGCTCCTCAGCATCGACAACGCCTCCGGCAGCTCCGCCACCGTCGACATGACCGCCGTACTCCTTGAGTACGCGTCATGACCGCGGCGCGGTGCCGTCGCTGACGAACACGCCCCACCGGGGCACGATCGTCACCAGGCCCTCCGCTTCGAGGACCCGCAGTGCCCGGCGCACCGTCTCCCCCGACGACCCCAGGCTGGCAGCCAGGGCGCGCACGGTCGGCAGCTGGGCGCCGGGCGGCATGGAGGCGACCAGGTCCCGCAGCTGGCGCTCGGCCCGCTGCGACGGGCGTTCCGGCCGGCGCACCCGATGATCATTACCCGTGGCCTGCCGTGACGACTCCTGACCGGGTTGACCCGGCTGACTGTCCTGACCTATCGTGACCTAGTGGACGTGGCCGTGCCCGCTCGGCAGCAGCGCAAGCTCGACGACCTTCGCTGGCACTGGCCCGTCTACCAGATCGCCGTCCGCCAGGCCGGGCAGCGCGGCGAGACGTGGACCGCGTCAGCCGCCGGCACGACGCTCACCGCCGGCACCGCGGCCGGGCTGCGGCTCATGATCCGCCGGCACTACGCCCGGCACCCGGAACTCCGGCACCGGAGCAGGCCGGCGCCCTGAGCAGGCAGGGCGCCGGTACCTTGCCGCCGTTACTGCTCGTGCCAGTGCGCGTCGCCGTCGCCGGTCTGATAGGCGAACGACGCGGTCATCTCCCGGCCGCACTCCCGGGCCACGGCGGCAGCGAGCGCGCCCGGTCCCCGCGCGGGCACGGGCACCCGCTTGCAGTCAACTACGGCTGTCCCGTCCGGCGCGTCCACATGCCCCTCGGCCATTCCCGAGGCAAGCGCCACGCTGAACGCCACCAGGTCCGCCACCAGGTCATCGCCGCGGGCTGCCGGCCCCAGGACAACAGTGGCCCGGCGCTCGTCGGCCCCGATAATCGCCAGGGCGTCATCGTCGATCCACGGCCCGTCCCCGTCGCCGCGGCCGTCGTAGTCGAGGACTTCCAGCCCGATCTCCATCGCCACGCCGTACAGCCGGGCGAGCGGTGTCGGCAGTGACAGGGCGCTGCCCTGGCCCGCCGTCACGACGTCACCGTCCGGCGGATCGCGCGCTGGGCGACAGCAAACCGGAAGCAAGCCCGGAACACCCTGCCTAGCAGAATGCTCACCACGGCAGTCCACGTGGCAGCCGGGCGCGGCTTGCGATGCCTGCCGCAAGGGGTCGCGAGGGGTTCCCGGACCCCACCGGCAGGGGGCTGCGCAGGGGGATGCGTCTTGCGGTCCCGGTTGGCGCGGCCTTTCGCGGAGGCGTAGTAGCGGCGGTCCCGTTCCCGCTTGGCCTCACGCCGGGCCTGCCCGGCCGCGTCGAGAACCTGGCGGGTCACGGTCACCGCCCGGGGCACGGGCTCGACCGTCCCGATGAAGAGCCACGCGGCTGCGAAGACCGCGATGGTGACCAGGCCCAGGACGGGCCAGACAGTAAGAGCGATAATGAGCATGGGCGTCTCCCGGCTGCATCCGGGGGCGCCCGTTTTAGCGTGTCTGATTACTGCTTCACGGGTGAACGCGGAAAGTCTGTGACCTGCGCTGACCTGCTACTTCTCGCCGGTGCTTCACGCAAACCGGACAAAAGTATCCGTAGTCAGATGCTCTATTCGTTGAGCTACGAGCGCAGTTGAACCCGCCACAGTGTACGGCACCGCGCGACGACCGCGGGTGCGCACAACCCCGCCAGAGCTATGGTACATCTCGCGCGATACATCTTTGACGATGTACCATCCCGGATATGGACGCGCTGGACCTCATCATGCTGGGCAGGCAGCTGACCCGCATCGGCGAGCGCGCGGTGCACGAAGGCGAGATTGCGGACAACGGGCCGGGGGCGCTCGGTGTTCCCCTGCCGGCCGGTGCCCTCATCGTCATGCGCGACGTTCGCGCGCATCCAGGCAGCTCCATCTCTGACATCACGGCCAGGACAGGACTTCCGCAAAGCCACGTGTCAGAGTCGGTCAACAAGCTCCGCGTCAAGGGCATGGTGGAGATCAACGCCGATCCGGCCGACCGGCGCCGCACCCTGGTCAAGCTCGCTGCTACGCACCTCGACCAGGCCGCCAGGTACAGCACGCGCGAGGCAGATCACTTCCTGCGGATCGCACTCGGCGATCTCGCCGACGACAGCGCGCTGCAGGTCATCTCCGTGCTGACCGAACTGGCACGAAGGCTGCGCACCGAGCCGACCGTACCGGGTGCTCGCCAGCTCGACACCGTGCGCACTGGAGCGGTGCGGAGTTAGCGCGCGGCCGACCGCGAGCAAGGCAGGGGCGGTCGGCTGTTCCGGCCACCGAAGTCCGGGTGCGCTGCGCAGATTCCCGGGTACATCTCAGGCGATGCGGAACGCGCGAGAGGGCCGCGCAGGGGGGTATGGTCATGCGCTTGTGGCGGACTGGTAACGCACTGCTCATGCTGCTGGTACTGCCCTTGGTGGTCTACCTGCTCAACCGTATCCTCGCGGCGCTGGAGCGGATCCGGTATGCAAGCGATCAGATTCTGGCTGACGGTGCGGAACTCGTCAGCGACCTGGGCGGTGTGCCCGATGCGCTCGCGACTACCGACGAAACCGTGCGAGACGTCTCGGCCGGCGCCACCCGATACGCAGACTCGGTGGCCAAGCTACTCGGCTAGGCGAGAGGGGTGCGGTCCATGAGAGCAGAAGCCCGCACGACGCTGGCAGCCTCGACGCTCATCGTCGGGGTCACGGCGGTGGGCCTGATTCGAGTGATCTTTCACCTGCGGGCCATCCGGGCCAACCTCAGCGCCACTACCGCAGCCGTGCAGGCCGTCGCGGACCTGACCAGCACGGTGCCAGAGCGCCTCTCGTCGGTCAACGCGAGCCTCCAGCCGGTCCGTGACTTTTGCGAGACGGTATGAGCCGATCGAGGGAAGTGATCCCTTTGCAGCGAAAAGTCCGGGCCCGGCAGCAGGGCGCCGGCCAGCGTCACCCAGGCTGGATAGCGGGCTATGCCATCGGCTCGGCCGTTGTGACTGTCGTCGTCGCGCTGGTGTCGGCAATCCTGGCCTACGCGCAAGCCATCGGTGACGAGGCGCCGAAGATCAAGGCGGCGCTGACGGACGCTGAGCGCAATACCGCGCCGCTCGCAGCGCTGCGTACCACCATCGACGATGCCAATGTCATCGTCGGCGGGCTGCAGCGCGGGCGCGCCCGGCTGGGCGGCTAGCCATGTCTGCCTACGACAGGACCGCCTGGCAGCGGGCGGTCGGCGCGGGTTTCGTCGTCGACGCCGCGGTAGCCGGCCTGCTGGGCTTGCTCATCTACCGGGTAAAGCGGATCGACCGGCGCGTCATCGACGTGCGGGAGGCGCTGCGCGGCGCGGCGGAAACTACTGCCGGTGCTGAGCTCATCCCGCAGGTGGCCGACGGCGTCGATGCCGTTCTCGCCGAGGGTCTGCAGCACCACTTGTTCCTGGGCCGGGCGCTCGGGCGGGTGCAGTGATGAAGCGCCTGGTGGTCCTCACGGTCGTCGCCATCGCCGTACTCACCGGCGGCCTGGCCCTCTATCTCTTCTGGGCCGGGACGCTGCTGACCCGGATCGCGGGCAACCTAGAGGACTCGGCGGACCTCGTCCGCGAGATCGACGGCAACGCAAAGGTCATCCGCCCTGGCGTTGCGCACATTAACCGCATCGGCGGCGTCGTAGCCGGCGCGTTGCCGCTCCTGTACGGGATGGCAGAGCAGATCGTCCGTGGCGTCGTGCCGCCCGCGAGCCCGAGGGTGGCTGAGCCCGCTGAGCCAGCCGGGCCAGCCGGGCCGCCCGGTACCCGCCGATCACGGCTGCGCGACGTCGGCTTCGCGCCGCCAGGCGCGGTGCACGGGAACTAGCCGTCACTGATCGCGGCACCGATCTCGGTCCGCTCCGGCCACTGCTGTTCCGTCCGCAGGCTCCTCGCACGGCCCAGGTCGCCGTTCACCCGGGAATAGCCTGGCTGTGGCACTGGCACGCCGCCACCGTCAGCTGGGAGCACCGGAGAAGACATGAGCCAGGACCCCGCGCCACCGCTGGGCATGCTGCGCTTCAGGCAGCTGCCGATGGCCGAGAACCGGACCGAGGCATATCGGATCATCAGAGAGGCGGGTCCGATCATCAAGAGCCCGCGCGGGTACGTGCTCAGCTCCAGTGAGTATGTCGAGTACGCGCTGAAGCATCCCGAGCTGTTCTCGTCGAAGCAAGCCTTCGACCTGGTGGGCAGCCCGCTCCCGATGGTGCCCATCGCTTTCGATCCGCCCGAGCACACCCGGTACCGGCGCATCCTGCAGCCGTTCGTCGGGCCACGCACGATGGCCGACTGGCAGCCGAGGGTCCGGTCGCTGGTCGGCACCCTGATCGACACGTTCGTCGAGCGCGGCCACTGCGACCTGGTCGCAGAGCTCGCCGTTCCGCTGCCCGCCGAGGTCTTCCTCACGCTTTTCGGACTGCCCATGCAGGACCGCGACCAGCTCATCGCGTGGAAGGAGGGCCTGCTCGGCAACCCGATGACCAGCGGCGGCCAGCCGTCCGAGGAAGTTGTCCGGGTGGGTGCCGAGCTATTCAGCTACCTCGTCGGTCACATCGAGGGGCGGCGCCGGAGTCTCGACGGTGCGGAGGACCTGCTCGGCCGCCTGCTAACCGACACCAGTACGGAACGACTGTCCGAAGAGGAACTGCTCGGACTCTCGTTCCTCTTCGTTCTGGCCGGCCTGGACACCGTGACCTCGGCGCTCAGCACGGCGTTCGCGGCCCTCGCCGGGCAGCCACGTCTCCGGCAGCAGATCGCCGCCGACCCGTCGGTCATCCCGGACGCGGTCGAGGAACTGCTGCGCATGGACGGCCCGGTCGTGTTCCTGCCACGTGTCGCGAGCCAGGACATCGAGCTTGGCGGGCAGACCATCCCGGCGGGCGCGGAGGTCCAGGTCGCCATCGCGGTCGCGAACAGGGATCCAGCCGAGCGCCCGGACCCGGACGAGATCGACCTGCGCCGCCAGGGTCGGCACCACGCATTCGGGGGCGGGCCGCATCGTTGTCTCGGCTCGCACCTGGCCAGGATGGAGATGCGCGAGGTGCTGGCCGAGTGGCACAGCCGCATTCCCAGCTACGAACTGGCACCGGGGTTCGCCCCGCGGGTCCAGTGGCCGACGGGCCTCGTCGGACTCGACAGCTTGCCGCTCGTCTTCCCGCCCGGCGGCGGGGCGGCCCAGTGACCCCGGCGCGGT
>JASHQA010000369.1 GCA_030037785.1 Streptosporangiaceae bacterium
AACAACTCGTCCTTGCTAGCGAAGTTGGAATAGAACGCGCCCTTCGTCAGTCCCGCGCGGGCGCAGATATCCGGTATCGAGGTAGCGCCGAAACCCTGCCTGGCGAACAGGTCCAGCGCCGCGTCGAGCAGCGCGGCCACGGTGGCCGGTCGCCGTTTTGTCACACCGCGAGGCACCCGCTGAGCCTATCAGATACCTATCGGTATCGGATACTGATCAGTATCCGATGATGTGGCAGCCAGCCGCCCGTCGCACCCTGTTATCGTGACCGCGGTCCCGACAAACCAGGGGAGCACTCACATGGTCCTGTTCCGACGTGGCGTGCACTTCGGTTCGTACGGCAGCGTTGACGACGGCCCCGGCGTCTTCGACCGGCTGCGCCGGGCCGTCGAGACCGCCGAGGAAGCTGGCTTCGACGCGGTGTCGCTGCCCGATCACCTCCAGCAGAATGCTGTCGGTGGCGGCCCGAGGTCACCGATGCTCGAGGCCTACACGGCGCTCGGCGCGCTCGCGATGCGCACCACGTCGGTGCGCCTGCTGGCGCTGGTGAGCCCGGTGACGCTGCGCAACCCGGCGCTGCTCGCGAAGGCCGTGACGACGCTCGACGTGCTGTCCCGCGGGCGGGCAGTGCTGGGCATCGGCGCCGGCTGGGACGCGTCCGAGCACGCGGCGTACGGGTTCTCGTTCCCCGGCGTCGCTGAGCGCATGGACCGCCTCGGCGAGGCGCTGCAGATCTGCCAGGCGCTGTTCCGGACCGAGCAGGCATCCGTCGACGGCGCCTACTACGGGGTCCGGGAGGCGCCGAGCTCACCGCGCCCGGTCGCCGGCGCGATCCCGGTCCTGGTAGCTGGTGGCGGGGAGCGCCGCACCCTCGCGCTCGCGGCGCGCTACGGCGACGCGTGCAACGTCGCCGGTGACGCCGCGACGGTTCGCCACAAGTTCGACGTGCTGGAGCGGCACTGCGAGCAGGCGGGCCGCGATCCGGCGGAGATCACCAAGACGGTGTTCGTGCCGGTGCCCGAAGACCTAGCGGAGTTCGCCGCGCGGCTGACGGCGCTCGCGACCGCGGGCGCGGACGGCGCCGTCGCGCTGTGGTCGACCGAGCAGAACGACAAGATCCCGGCGCTCGGCCGGATACTCGCCGACGTCTTTCCGGCCTGACCAGCGGTCCACCCGCGACCAGCCGCTGCAGCCAGTACGGCGGCGGCCGTCTGCGCGAGCATCGAGGCGTACGGGCGACTGCACCGCGCCAAGGCGCCGGCCTGTCGCGATCATCGGCAGCCGGGCATGATGCTGGCTTGTGGCCCCGGCTATCGATGTTCGCAAGACGGCGACGCGGCTGTCGGATGGCCGGCAGCTGATCTACTTCGACACCACCGCCCAGCTCGGCCGCGGTGCGCCTGCGCCGCCCGACCGGCGGAGGCTGCCGACCGCACCCGCCGACTGCGCGCTGCGTTACGACCCGCTGCTGGCTGCCTGGGTGATGTACGCCGCGCACCGCCAGGACCGCAGCTACCGGCCGGCCGCAGCCGACTGCCCGTTGTGCCCGTCGGCGGGCGGTCGGCAGACGGAGATACCGGCCAGCGACTACGAGGTCGTGGTCTTCGAGAACCGCTATCCGGCGCTGACCGCGTCGCGCGGGCCGGCGGCTCGGGTCGGCGAGCTGCTCGCGACCCGGCCCTCAGCGGGTCGCTGCGAGGTGATCTGCTTCACCAGCGACCACGACGCGTCATTCGCGGACCTCGGCCGCGACCGGGTGGGTCTCGTAACCGAGGCGCTCATCGACCGGACCGCGGAGCTGAGCGCGCTGCCTGGCGTCGCGCAGGTGTACTGCTTCGAAAACCGCGGCGCTGAGATCGGCGTGACACAGCCGCACCCGCACGGACAGATCTATGCGTACCCATTCGTGACGCCGCGGACCGAGCGGATGCTGCGCTCTGGTCGAGAGTACGCGCGGCGGACCGGCCGGAACCTGTTCGACGACGTGGTCGCGGCCGAGCGCGCTGGCGGCACCAGGCTGGTGCGTACCGGCCGGCACTGGCTGGCGTTCGTCCCGCACGCGGCGCGATGGCCGTACGAGCTGCACTGTTATCCGCTCCGCCGGGTACCCGACCTGGCGAGCCTGCGGCCGGCCGAACGGGCGGAACTCGCGGACTTCCAGCTCGACCTGCTCGGGCGGTTCCGTCGGCTGTTCGCGACGCCCGCGCCGTACGTGTGCGGCTGGCACCAGGCACCCGCGCGGACCGGGCGCCGCGGCTTTGCGCTGCACCTGGAGCTGTTCACGCTCCGGCGCGGTGACGACAAGCTCAAGTACCTGGCCGGCTCGGAGTCGGGGATGGACGCTTTCGCCAACGACATCGTGCCCGAACGGGCCGCCGAGCGCCTTCGGAAGCTTGGCTGATGGCGGTGGCGACCGCCAAGATCGCGGACCGGGTCGTCGGCGCGTACCGCGCGCGTTACGGCGGCGAACCGGAGGGCGTCTGGTTCGCCCCGGGTCGGGTCAACCTGATCGGCGAGCACACAGACTACACCGGCGGCTTGGTGCTGCCGTTCGCCCTCCCGGTCGGCGTCGTGGTCGCGGCGGGCCGCGCGCCAGGCGAGGCAATCGCGGTGTGGTCGAGCCAGGCGCGCGGCGATGCGCATGACGTGCGTGAGGTGCCACTGCGCGCGCTGACGCCCGGTGCGGTCGGCGGGTGGGCCGCCTACCCGCTCGGCATGGCGTGGTCGCTGCGCGCGGCGGGCCACCCGCTCAGCGGCACCCGGCTGGCGATCGACGCCGACCTGCCGATGGGCGCCGGGTTGTCTTCGTCAGCTGCGCTGGAGTGTGCCACGGCGCTGGCGCTGTCCGAACTGCACGGCGTGCGCGTGGCGCGGCCGGAGATCGCCGCGCTCGCCAGCCGGGCGGAGAACGAGTTCGTTGGGGCTCCCACCGGGATCATGGACCAGTCCGCCGCGCTGTTGTGCCGCGCCGGGCACGCGCTGCTGCTGGACTGCCGCACCGGTGCCACCGAGGAGCTGCCGCTGAACCCTGCCACCGCAGGCTTGACGCTGCTGGTGGTCGACACCGGCGCCCGGCACGCGCTGACTGATGGCCGGTACGCGCAGCGACGCAGGTCTTGTGAGGAGGCGACCCGGCTGCTCCGCGTTGCCTCGCTGCGGGACGTGGTGGATGCGGACGACGTCGCCGGGCTCGCCGATCCGGAGCTGCGACGGCGGGCGCGGCACGTCGTCACCGAGAACCGGCGGGTCCTCGCGGCCGCCGCCCTGCTTCGCCGCGGTGCGCCCGGCGACCTGGGTCCGCTGCTGACCGAGTCCCACGCGTCGCTGCGGGACAACTTCGAGGTTTCCTGGCGCCGGGCCGACGTTGCCGTCGAGGCCGCTCTGCTGGCCGGGGCGGCGGGCGCGCGGATGATGGGCGGCGGGTTCGGCGGCTCGGTGCTCGTCCTGACGCCCGCGGCCGGTATCAGCCAGGTCGCAGACGCCATCGCGATCGCGTATGCGCGGCGGCGATGGCCGGCACCAGCCGTCGCCGTGGCCGCACCGTCGGCCGGCGCGCGACGGCTGCGCTGAAGCTAGTTGGCCCGGTCGGCCATCCGCACGGGCGGTTGCCGGCACCCGGGGCGGATTCGGCGATGGCGGTTGCGGCGGATTCGCGGCTAGGCAAGAGTCCAGTCATGGAATACGTCATGTCGAGCCGCTGGTCCTTGATGGAGCGGTTTGAGGTCACCGACGGCGCAGGCACGCCGCAGTTCGAGGCGCGCGGGCACCTAGGCTCGCGGATCACGCTCCACGACCGGGGCGGGCAGGAAGTGGCCGACATCCGCAAGCACCTGATGACCGACACTCACGAGGTCTACGTGGGCGGCCAGCGGGCCGCTCAGGTTCGCCACGCGGGCATTTTCGGCGACAAGTACGACATCGAGTCGGCCTTCGGCTACCTCAACGCTCGCGGCCACTTCGACGGCGGGGACTACACGATCAGCCGTGACGGCGTGCCGGTTGCCCGGCTGGTGCGGCAGTTCTCGCTGCGCGAGAAGTTCGCCATCGACGTGGCCGACAACGAGAACCAGGTGTTCCTGCTGGCGCTGGTGCTGGCCATCGAGGCCATCCACGACGAGCGTCGCGAGCAGCACGGCGCCGGTCCCGGGCTCGGCCTGACCGGCGGGATTGGCGGCATGATCGCGCGGGACATGCTGTGATGGCAGCCCGGCCGCGGTGCGGAGGCTGACGGCGCGTGCGTCTTTCCGAGGTGGAGACCCCGGCCGTGGTCGTGGATGCTGACGCGCTCGACCGGAACATCGCGACGATGGCGGCGGCGCTGCCCGGTGCGCGGCTCCGGCCGCACGTGAAGGCGCACAAGTGCACGTCGCTGGCCCGCCGGCAGGCGGTGGCCGGGCACGCCGGGTTCACCTGCGCGACGATCCGCGAGTGCGAGGGCATGGCCGCCGCGGGCCTTGGTCAGGATCTGCTGCTCGCCAACGAGGTGCTGGACGTCCGGCGGCTCGGCCGCTTGATCGCGGCCGGCGCGAGGGTCACCGTCGCAGTCGACTCCGCTGAGACAGTCGATGCGGCCGCCGATGGTGGTGTCCGCGAGGTCGTCATCGACGTCAACGTGGGGCTGCCCAGGTGTGGGTGCCCCCCGGAAGCCGCGGCCGGGGTGGCCGACCTCGCCCGGCGACGCGGACTGCAGGTCCGCGGCGTGATGGGCTATGAGGGCCACGTCGTCGGCCTGGAGGACGCCGCCGAGCGGGCGGACCAGTGCCGGACCGCGATGGAACTGCTGCTGGCCGCGCACTCCGACGTCGGCGGCGAGCTGATCTCGGCCGGCGGGACCGGCACGTACGCCATCAACACGTGGGCGACCGAGATTCAGGCCGGCTCGTACGTGCTCATGGATACCGCCTATGGTCGGCTCGGGCTCCCGTTCGAGCAGGCGGCGTTCGTGCTGGCCACGGTGATCTCGGCGGCGCCCGGCTGGGCGGTCGGCAACGCCGGGCTGAAGGCGTTCGGCATGGATCACGGCAACCCGTCGCTGGCAGACGGCACGGTGCTGTTCTGCTCCGACGAGCACGTCACGGTCGTGCCGTCCCGCCCGGTCGGCGACCAGCTGTGGCTCGCGCCCGCGCACATCGACCCGACGATGGCCTACCACGAGCGGATCTACCTGGTCGCGGGTGACACAGTCGTCGATGTCTGGCCGATCGACCTGCGTGGCTGGTGACCACGGCGGTCCGGAGGCCAGATGGCGACCGGTTGGCGGGGCAGTGCCGACCGATCATCGGCTGTGGCGACCGCTTGAGGGGGCAGTGCCGACCGTTCATGGGCTGTGGCGACCGCTCGTGGGCCGATGGCGACCGTTGGCACGCGATGGCGACCGTTGAACACCGACGGCGACCGCACAGTGCGAAATTCTGCCCGGTTCGTCACGTTTGACCCTACTGAGCGGTCGTCATAGCGCGCTAACGGTCGCTGTCGCGGAGCCGGAGCCTGCCGCGCCGCTGGCTCAGCCGCGCAACCGCAGGCCGCGGGGGGTGGGCCGGAAGCCCGCCGACTCGAGCGCCCGAGCGAGCGGCGAGTCGTAGACGTCCCCGCCGTCGGCTCGCTCCACCGTCAGCCTGCCGAGCGCCCCAGCCCGGACCGCCGTGGCCAGCGCGGCAGCGGCAGGCTCGAGCAGTGCTGGCTCGGTGGTCCAGGACAGCAGCGTCTTGCCGCCGCGCTCGACGTACAGGACGAGCTGGCCGTCGGCGAGCACCACCAGCGCGCCTGCCTTGCGGCCGGGGCGGTGCCCGCCGGCGGCCTCGCCGGGCCGGTCCGGCCAGGGCAGCGCCGCGCCGTAGGCGTTCGCCGGGTCGGCCGCTGCCAGCACGATGACCCGCAGA
>JASHQA010000370.1 GCA_030037785.1 Streptosporangiaceae bacterium
AGAGGTGGCGTCGGCCTGCGAGGTCGCGGCAGCGCCGGGTCCGCCAGGAGAACCGGGTCCGCCAGTAGCAGCGGAGTCGGCAAGCTCGGGACTGGTCGACGATTTCGCGCCCGCGCTGCCACAGGCAGCGCCCGTCGCGGGTGAGTCCTGCGGACCCTCGGCGGGCAGTCGGCGGTACAGCACGGCCAGCACGATGACTTCGGCGACGTTGAGAACGGCCTTGCCGGCGATGTTGACCGGATCGTGCAGACCGGTGGCCACGAAGCCGGCGGCCGCCTGGACGATGAGCGCACCGGCACACGCCGCCATGAGCTGCCGGCCGGATGGCGACGACCGGTGCGCGACCCACCGGACGGTCCCGGCGACGGCGGCGGCAACTATGAGCAACGGCGCCACAAGGGGCAGCCATCTGAGCCCGTTCTGGCTGGTGGCGACCAGCAGGATCGAGAACCACAGCAGCGCGGCGGCGGCGGCGATGAACCCGAGTGCGCGCGGACCGGGGAGAGGGCGGAGCACGCGCACGGCTCGCCGAGCGCCCGCAGCCGTGGCGCAGCCCGGCTCGCCTGATACCTGAGCGGTTCGCTGCCCGGCCGCGCACTGCCCGGCCGCCCGCCGCGATGCGACCAGCCGCGCGGCAGCGACCAGCGCAACTACCAGCGCTGCCACGCCGGCCATCTGCACCGGGTGCACGCGGGCCGGGATGCCGAACGCGCTCTTCTGCAGCACGGTGTACCAGGCGACGCCGATGGCGGCGGCGTTGACCACGTAGACCGCGCCGGCGACGGACAGGCCGGGTCGGTGCAGCCAGGGCCGGCCGCGCCAGGCCGGGAACAGGATCTCGGTCAGCGCGACCGGGATGCCGATGCTGAAGACCGCGTGGTAGCCGGCGTTGAAGACGGCGTAGGTCCAGTACACGCCCCCGGCGACTCCGTAGGGATGCGGGAACAGCCGCGGGGTGAGCCAGGTCGGTTCCAGCAGCCCCTCTTCGATGGCGCCGTAGGCGAGGCCGAGCAGCAGCACCGACGGCCAGCCGCCGCCCCAGCGGACCACCGCCTCGCGGATAACGATGGCCCCGCAGCCATACAGCCCGATCTGGAACAGCAGCCCCGGAGCCTGACTGACCGTGGTGGTGCCCCAGAGCAGCTCCGCGATGAGCGGGGATGCGAGCAGGAGGAACACAACCGGTCGCGCACGGCCTGTCCGGGCTCTCTTTTCTCTTAGCATGTAAACATTTTAGCTTACATGCTAAGAGATTTGCCAGGGTAAGATAATCACCGTGAGCACTAGGCCCCACAGCAGCGCTGATCAGCCCGCCACCACCGCCGACCTGGGCGAGATCGTCGGCCGGGAACTGAGCACTGCCATCGTGGTCTTCCACGAGGCCGTCGGCCGCAAGCTCGGCCTGTCGGCGACCGAGCGGAAGATCCTCGACGTCCTGCAGCGCACCGGCCCGGCCACCGCGGGCCAGCTGGCCGAGCACACGGGCCTGACCAGCGGGGCCATCACCGGCATCGTCAACCGGCTCGCGCACGCCGGCTACGTCCGCCGGGACGCCAACCCGGCCGACCGCCGCAGCGTGATCGTGAGCCGCCGGGCAAGTCCGCGCCTCGACCGGGTCAGGCCCGAGATCTTCGGCCCGCTAGGCCAGGCCATCACCGACCTGTCCGCCAAGTACACGCAGGCCGAGCTCGGCGCGATCGCGACCTACCTGACCGGGCTCACCGAGATACTCCGCGAGCAGACCCAGCGCATCACCACCAGCACCCGGCCCGGAACCCGCCAGGCCCAGCGCGACCAAGTGGTCCGGGTCCGGCGCGACGAAGCACAGGCCCGCCGGGAACAGCACCGGGCCCGCCGGGACGACCGCCGCGCCCAGTAGTAAGGCTCAGACCGCACCGTCGCTGAAGTCCCGCCGAGCACTGCGGCGAGGCGAATCTCGAGCTGACCGTCTCGACGCGAAGCCGTCGTTCCCGCTGCCGTCCCGTCCTGGCGCTGAGACGCACTGAGACGCGCACCACTTTGGCCCGGCCGTCGCCGTTTCATACGGCAGCCCGGGAGGTCCTCGGCTTCGACCCCAGCAGCCACCATGACATCGCTGCGCCTTCACCGGCACGGTCGACGACTGGGGTACGGCACGCTTTTGTCAGGCACGCAAGGCGTGCCGGCCCGTTCTCGGGCGAGTGGTTTGGCGTTGCTGACGCGATCACGTGAGGGCGCCTAGCGCGGTTGTTGCCGTCATCGGAGCCAGTGCTGCAGGCTGTGGGTCCCCCGCCCCTTCCAGGCCTCTCGGCCTATGAGCGAATCCACCCTAACGGTTAGGGTCAGCACCAACTCAGCACGCTATTTAGGTCATAGCCGACTGGTTCCGGTGTGCGTCATCAAGGAAGCGAGGTGGCCGCTGGAGGAACGGAGACTCCGTCAGACGGCAAGAACGGAATGTCGGAGGTCCAAGCTGATGCCTGACGCTGTGGTCTCAGTTGATGCGCGACAGGTGGGCTAGGAAACGTTGCTGGTCTTGCGGTCCTCCTTCGGTTTCGCGCGCGATCGCAGCGTTCCGTGCGCTCTGTCGATTCGCTGCTCAGACCGCTCGAACTTCGGCGAGCCGCTTGACTGCGAACAGGTCGGTCCCGCTGGGGTCCCAGCAGACGGCGGCTGCCCATGCGGCCTGCGCTTGCGTGGCGGTGTCGTACGCGTCGTCGTCGAGACCGGCGGCGTTGTGCGGCAGTGCCAGGTCGAGGTCGGGGACGTCGACGTGCGACTCGTCCCAGTCGATCATCGCAACGCGGTCCGCGGTCATGCGGATGTTGCCCGCGTTGGGATCGCCGTGGACGACGCACGTCGCGCGACCGGTGAGTCGCGCCCACGCTGCTCGGCATCGAACCACACCCTCAGGCGGCATCTCGCGGAGGTCGACCCTCGTCCCGGTCTGGGCGTGCAGAAGATCGGTCGACGATCGCCAGCCCGGGCGCTGGGGCCAGCCGTCTGTGAGCCGATGCAGCTGACGGAGTGTGTCGGCGACGCGACGCCAGTCGGCTTCGGTCTCGGGCGGTCCGCCCTCCACGTAGGTCATCACCACCAGGCCGTCGGCGAAGTACCGGCCGTCTGTGGTCGGGATCGGCACCGGCACCGGCATTCCTTCACGGTCGAGGTGTCGCAACAGGTCGGTCTCCCACGCGAGATCAGCGTCGCTGCGCCGACCGAGACGACCGACCGCGAGCTGCCAGTTGACGCGCACGCTCCACACCTGGTTGACGCCAACTCCGCCAGTGAGCGGCTCGAGGCAAACGACGTCATCACCCCACTGCCCGAGTGCCTCCCAACCCACCGGCCACATATTCGCAGAGGGTTATGAAGCGCTCAACAAGGTTACAGACCCGGACCATGCAGCCCGCGCCGTGATGCCGGCGCGTGACTCATTTGGCGACTCCGCGGTCGCTCGGGCCGCGAGATTCAGCAGGGGCAACTGCGGGAAGCAGACGCGGCGCGGAGAGCGGAAGGCGACGTGCTCTCGTACGATCCTGCCGTGGCCACTAACGAACTCGTCCGTCAGAACGCGCAGGCGAGGATCGATGCGGTGCAAGCCCTAGTGCACGGCATGTCGGCCGATAGCCCGATTGCGGCCGTCCTGACCGACGACTACATCCAGGAGCAAAAGAAGTGGGTCGAGGCTGAGCCAGATCTGGAAGATGCGGAATGGCCTCCGCTGCTCGGCTGGACGATGGCCCCGTGGCGCGCGGATCCAGGTGCACAGCCGGTTTATAACCGGGACATGAAAGGTTCAGCCGAGGTCTATGGCAGGCTCATCCGGCCTGGTCAATGCGTTCCCCTGCGGGGTTGCGGCATGCTCGCCACGACGCACGGGTCTGGCATGCTCACACTAGGTCGCGTGAACGCGGTTGCCTCGGCCGTTGACGTAATCGGGTGCCAGTACTACCGGCCGTGGATCTCTCCCCAGCCCTCTCCAGGCTTCTGGCTGATCGCGTCCCAACCCCTAACCGTTAGGGGGTCAGCACCAACTCAGCACGCTATCGGGAACTGACGGGAACCAACCAGGAATAACGGGCAAACGGCCGACCACCCGAAAACCAAGTCCACGGGCCCTTTCAAGATCCGCACCAGCGCCATGACCTGCGGTTATTACCGCACGTCAAGCCCGGTGACAGCCCTTCCGATGATCATGCGCTGAATCTCCGACGTACCCTCGAAAATCGTGAAGATCTTGGCGTCCCGGTGCCAGCGCTCGACCGGGTACTCGCGGGTGTAGCCGTTCCCGCCGAGGATCTGGATCGCCTGCTCCGTGACCCGGACCGCGGTCTCCGCCGCGACCAGCTTGCTGATCGAGCCCTCCGCGTGCTCGAATGCGTGGCCGTGCCGGGCCATCCAGGCGGCCCGCCAGGTGAGCAGCCTGGCCGCGTCCACCGCTGCGTGCATGTCGGCTAGCTGGAACGCGACGCCCTGATTCTGGCCGATCGGCCGGCCAAACTGGACTCGCTGCGTCGCGTACTCGGTTGCGTACTCCGCCGCGGCTCTGGCGACGCCGACGGCCATCGCGGCCACGCTCGGCCGGGACCTCTCGAATGTCCGCATCGCCGCCTGCTCGCCGACCCGCTTGCCCTCGGCGACCCTGGCGAGCCGAGCGTCAAGCCGATCCTTGCCACCAACCAGACACCGGCCCGGTACTCGCACGTCATCCAGGACCACCTCGGCAGTGTGCGACGCGCGGATACCGTGCTTGCGGAATTTCTGGCCCTGCGACAGGCCGGGCGTCTTGGGCGGCACGATGAACGTCGCCTGACCGCGAGTGCCGAGCGTCCGGTCAACCGAGGCGACGACAACGTGCACGTCCGCGATTCCGCCGTTAGTGGCCCAGGTCTTGGTGCCATTGAGCACCCACTCGTCGGTTGCCTGGTCGTAGACGGCCCTGGTGCGGATCGCGCCGACGTCGCTGCCTGCCTCCGGCTCCGACGAACAGAACGCACCGAGCCTGATGTCGCCTGGGCTGCCGAACATTTCCGGGAGCCACTCCCCCATCTGCTCAGGGGTCCCGTTGCTCGCCACCGCCACTGCCGCGAGCCCGGTCCCGCCGAGAGACAGCCCGATGCCCGCGTCACCCCAGAACAACTCCTCGAACGACACCACCAAGCCGAGGCCGGTCGCCTCCATCCACTGGGTGGCGAAGAAGTCGAGGGAGTACAGGCCGATCTTGGCCGCCTGCTCGATGATGGGCCAGGGCGTCTCCTCACGCTCGTCCCACTCGGCAGCGGCCGGCCTGACCACGTCCCTGGCGAACTCGTGCACCCAGTCACGGGTCTGCTGGACCTCCTCGGACAGCGCGAGCGAGAACCCGCCCGCGGCCTGATCCGGACTCATCTCGCTCCCGCATGGCACGCATTGCCCGGTCGGCGGACACCGAGCGACCTAAGTTACTGACTAGTAATAGCTTAGCCGCGGGGAGCCTCGCGCGCTACACCCGAGGGTCACCAGTCTCCGATCCAGCCTTTGAGCCCCGCATATGGTATGACCGGCGACCGGGCCGACCACGGACCAGACGGGAGGAAGCCGATTCGCATGGATCTCGCCCGATACCAGCACCTGACGCTCGACCGGCAGCCAGGCGGAGTGCTGCTGATCACGCTGAACCGGCCGGACGTGCTCAACGCTGCCCACGAGGAGATGCACACCGAGATGGCCACCATCTGGGCGGACGTCGACCAGGACGAGGAAACCCGGGTCGCCGTCGTCACCGGCGCCGGCCGCGCGTTCTCGGCGGGCGGTGACCTGGCCATGGTCGAGCGTCAGATCGGCAGCTACGACCTGGTGACCCGGATGCTCAAGGAGATGGGCGACCTCGTCTACAACATGGCCGCCTGCGAAAAGCCCATCATCTCGGCCATCAACGGGGTCGCGGTCGGCGCCGGGCTGGTCGTAGCGCTGCTGGCCGACATCAGCATCTGCGCGGACGACGCGCGCCTGGGCGATGGCCACGTCCGCCTCGGCGTCGCCGCGGGTGACCATGCCGCCATCATCTGGCCGCTGCTGTGCGGCCTGGCAAAAGCCAAGTACCACCTGCTCACCGGCGAGATGGTCACCGGCACCGAGGCGGAGCGGATCGGCCTGGTGTCCAGAGCCCTGCCACGCGAGCAGGTACTGCCGGAGGCCATGCGGGTGGCTAATCAACTCGCGTCCGGCCCGCAGCAAGCAATCCGGCTGACCAAGCGAGCGCTGAACGGCTGGCTGCGTGCTGCCGGCCCGATCTTCGACCAGTCAGCCGCCTACGAGATGCTGACCTTCCTCGGCGACGACATCAAGGAAGGGCTGGCGTCGCTGCGCGAGAAGCGGGAGCCGCGATTCGGTTAGTGCCTTCCAGGTCCCCGGCAGGATTGCGAGTGCTCCGTCGGCGCATCACTGACCTCCGGCTCCCACTCCGCCACTGGCAGGCGCCCCGAAACGCGGTCCGCGAACAAGTTCAATTTCGGGGAACGCGGTCACGAGACAGGCGACCTTCGACGCCTGGCTCAGCTCGCTGCGTGCCGGTCGAGGAACTCGAATACGTCCGACTCGTCCACCCCAGGGAAACTCCCCGACGGCAGCGCGAGGAGCACGTGCGAGTGCGCCCGCGCCGACGGCCAGGCAAGCCCGTCCCAGCGTGTCGCCAGCGCGGCTGGCGGGCGCTGGCAGCACTCCGGCGCCGGGCAGGTCGACTTCATCCGCACCGTGGTGTCCCGGCCGCGGAACCAGCGCGAGTCCTCGTACTGGACGCCGAGGGTGACGGCGAAGCCCCGTTCCCTGCCCGGATCGACCAGGGCGGTGCACAGGTAGGTTCCAGACGGCGTGTCGGAGTACTGGCAGTACGGGCTGAACGGGTCATCGGCGGCGAACACCTGACGGCCCGCCCAGGTGCGGCACATCCGCTGGCCCTCGATCGCGCCGGTCGGGTCGGCCGGGAAGACGACACCGTCATTCTCGTAGGCCTTATAGATGATGCCGCCCTCATCGTTCTTGACGAAGTGGCAGGCGAGGCCGAGGTGGTGAGTCGCCAGGTTGGTGAACCGGTGCGCGGCCATCTCGTAGGAGACGGAGAACACGTCCCGCAGGTCCTCCACCGCGAGGTCTCGCGCCTGCATGGCGCTTTGCAGGAACGTGCCCGCTGCCTTCTCGGGAACGAGCACGGCCGCGGCGAAGTAGTTAGCCTCGACCCGCTGCCGCAGGAACTCGCCGAAATCGGCCGGCGCGGAGTGACCGAGCACGAAGTGGCCGAGCGTCTGCAGTAGCACGGCGCGCGGCGTGTGCATGCCGAGCGCTTCCTGCCGCAGGTAGATCCGTCGGTTGCGCAGGTCGGTGACCGACCGGGTGGATCGCGGCAGATCCTGGACGTACTGCACGGAGAACCCGTGATGGCTGACTACAGCGAGCAGCATGCCCTGGGACAGCGCGCCGCCCGGGTAGCCGACCGGCGCCAGCGCCTCTGCCGCGGCCGCCTCGATCTCGGCGAAGTAGTTCCCCCGGTCGCTCATCATCGTGCGGAGGTCCGCGTTCGCCGCCCTGGCTTCCTCCGGCGTCGCCGTCGGCTTGGTCCGCTGCCGTCGCAGTTCGGCGTGCAAGGTCACTAGGTGCTCGAGGACGTCATTCGGCACCTTCGCGCCGACCCGCAGCGGCGGCAGGCCGAGATCCGCCAGCACCGGATCGCGCTGAGCCTCGGCGAGCGCGATCTCAAGCTGCGCCCGGCGGCTCGGCGGCTGCCGGCGCATCAACTCGCTCGGCGGCACCGACAGCGCCGAGGCGAGCGCCTCGATGAGGGACAGCTTCGGCTCGCGTCTGCCGTTCTCCAGCAGAGACAGCACGGGCGGCGCCCGGCCGACCTTCTCCCCCAGTTCGGCCAGGGTCATCCCGCGGGCGCGGCGGAGGTGGCGGAGTCGCTGACCGAACATTTCCAGATCAAGGCCGCCAAGAGGCAAAGATCGACGTTCTTCAGGCGTGAAAGTCGTCACTTCTTCACTCTATCTGAAGATCAGTAAAAATTTAGTAAGCTTAGTCCTAGCTCTTGGCCGGTCGGCACGGTGACGCTGGGTGGACCTGCCCGTTAACCACACCCGGGGACGACCGAACCAGGAGGACAGCAGTGAGCGACAGTCGCCTCGAGGGCACTCTCAACGGCACCGGCGGCAGCGGCCGCACCACCACGCTCGAGGGCCAGGCGGCCGCGTTGCACCGAAGCTGGGCGACCGACCCCCGCTGGGCCGGCATCGAGCGCACCTATAGCGCCGCCGACGTGATCCGGCTCCGCGGCTCAGTCCAGGAGGAGCACACCCTCGCCCGGCTCGGTGCGCAGCGGCTCTGGTCACTGCTGCAGGAAGACGGCTACGTGAACGCGCTCGGCGCGCTCACCGGCAACCAGGCCGTACAGCAAGTCAAGGCGGGGCTGCGGGCGATCTACCTGTCTGGCTGGCAGGTGGCCGCCGACGCGAACCTGGCGGCGCAGACCTACCCCGACCAGAGCCTGTACCCGGCTAACTCCGTCCCAGCGGTCGTGCGCCGGATCAACAACGCGCTGCTGCGCGCGGACCAGATCACCTGGGCCGAGTCCGCGAACGAGCGCGCTCCGCACTGGCTCGCGCCGATCGTGGCTGACGCGGAGGCTGGCTTCGGTGGCGTGCTCAACGCGTTCGAGCTGATGAAGTCGATGATCGCGGCGGGAGCCGCGGGCGTGCACTGGGAAGACCAGTTGGCGTCGGAGAAGAAGTGCGGTCACCTCGGCGGCAAAGTCCTCATCCCGACCGGCCAGCACATCAAGACGCTCAACGCCGCCCGGCTCGCCGCTGACGTGTGCGGCGTGCCGAGCCTGGTCGTCGCGCGCACCGACGCGCAAGCGGCGACGCTGATTACCAGCGACATCGACGAGCGGGACCAGCCGTTCGTCACCGGCGAGCGGACCGCCGAGGGCTTCTACCGGGTGCGGAACGGGCTCGAGGCGTGCATCGCGCGCGGTCTGGCCTACGCGCCGCACGCCGAATTGCTCTGGATGGAGAGCTCGACTCCCGACCTGGCAGAGGCCCGCAAGTTCGCCGAGGCGATCAAGGCCGTCTTCCCGGACCAGATGCTGGCCTACAACTGCTCGCCGTCCTTCAACTGGCGCGCGCACCTGGACTCGGACACCATTGCGTCGTTCCAGCGGGAACTCGGTGCCATGGGCTACAAGTTCCAGTTCATCACCCTGGCCGGATTCCACGCGCTCAACGAGTCGATGTTCACGCTGGCCCATGGCTACGCCGAGCGCGGCATGGCCGCCTACGTCGAACTGCAGGACGCCGAGTTCGCCGCCGAGGCGGATGGCTATACGGCCACCCGGCATCAGCGCGAGGCCGGCACCGGCTACTTTGACCTCGTCACATCCGCGATCAGCCCGGACGCTTCAACGACGGCGCTGGTCGGTTCCACCGAGAACGAGCAGTTCGCCGCCGCCCACTGAGCGCCGCGCAGGGGTGTTGGCCGCGCAACCGTGTTGGCCGCGCAGCCGTGGCCGCGCCGCCGCGGCGGTGGCCACGCCTGACACCGCCGCGGCGGCGTACGACCGGCCCGCCAAACCGATGGTGACCGGTCGGCCGGGCCCGCGGCGACCCACCACGACCCTTGCGCGCCCGAGGTGACCGCTCGGCGGGCCCACCGCGACCGCTACGCGCCTACCGCGACCGTTGCCGACCTATGGCGACCGCTGTTGCTGAAATTCTGCCTGTTTTATCACGTTTGAACCCACCAACAGGTCGGCATTGCACGCGAGCGGTCGCCACGGTGCACGAGCGGTCGCCACAGCCCACCGACCGGTCGTCACGACACCGGCGACCGGTCGGCATCACTCACGAGCGGTCGGCCACAGCTCACCGACCGCCGGCTCAGCTCACCGGCTGACTCGGCTCAGCTCACCGACCGGTTGCCATGACCCGGTCGAGCCGTCGCCGCCGATCCGCGGCCGACTCCCCCATGGCTCAGTCGCGGGCCGCTATCGCCGCGAAGCCCGGCCGGTTTCGTCGTCGACTACTCGCACTGCGGGCGCAGCGCGCTTGCTGATCTAACCATTATGGGGTTAGATAGGGGTTATGCCAAAGATCAACGTGTACCTGCCGGACGACCTAGCGGACGCGGTGAAGGACGCAGGCGTGCCCGTGTCAGCCGTGTGCCAGCGCGCGCTGGAACAGGCGGTCCGGCGCGTGACTTCGATCAGGGAGATCGCAGCCAGCCCGGCCCGTGACGTGCCAGCGGGAACGCCGACCCTGCCGTTCACGGCGCGGGCAACGCGGATCCTTCAGGCCGCAGCGGCTGCAGCTGGGGCTGACGGGCTGGCGGAGCTCGACGTCGAGCACGTGCTGCGCGCGCTGCTCGACGACCGCGACAGCCTGGCCGTCCGCGTGCTCGGCGCGCTCGACATCACCGTGCCGCAGCTGCGCGCCGAGCTCGATCGCCGGACGGCGGACGCAGCCGCAGCCGCAGCCGCAGTCGGTCGCGCGCCCCTGCCGACAGGCGGCGCCGACCGGCTGAGCGGCGACCTAGCCCGCGTCTTCGAGCTGGCCATCAATGAGTCGTCCGGGTTCGGGCACAGCTACATCGGGACTGAACACCTGCTGCTCGGCCTGGTCGCCGAGCCAGACGGCGTGGCCGGACACGCGCTGCGCATGCTCGGGGCAGATCTGCGAGTGACCAGGCGCACGGTTGCGGCAGCGCTGGCCGGCTACGGCGCCGGTGCCGCAGCGCAGCGAGCCGCGAGCCCGGCTGCGACCGGTCAGACCGCCGAGATCGCGGCGACCATCCGGGGCGAGCTGGCGCCCGTGCTGGCGCGAATTGAGCGGCTCGAGAGCCTGGTTGCCAGCTAGCGCGCGACGCCGTCGTCCACTCGGCTGCGCGGGTCGCGGCTGGCTAGTCGGCGGAGCGCGACCCTGGCCTGGTTCAGCGGTTCCAGCACCGAGTAAGCAAGGTAGGCGTCTCGCTCGACCAGCCGCAGCTTGGCGCCGCGCGGGCCGCGCGGGTGCCGGTAGCCAGCGGGCCGGTAGCGCACGAAGTCCTCGTGCATGCGGCGGAAGAACCGCCGCCGGTCGCGTCGCGGCACCAGGCCGGGCAGCCCCAGCCTGCCAACACCGGGGCCGGTCGTCTCCAGCACGCTGGTGTAGTGCCAGATGGCACGCTCGAAGACGGCGGCCCGCACCGCGTCGCTGACCGGCTGGCCTGCCGCATCCCGCTGGGCCAGCAGTTCGAACACCCGCCGGTAGGCATCGAATACCGCCAGGTGCTGCCGGCTCGTGGTGGTCATGGCCGAGCCCGGTCGACGCCGGTAGCGATAGCACATCTGGTCCACAGCGCCGATGCGGTCGGCCGACAGCAGCGCCGCGCACGTCACCGGGATGTCCTCGTGAATGCCCGCGGCAAAGCTCACGCCGAGGCCGCGAAGGAAGTCGCGCCGGTACAGCTTGCTCCACGCCGTCATGGTGAGGTTGATCAGCCGCGGCTGTGCTGCCAGCGTGCAGCCGCGGGCCGGCACCTCGCGCAGCAGCGCGCGGCCGGGGTTCGGCTCGGCGTGGCCAGCCGGACCGTGCCAGGTCTGCCAGTCGACCAGCAACACGTCCGGCTCGACCGCCGCCAGCGCGGCACTGACCGCGGCGAGCGCACCGTCGGCGAGCGCGTCGTCTCCGTCCACGAACCAGACGTACTCCCCCGCGGCTGCCGCCAGGCCCACGTTGCGGGCGGGTCCCTGGCCGAGGTTGCGGTCCAGAGTGATCACCCGGAGCCGGGGGTCGGCGGCGGCTCGGCCGGCCAGGATCTGCGCGGCGGCATCGGGCGAGGCGTCATCGACCGCGATCACCTCAAGGTCAGGTTCACCACTGGCCAGGATGGAGTCCAGGCAGCACGGCAGGAACTCGGCCACGCCGTGCACCGGGACGACGACCGAGATCCGCGCCACCCGTGCCATCCGCGCCATCCGCGACCGTTGCGCCCCCACCGCGACCGCCCGCTAGGGGACGTCTCCGGCCGTGGCGGCCGCTACCTCGCCCACCGGCACGCCGTCGTGGTCCGCAGCCTGGTCCTGGCGCAGCCGCGATGGCCACCAGTTCCACCTGCCGAGCAGCACCACCGTCGACGGCACCAGCAGGGTGCGGACCAGGAAGGTGTCCATGAGGATGCCGAGTGCGAGGCCAAGGCCGATGTCACGAATCTGGCTCGCGCCCGACCCGCTGCCCGCTGCGAACGTGAGCACAATGAATGAGCCCGCGAGCACCAGGCCAGCCGACGTCACGGTGGTGCCGGTCACCCCGACCGCCTTGGCCACCGCCTGCCGGAGCGGCAGCCGGTGCGCCTCTTCCCTGATGCGGGTCATCACCAGGATGTTGTAATCCTCCCCGAGCGCGAGCAGGAAGATGAACATCAGGAACGGCATGAAGAACACCAGCCCGCCGCTGCCCCCTGCCTTGATGAAGACCAGCACGGACAGTCCGAGCGCGGCCAGATAGGAGACCCCGACGGAGGCGATGAGGTACAGCGGCGCCACGAGACTGCGCAGCACGAGCGCCAGCAGGATGCCGATGGCCAGGATCGCGACCGGGATGATGTGCTTGAGGTCACTGGTGGAAATGCTGCTGATGTCCTTGAGGGCCGGCGCCTCGCCGGCCACGCCTGATGCGGTGGCGCCGACGGACTTCTGAATCGACGTGGTGGCCGCCCTGACGGCCGGGATCTCGTTCATCGCCGCAGTGCTAGCTGGATCGGCGTGCAAGCCGGTCGAGAACTGCACGGTCCGGCCGTCCGGGCTGACGAAGTTCGCGGTCACGCGGTACAGGTCGTACGCTCCGACCGGGATAAGACCGCCGTGCAGGTCGGCCGCCGTCGGCGTCGCGGGCAGCTTTCCGGGCGGCCCGAGCTCGCTGTACAGACCCTGGTACTGCGCCGCCGTCAGGCTGGTCCCGCCGACCGGGTTCAGCGCGCCAGCGACTTGAGTAAAGAGCCCGGTCGCGCGCAGTTCGGCCGTCGCCTTCGCGAGCGGTGCCGCATCGGCCCAGACAGGCCGCGGGAACCTGAAGATCAGGCTGGTCGGGTTGGCCGACGACTGCGGGAAGTGCTTGGCCAGCAGCGCCGCGCCGACCGCCGAGTCGCTGCCGGCGGGCGGCGAGGTGGTGCCGCCGAAGCCACCTGAGGTGTAGCCGAGCACGGCGAACGACAGCCCGCCGAAGAACACGACGCCCGCGACCAGGGTCGGGATCGGGTGCCGCACGATCCGGCCGGCCACCCGGCCCCACACGCCGGTACGCCCGGTGCCCTGGATGCTCCACGGCAGCAGCTTCGGGCGACCGAACAGCGCCTGGAACAGCGAGCGCTTCACCGCGAGCAGCGACAGCCGGACCGAGAGCAGGGCCGGCAACAGGGTCAGCCCGGCGAGCAGGATGACGCCGACCGCGATGGCGAAGGGCCACGCCAGGTCGGAGTAGAAGGAGAAGCTGGCGAGCAGCAGCGTCAGCATCGCCGCGATGACGGTCGCCGCGGACGCGCTGATCGACTCGCCGACCCTGGTGACCGCCTCGACAATTGCGGCGGCGGCCGGCGGTCGCGGTCGCGCGAGGTCAGCCAGCACGCTGCGGGCGGTGCCCGTCGTACCAGGATGAAGCTCCGCGCCGGTGCCGTGCTCACGGGCCCGCAGCTCCTCACGGACGCGGAACACCAGAAACAGCCCGTAGTCCGTGCCCGCGCCGATCACCAGCACGATCAGCAGTAGCTGGGCGATCGGCGACACCTGCAGCCCGTGCGCGGCGGCCTCGGCCACCAGCGGGCCGGCGATGGTCACCGACAGCGCCGCGGGCAGCACGGTCGTGATAGCGAGCGTGACCGACCGGAAGATGCAGACCAGCAGCAGGATGACGAACAGCACCGACAGCGCCTGCACTCGGTTGCTCGTGCCGCCGGCCTCGTTCTGCTGGTCGACCTGAACCGCCAGGTCGCCCGTGACGTGCGCGCTCAGGCCCGCGGGCAGGTGCGCGGCCACGATCTGCGCGCGCAGCCCGTCGATCAGGTCCTTGGCATAGTCGGGGTTCCCGCTTCCGGCGAGCCTGGCCATGGCGACGAGTTGCTCGGCCTCCCCGTCGGGCGACCGGCCGGCGTTGATGACCCTGGCGATGCCAGCCACCGTCGCGAGCCTGGCCTGCAGGTGGTCAAGCGCGGCGATGTCGGCCGGCGTGAGCGACCCGCTGCTGGTCGCCGCGACGACGGGGATGGGCTCGCTGTTGCCAGTGCCGAATGGAGCAGCGAGCACGGCGGCCTGTGCGCTCGGCGCGCTGGCGGGCAGGAACTTCTCGTTGTTGCCCTGGGTGACGTTTGACAGCGCAGGCAGCTGCGTCGCCGCCGCGATGGCGCCGAGTATCCAGACCAGCACCACCAGCCAGCGGAACCGGACGCAGAACCTGCCGACCGCCCCGTACACCCCATCGATGCGCATGACCTGGGATCTTACGGGAACGGGCCCGGTGGGCTGGCCGCGCACTTGAGCAGCGGGCCGCCGACTGGTGTGCATCAGCCGCGGGCGGCGGCCCGCTCGCCCGCTGCGGCCCGGCCGGCCGGCACTGCGGGCTGCGTCTCATCGGCGAGAGCGTCGATGGCCGACGTCAGCTGGCGCAGGGCCGGCAAGGACGCGTGCAGGCTGCGCCTGCTCGACCCTGGCAACGCGATAAGCGCCGCCGCCAGGATCTGTGCGTTGAGGCCTTGCCAGTCAGCCAGCACCTCCTGGCCAGCCGGGGTCAGCTCGAGTACCGCGGTGCGCCGGTCGGTGACACCCCCGGTGCGGACCACCAGGCCGATCCTCGCGAGCCCGTTCACGAGGGTGGCCACCGAGCTGGGCGCCAACCGGAGCAGCCGGGCCACCTGGCCTGGCCGCGCCGCCGGGTTCTCCGCCAGGCAGGACAGGAACTCCAGCTGGGCAACCGAGAGCCCACCGGGGAGCGACCCCCCGGCTCCGCGGGAGCGCGCTGACCGGCGCATCGCGCGGCGGAGCCGGGACACCGCGTCTGCCAGTTCGAGCCCGGCCGGCGCGGTAGCGGGATCGCGCGCCGGACCGCCCCCGTTAGCCGAACGCACCGGAGTGCTCCGCAGCCGCCGGGCCGGCCGGGTCCGCGCTGTCCAGCGGTTCCGGCAACGGGCGGATGATCCCGACGATCACCGCGGCGCCCGCCGCGGCCGCGGCGAGCAGCACCCACGGCAGCGTCCCATCCGGACGACCGCCGGATGGAACGCTCACGTGCAGCGCGAGCGTGACGAGCGCGATGCCGAGCGTCGTTCCGATGCCCCGAGCCATATTGACCAAGCCGCCCAGTGTCCCGGCCGTGCTCGCCGTGCCTGTCCGCATGACCAGCGCGTTGTTGGCCGGCACGAAGACACCGAGGCACAAGCCGGCGAGACCCAGTAGCGCCACTATTCCTACCAATGAAGTAGCCATGAACACGAGCATAACCAGAACCACTGCACACGTGCTCGCGCCGAGTGCGCCCCTGGTTCGGTTGCGCACCCTCGCCGGGAAGACCGCCTCAGCGGTCAGCGCCGCGACGCCGAACCCGGCCGGCAACGCAGAGAGGATCAGGCCCGTGCGCAGCACGCTGTCGTGACCGGCTAGCACCTGGGGCACCAGCACGAGCGGTCCGAACAGCACCAGGTAGCCCAGGCAGGCGCCCGCCAGGCCCAGCGTGATGCGCGGCGACCGCAGCAGCGCCGGTGGTACCAGCGGGCAGGCTGCACGCCGCTGCCGGACCGCGAAAGCCGCCCCCGCAGCCACCGCGAGCACCGCCATGAGCCAGGCCAGCCAGCCGGGTGCCGAGAGCCCGCCGACTACCGACAAGGCGGCCAGCAGCGCCGTGCTCGCGGTCGCGAGCAGGATCGCCCCCAGCACGTCGAAGGTTCCGGCCGGGCTGCGATGCCGCGTCCTCGGCAGCAGGTAGCGTCCAGCCACGATCGCCAGGCACCCGACCGGCACGTTGATCCAGTACACGGCGCGCCAGCCCACGGTCTGGGTCAGCAGGCCGCCGAGCGTCGGCCCGAGACCAAGGCCGATGGCCTGCGCGGCCGCCTGGATGCTGAGCCCGAGCCGCATCCGCCCCGGCGGTGCGCTCGTGGTGACCAGCGCCACGCTGTTGGCCTGCAGCATCGCCGCGCCGACCGCCTGGATGACCCGGCAGCCCACCAGCACGCCCAGCGACGGCGCGAAGGCACAGGCCGCCGAGGCCACCGTGAAGACCACGAAGCCGTAGGTGTAGACGAGCTTGCGGCCGACGGCATCGGCGACTCGGCCAGCGGGCGTGAGCAGCGCCACCAGCACCAGGAGGTAGCTGAGCGACACCCATTGCACAGCCGCCAGTGGCGCCGAGAAGTCGCGCTCCATCGGCCGGAACGTCAGGGTGACGATGCTCGCATCGAGCTGACCCATGAACGCGCCGAAGCAGACCACGGCCACGGCTAGCCAAGGCGCCCACGGGTGCTCGCGGACCGCAGGCGGTCGCGGAGCCTCCGTCAATATAGTTCTGTGACCGAACATTCTTGTACCGACTATACCGCCTCGGCGCGGGCTAGCCGCACACCCCAGCGCGGTGCGGCGTTGCCGGGCAACCGGCGCGATTATCGGCAGCGGCATACCTAGCCGGCCTTATGGTGGCTACATTGCCGTCAGCGCTGGTCATTCCCTGCGGACATGCGCAGGCAATGCGGTCCAGCCGACCTGTCTCCGGACATGCCGGGCGCGGTGCTGGCCTGTCAGCGGTAATGCCGGCAGACTCGGTCACGGCAGGCCCGTCGACACCTCGCGCGGTCGGCCAGCCGCAGGAGGGACGCTCATGCAGGAACTGCGCCTCGTCGCAGTCAGCGAGGACGGCAGCTATGCCATCCTCGCCGTGCCGGGGCGAAGCGACAGATTCCTGCTACCCATAGACGACCGGCTGAGGACGGTGGCCAAGGGTCAGTTCTCGCGGCTCGCGCAGTACGAGATCGAAGTGGAGAATCCGTTGCGACCCAAGGAGATCCAGGACCGTATCCGCGCTGGCGAGACGGCAGAAGAGATAGCCGACGCGGCGGGCATCCCGCCGGACCGGATTCGCCGCTTCGAGGGACCGATACTGGCCGAACGCCAGTACCAGGCGGAGCAGGCGCAGCGAGCGACTATCCGCGGGCTTGGCGAGTCCGGTCCCGGCCCGCGGCTCGGCGACGTCGTCGCGGAGCGGCTCAGCGGGGTCGCGCACGCGGAGAGCACCGACTGGGACTCGCGCAAGCGACCGGATGGCAACTGGCAAGTCCAGCTCCAGTTCACCGTGGCGGGCCGGATGGGTGTCGCGGAATGGATCTATGACCCGCGACGGCGGCACGTCATCCCGGACGACGAGCAGGCCATCCGGCTCTGCCTGCCGGCCGACGAGTGGGCAGCTATCACCTTCGCCGACCGCAGCCGGCCTACCGCGACCGTGACGCCCATTGGCTCCCGGCAGCACCCGACGTTCTCCGATCACGGCCGGGACCTCGACCGCCGCGGCAGCGCGGCTACGCAGCTCGGCCGCGACGCTCGCGTCGCGGCCGAGACCGCAGGCGCGAGCGCGATGACCGATGCGGCGAGCCCGGCCGCCGAGGCCGATGCGCCAGCCGCCAGCGCGGCGG
>JASHQA010000037.1 GCA_030037785.1 Streptosporangiaceae bacterium
TAGTCGAACTCGAAGAGCTCGGTCATCCGCTTGCGCTCGAAGACGAGCCGGTCGAGCGGCGACAGCAACGCCGCGCGCCCCGAGAACGGCTGGCCGAGCAGGGCAGGGTCCACCCGCCACTGGCCCTTGACGCCTTCGATGACGGCCGGCTCGCCCGCCTCTCCCACGCCAGTCGGCTCGGCGCCGCAGTCCGGCCCCCGCGCGCGGGCGATGCCGAGAGCCCGCAGCCGCCGCTCGTCGCGGCGACGCCGCGCTTCCGTCACCGGCACGCTCGGCTCGTCCGGGTATACGCGCTCGGCCAGGTCCCACAGGCGGTCGCGCCCTCGCCACCCGGCCATCGCGACCTCGCCTCGGCGCACCATGATGTCTAGCAGCACCGAGACGTTGCGGTTGTTGGTCCAGCCGGTCGACTTCCATGCCACCGCGCAGGTGTCTGGCAAGTCGCGCGCTGCAAGGGGGCCATCGGAGCCGAGCCGGTGCAGGATGTCGAGCCGGCAGGCGTCGTTGGCCTGCAGCCACGCCAGATTGACTTGCTGCCAGCCGCGCAACGGCTCTGGTCCCGGCCACTCGGCCATGTCCGCGGTATAGAGCGCCAGATCCTCGGCGGGCCTGATCATCCCGCGCAGTTCGATCAGCGTACGGTCCCTGAGCGCGACGGCGAGCTCGCCCGGTGAGTAGGACGATCCGAGCCGGCTCCAGGCAATGAGATCGGCGTTCGGCGCGACCGCCGCCGTCTGGTCATGCTGCAGCGCGGTCAGACCGCGTACCAGGGCCAGGAGTCCTGCTGGCCGGCTGCCAGCCAGCAGCTGAGCCCGCACGGCGATACGCCGCGCATCCGCACGCGAGAGCTCGTGCAGGATCACCACCCCAGGTTAGGGGCTTCAGAACGCCTTGTGGCCCGGCGGTGTGGCGTCCTCGCCAGGGCTGACCTGCCGGGCCTGCAGGTCGGGGTGGCGCAGCACGTCGGCTACGAGCCGGGCGGGTCCGCCCAGACAGGTCCAGTCGTCGTCCCACAAGGTGGAGAGCAGCCAGGACTGGTCGGCGGGGAACATCAGGTCCGGCAAGGCTCCCTTCGAGAAGGGCCACGCCGGTCTGGCCTGGCCCGCGAGGGATGCGTCCGCTGCGGGGCGGGCGGTCCGGGTGGCGTCCGTTGACGCGACCGCCGTGATGCTGGACCACGCCGTCGCGGATCTGATCTCGCCGGGTGGCCGACGCCAGGTAGCCGCCTGCTCCGGCCCCGCCTCGACCAGCACGTAGCGCCAGCCGGCGTACAACGTCACCATCGGCGAGTCGGGGAACACGACGTCGTCCACTCCGGTGTCCAGATATCCGAGCCACCAGGGCTGGTCCCCCGAGTTGCGCCTCAGCACCGCGAGTATCGCCCGATCGTGCCGGTCCTGCTGCTCGCGGTCGTCCGGCAGCACGAGCGTGGCGTACGCCTCGAAGACCGCTGGGATGGCGGCGCCGATGGTCATGCCGACGGACGTGCCGTCATCGATCCAGGCGACCTCGCCGCTGGTGCCGACGCGCCACGTCTGACCGTCTCTGGCCGCGGTGGGCACGATGATCAGGTTATCGGCCGGCGCCGCCCGCGAGTCCTGGTGCGAGCCGGCGCGCGGCGCCCGGAACCGGCGCGGTCTCGCCGAGGCGGAGCAGGCGCTGCGCCCGTTCCTGCTCGAAGTCCAGCGCCCGCACGGGTGGCGGCTGGATGCGGCCGATGCGCCGGCCAAACTCGGCCACGTCGGCGCGGACCCGCGGGTCCGCCAGCACGCGGATGCCAAAGGCGAGCGCCGCCGGGCTGATGTCGTATCGTCGCTCCAGCGAGACGCCGAGCGCGACGGCGGCTAGGTCGGCGTCGGTGAACTGCCGGTGCAGGCCCGCTGCCGCGGGCTCGGCCGTCCTCGCGGGCCGCCGCCCGGCTGGCCGCCTGGCGGTTTGACGGAGCGACGGCAACAGGCCTAGCGACTCGCGATATCGCAGCATCCGCGGGGTCATGTCCAGCCGTCGGGCGGCATCGGTGATGCGCACGGTCCTAATCTAACATTCTCTTGTCAGAAACATGGCCGTGAGCGTGCATTCGGCTACCTGGCTGCCCTAGCGTCGTCCTGTGGCGCCGTTACAGCGCCTGCCAGCAGCGTGAAACTCAAAGGAGCTTGCATGTCCGACGCACTTCCGTTCAAGGTCGCCGACTTGTCGCTTGCCGACTTCGGCCGGCGCGAGATCCGGCTCGCCGAGCACGAGATGCCAGGGTTGATGGCGGTGCGGGCGGAGTACGCAGCCGCCCAGCCACTGGCCGGTGCCCGGATCACCGGGTCGCTGCACATGACCGTGCAGACCGCCGTGCTGATCGAGACGCTCGTCGCTCTCGGCGCCAGGGTCCGCTGGGCCTCGTGCAACATTTTTTCTACCCAGGATCACGCCGCCGCGGCGGTCGTGGTCGGCGCGGATGGCACCCCGGCGAACCCCGCCGGGACCCCGGTGTTCGCGTGGAAGGGCGAGACGCTCGAGGAATACTGGTGGTGCACCCAGCAGGCACTCACCTGGGAAGGCGAGACGGGTCCCAACATGCTGCTGGATGACGGCGGCGACGCGACGCTGATCGTGCACAAGGGCGCGGAGTTCGAGGCGGCGGGCGCGGTCCCGGCTGCGAGGGACGACGACCCGGAGGAGTGGCGCGTAATCCTCGCCGCGCTGACCGCGTCGCTGGCGCAGACGCCGGGCAAGTGGACGGCCATGGCGGCCGGCCTCAAGGGCGTCACCGAAGAGACCACGACCGGCGTGCACCGGCTGTACGACATGGCCCGGAACGGCAGCCTGCGGTTCCCGGCGATCAATGTGAACGACTCCGTTACCAAGTCAAAGTTCGACAACAAGTACGGATGCCGACACTCGCTGGTCGACGGCATCAACCGGGGCACGGACGTGCTGATCGGCGGAAAGGTCGCGGTCGTCTGCGGCTACGGCGACGTGGGCAAGGGCTGCACTGAGTCGCTGCGGGGCCAGGGCGCGCGGGTGATCGTGACCGAGGTCGACCCGATCTGCGCGCTGCAGGCGGCGATGGACGGCTTCCAGGTCGCGACGCTCGAGGACGTGGTGGAGACCGCTGACATCTTCGTCACCGCGACCGGCAACTACAACATCATTACCGCCGAGGACATGAGCCGGATGAAGCACCAGGCGATCGTCGGCAACATCGGCCACTTCGACAACGAGATCGATATGGCCGGCCTAGCCCGGCTGCCCGGAATCAAGCGGACGACCATCAAGCCGCAGGTCGACGAGTGGACGTTCCCCGACGGGCACGCCGTGATCGTGCTCTCGGAAGGCCGGCTGCTGAACCTCGGCAATGCCACCGGGCATCCGAGCTTCGTCATGTCGAACAGCTTCACCAACCAGGTCATCGCGCAGGTCGAGCTGTTCACGAAGACCGACGAGTACGCGCTCGGCGTGCACGTGCTGCCGAAGCACCTCGACGAGAAGGTCGCCCGTCTGCACCTGGACGCGCTCGGCGCGAAGCTCACCGTGCTGACCAAGGAGCAGGCCGCCTACATCGGGGTGCCGGTCGATGGCCCGTACAAGCCGGACCACTACCGGTACTGACCCGCGGACCGGCTCGGGGGGTCGCCCCCCCGAGCCGGCACCGCCGGGGGATGCTCCGGGCCGTTCCCCCGAGCCGGCACCGCCGGGGGATGCTCCGGGCCGTTCCCCCGAGGCGGCACCGCAGGGTGGCGGGCCGTCGTCCGACATCGCCGATGCCGGGCTGGCGCTGGCGGGCCAGCCCGGGATTGCCTGGGCTGAGCGCGCGATGCCGGTCCTCGGCATGCTGCGCGCAGACTTCGCCGAGCAGCGGCCGTTCGCCGGGCTGACGATCGCCTGCTGCCTGCACGTCACGGCCGAGACGGCGGTGCTGATCCGCACGCTGACGGCGGGTGGTGCGCAGGTGCACCTGGCCGCGTCGAACCCGCTGTCGACGCAGGACGACATCGCCGCCGCGCTGGCCGCAGAGCCTGGGGTCACCGTGCAGGCTAGGTCTGGAGTGGACCGCGCGACGTACTACGAGCACATCCACCGGGTCCTCGACTACGGGCCCGATCTGGTGATGGACGACGGCTGCGACCTGGTCAACACGCTGCACGAGGACCGCGCCGAGCTGACCGGCCGGGTGCGCGGAGGATCTGAGGCGACGTCGAGCGGCGCCGCGCGGCTGCGCCGGATGGCCGTCGCCGGGTCGCTGCGATTCCCGGTCGTCGTCGCCGAGCGGTCGGCGATCGGCCAGATCGTCGACCACAAGTACGGCACCGGTCAGTCGGTGCTTGACGGGATCCTGCGCGCCACGAACACCCTGGTCGCGGGCAAGACGGTCGTCGTGGCTGGCTTCGGGCCGTGCGGCTCGGGCATCGCGGAACGGGCCAGGGGGCTCGGCGCCCAGGTGATCGTCACGGAGGTCGACCCGGTCCGCGCGCTCGGTGCGCTGCTCCAGGGCTTCCGAGTGCTGCCGATGAGTGCGGCGATACCGCTGGCGGAGCTCGTCATCACCGCAACCGGGTCGCGCGACGTGCTCAGCACGGTCGGCTTCGCTGCGCTGCCCGACGGGGCGATGCTGGCCAACGCTGGCCACTTCGACGTCGAGATCGATGTTGCCGCGCTCGCCGCGCTCGCCGTCGAGGTAAACCGCGGCGTCCGGCCGTATGCCGACGAATACGTGCTCGCCGACGGCAGGCGGCTGATCCTGCTGGCCGAGGGCCGTGTCGTCAACCTCGTGGCGGGCGAGGGTAACCCGGCCGCGGTCATGGACACCTCGTTCGCGGTGCAGGCGCTGGCGCTGGCCTGGCTCGCCGACGCCGGGGGAGAGCGGGCGGGTGACGGCGCTGCCACGGTGGGCCGGGTGCTCAACGTTCCGGAGGAGATCGACGCGCGAGTCGCGAGCCTCACGCTGGCCTCGCTGGGCACGAGGATCGACACGCTCACCAAGGAGCAGCGGCGCTACCTGGAGTCGTGGCGGCAGGGGTCGTGAGCGCGGCTGCGCCGGGACGAACCGCCACGGAGCGGCGGTGGAGTGGCGGCGGTCCCGCCGTTGCAGGACACTCGGGAGGTGACCACCAGCAAGACCGACGTGGGGGTGCGCCCGGCGACCAGGGGACCATGGCAGCCGAGATGACTGCGCTGCGGTGGCTGGACCCGCCGGACGGGCCTGCCATCGTGCTCCTCGACCAGACCAGGCTGCCGGCCGAAGAGACGTATCTGACCTGCACTGACGTCCCGCAACTCGTGGATGCCATCGGCCGCCTGGTCGTGCGCGGGGCGCCGCTGCTCGGCGTGGCCGGGGCATTCGGGGTCGGGCTGGCCGCGATGCGCGGCGACGACGTCGAGGCCGCTGCCACGACGATCGCCGCGGCCCGGCCGACGGCCGTGAATCTCGGCTGGGGTGTTCGGCGGGCGCTGGCGGCCTGGCGGGCGGCCGCGAGGGGAGACGGCCCCGTTCCCATCCAGAACGAACCCGCCAGGGCCGCGTTGGCCGAAGCGCACGCAATCGCTGAGCAGGACGCGGCGGCCAGCGCCGCCATGGCCCGGCACGGGCTCGGCCTCGTGCCCCCCGGCGCCAGGATCCTCACGCACTGCAACACCGGGGGGCTGGTATCGGCGGGTGCGGGCACCGCGTTTGCCGTCATCCTGGCCGCGCACCGGGCCGGGCGGCTGGCGCGGCTCTGGGTGGACGAGACCAGGCCGCTGCTGCAGGGCGCCCGGCTGACGGCCTGGGAAGCGCGCCGGGCTGGCATCCCGCACTCGGTGCTCGCCGACGGCGCAGCCGGGTCGCTGTTCGCGTCCGGACAGGTCGACCTCGTGCTCACCGGCGCCGACCGGATCGCCGCCGACGGCAGCGTGGCGAACAAGATCGGTACCTACGGCCTGGCGGTGCTGGCC
>JASHQA010000038.1 GCA_030037785.1 Streptosporangiaceae bacterium
CCCACGCGCCCTGGCGCGTCCAGCCTCGGCGCGAGCCCATTGTCAACCTGTGCGGCGACCTCCGCGTCAATCCAGCAAGTCAGACGGTCGCCGCGCGCGGAACCAACGAACAGGTGGACTCTCGGAAGTGACACTCTCGCGCTACGGACATGACGCGCCATCGGTCTTTGACCTGCTCGGCCGCGGCGAAATCGATCTCACTGCAGCCCTCGGCTGGACGCTCAGTCATTCCCCTGCGCTGGTCGCTGACCTTTGGCAGCGCCTGGGCCTTGGCACTGCTCCGGCCGACATCGACGCATCGCTAGAGGTCGCCGATGACCAAGGCCGCACAGACCTTGAGCTTCGCACTGATGACGCGCTCATCATCGTCGAGGCAAAGAAGGGCTGGCTGGTGCCAGGCGAGACGCAACTCGCCAAATACGCGGGCCGCTTCGCAGCAAGCGGCAAGGCGCTCATCGTGTCACTGTCGGACTCGTCAGCCGACTGGGCTGCCCGCACCCTCCCCAGTGACGTCAGCGGTGTCCCGGTGGCGCACCTGCCCTGGGACTCACTCCGCGCGGGCCTGCTCGCTGCCCGTAGGGCGGCGCGCTCGTCCGAGCGTCTCTGGCTCGACCAGCTCAGTAGCTACCTAGCAGGAGCGACCGCCGTGAGAGATCCCGCCGAGCAGTGGGTGTACGTAGTGTCCGTGTCGCGCGGCCATCCCGACGGTGGCTCGCGCAGCTTCCGTGACTTCGTGACAGACGAGCGCGTCTACTTTCATCCCTTCGGCAAGAACTGGCCCAAGCGCCCTCCGGTGCTCTTGGGGTTCCGCTGGGACGGAAGGCTGCAGCAGGTGAACCGCGTGCTCAGCTTCGAGGTCATTCCCAACCTGCAAACACGCTGGCCGGACATCCCGGTGACTCTCAAGACTGATCGCGCGCATCGGATCCATAAGCTCGGCCCAGACATTCCCGTGCCCCCGCTGCCCAGCTCCCAGAGCCTACGATCCCGGCGGCTCTGGGCGTTGCTCGACCAGCTCCTGACCCAGCCGACCATTGTGGACGCCGAGCGAGCCAGCAAAAAGCTGACCGCGCCCGAGGACTGACCGGCTTACTGCTAGGCGATCAGCGCAGCACCGATGCTGCGCCGGTACTGGCCGCGCCGGTAAGGACCTGCGCGTGGACGCCAGGACCCGCGCCTGGGAAGACATGCACTTCGCCTTGCTGGGAATACAGATCCACCACCGTCCTGAACCCGGTGGTGCTACATAACCCGCTGACCTCGGCGGTGCTCCGCGCGGTGTACCTGCGGACGGCGGAGGCCAGGGCGCTTACGAGCCAGATCAGCAACAGGAGCCTGGATGGCGAGGAGCGCCTACAGAAAAGGCGCAACGCTTGGGCCGCTTCCGAAGATGACGGTGACCATCAGGGACCCCCTTCAGGCCGGAAACCAACGAGGACAGCGACGAGGCCTCATCGCCCAGGCCGTCGAGCAGGCCGTGCGCGGACCCGGCCACGCCGACCGGGTCCGTGAGCACGTGGAACACCGTGAAGACGATGAGTGTCGATCCTGCGAGCCGCCCGGCCCATGGGAGCCGCCCTCGAGCGCCAGCACGGTCCTTACGAGCCGATGGCTGGAGCGGAGCACGCCTAACGCCTAGTGCCCCGTGACGATCCTGGCCTTCATCGTCTGGAACTCGTCATCAGAGAGCACACCCCTTTCGCGCAGTTCCGCGAGCTGCGTCAGCTGTGCTACTGCATCCGCTCTGCCCGCTGGTGCCGCCGCCGACTGCTGGCTCTCCGCGATCCGCTTCCGGATCGTGCCCACAACCCCCTCGGCTCCCTTCGCGCTTGTCATCAGCGCGTTCGGGGCTTCCCACACGCTCGCCGGACCCTTGTCGAGCCGACCGAACTTCGTCACCGGGGTCACGCCCTGAACCTGGAGAACGATCGCGAGGGTAGTGATGCCCTTGTGAACCTCGACGCCGCTGATGTTGACGTAGTCCCACGAGTGAGCAACGGCACCGCCGACCGGGCGCTTGGCATCCTCCGCGACGAGGGGCTGATCGCGTCGGCGATCGGACGCGGGCACTTCACCGTCCCGCGCCGCTGACAGGCCCGCGTTACCGGCCATGGCACGTCTGGCTGATCGGATCGAGCTCTGGCAGCCAGGCACGCCGCTGGCCTGTGGCACTATGCGCGGTACTGCTGCCGCTGGTGGCGGCTGGTTGCCGCTTCCGGTCACCAGGCAGAGGTTAGCGAGTCCGCGCAGGTCAGAGCAGATGCCGACGGTTGCAGATGGTGTCCGGTGTGTCCGGATTAGTAAGAGTTCAAGTCCCCCCTCGGACACGACATCCGCGCAGGTCAGAGTCGGCCAGGACGAGCATGACCGCAGACCTGCGCACGTGCCCCCAATGGGTTTTGCCCCCAGTGGGTTATGCTAGAGGGCATGAGTGCTGAGCGTATCGAGCCGGACTCGCTGGTCGAGCTCGACGACAGGGGCCGGACCAACCTCCGGAGATTCGGCGGCGAACCGCACGCCCGCTACCTCGTATCGGTCAGGCCCGACGGCGCCATCGTGTTCCTCCCCGCGGTCGCCATGACCGTGCAGGAGGCAGCCATGTGGCGCGAGCACCCGAAGCTAATGCGGGAGATCGCCGGGCATGTGTCCGGCGGCTCGTCGATGCCAATGGTCACCTTGGACGCGGACAAGCTTTGACCTATCAGCTCCAGTTCCGCGACGAGGCGCTGGCCGCGTACCGTACGCTGCGCGCCGATGAGGCGAACGAGGCCGGCAAGCGGATGAAGGCCGCGCTCGAGCGACTGATCGACGATCCGGGCCAGGCAAAAGCTGACTCTGCCCGGTGGGAAAGCCTCGCTGGTAAGGTCTGGGCACTCGCCGTGGACATGCCCGATGGCAGCAGCTGGCTCATCTTGTGGGCCGAGGAGCCGGAAGTGATCGAGATCTTCTACGTCGGCCCGGCGCCGGGCGGATCGTCCTCTCCCGTGGCCTGGACCTCGGGACGTTGACTGACCAGGACGGGCCCACGCAGGGTGCGCTGGCGCTGGCCGGGCGGGCGGGAGCCCAGGTACCTGCGGGCGGCGATGGTTACCGTGCGGCGGCGAGTAGTGCGCGCATGCGGGCGGCGAGCTGCCAGGCGGGACGGAGCCGACGGGCGATTGGCCGGCCGCTGGTGTAGAGCCACTCTGTGCACGGGATGCAGAGTGCGTCTTCGGGGTGCTTGTGGAAGCGGACCATGCTGGTGCAGGGGAAGGACTTGCCGCAGCAGTGGCAGGGGGCCCACTGGCTGCTGGTAACGAGCGCCACGATAGGCGAGGCTAGCGGATCGCGAGCGCTTTCTGTCCGGGCAGGGAGTTTTCTCAGCGTTTGCCAGGCGAGGTTGCGTGCCGCAATGAGCCCAGGCTGGCGGCTGTAATCCGGAATGGTCGCGGGCGCGTCAGCGTGGTATGTCGTTTCGGCTTCATTCCGGTGAGGAGATCGTTTACCGGGCGCACCCGAACCCGCGGGTGATGGCGAATTGGTACGTGCTCACCCTGGGCCTGTTTGAGTTCTGGCGTCGGGCTGCGACCGTCACGCTGACAAATCAGCGGGTGGTGCTGGAGCGGGGCCTGGCGCGGCGCAGGCGCAGGGCTGTGCCGGTGCTCATGGTTCAGGATGCGCAGGTCTCGTCGCAGGGGCGCCGGGCGTGGGTGGTGGTGGTGGCGTCTGCGGGGGTTCGGCCGGCGGTGCTGGAGCTGGGACCGTTCGCGCTGTATGAGGCTGACGATCTGACGGATCTGATCCTGGCGCAGCAGCGAGCGGCGCGACGGCCGGCGTCTGAGTGAATAGCGGCTGGGCCGATCCAGGCGGTGGCCGCAAGTCCCGCTAGGGGCAATCGGCTCAGCTACGAGGTGAAGCCGCAGGCGTTGGCGACCGCGATGGCCGCGTCCTCCCGGTTGCTGGCTGCCGGGAAGCCCGGCCGCTCGAAGTCGATCATGTAGACATAGGCCGCGTCAGCGGGAGTCGTGGCCGCGTTCAGCGCCGGCAGGAATGCGCCCAGGTGATCGTTGAATGCCAGCAGTCCTTCCAACTGTGTCTGCAGATCCGCGCTGGGGTTCCCGGTGATGTACCCACTCGGCAGCGGGGTCCAGCCGATGAGGCCGCCGGCGTCGGCGTCGCCAGACTCGGGGTTGCCCCCGGACTCCTGATAGATGTTGCCCGCGATGCCCGCGGCCGCTATCGACGTATACCCGTGCGCGATCAGGAAGTTCACGATGGTGGCGTAGTTGAGAGGCAGCAGCGCGGTCCCGCCGACAGCCGACTGGACGCATCGCTGGAAGGTCGCGCTGATCTTCGGGGGACTCGTCAGGCTGAATGCGTTGCTCGCCGCGACCTCCTGCACCACTTCCTGGCGCTCCAACTCCAAGCTGGCTCCCACGCCCCCTGTCTGCACCTCCGCGATGGCCACACCGAGCGGGTCAGTGGGCGAGTTCGGCCGACCGGTGATGACCACGAGCGCCGTGGCCACTATGGCCACCGTTGCCGCCGACGCGGCAACCAGGAAGGCACCCACTCTCCTGCGCCTGGGACGCCGGGCGTATGGCCGCCTCCGGTGCTGTGACAATGCGGTCCTTCCCTCGGCCGAGCGCCCAGTCACGGAGCCCAGAGCGCCGACCGCTGCGGTGCGGGGCAGCGAGTCGCAGTAACAGTCGGCCCGGATGCCGTAACTGGGCGCGCGTCGGAGGACCGGCCTCGGTTCCGGAACCGTCGCCGCACTACGCTGCCAGAACTCGCAGCGGCAACCAAGCGCTTCCGCACAAAAAGCCATCGCGAAACGCTTAATTGGGACTCTGCAGATCACGTTCTAGCAATACGTGGCGCAGTAATTACGCTTTGTAATCTCATTCACGCTGCAGTCGCCTGGCGGGCTGTTC
This sequence comes from Streptosporangiaceae bacterium, assembly GCA_030037785.1. Taxonomy (GTDB): domain Bacteria; phylum Actinomycetota; class Actinomycetes; order Streptosporangiales; family Streptosporangiaceae; genus JAJYUU01. Next base: position 4,914 of record JASHQA010000038.1, read on the forward strand.
ACGCCAGACATGGCGGCCGGGCCGTGACTCCAAAAGCCGATGTGCACGGCTCGACTGCGTCGCGCGTCTACAAGTCATGAACGACTCAGCCCCGACCTGCGCCCTCGCACCGGGGTTACCGGCCGGGCCGCGATGAGCGTGCTCATCGGGCGATAGCCGAAGCGCGCGCCGAGCGAGAATAGGCAATTCTGCCCTGTTGCCGGCGTCGCCTGGCCAATAGCGTGGGGCGGTGGTCTGCCATGTGCCCCTACCTCGCGGTCCGCTGAGTCATAGTCAACGAAAGGCAGTAGATGCGGAAGTCACATCACACCTTCGGCAGAGTATGCCTAGGAGTTTTGGCCGCAGGGGTGCTCGCCGGGACGTTCGCGATCCCCGGTGTTGCCTTGGCCAGCTCGGGTAGCTGCGGCTCGTCCAGGCAACAGTGCTTCACGGCCACCGTGTCGTCGGCTTCGACTGGCGCGGGCGCGACCACCACGTTCACCTTCGAGATCACCAACCAGTCGGCGCGCTACCCGCTCAATTCCGTCACTCTTGACGCGCCGACCGGCATCGAGATCACCGCTGTCCAGGGATCCGGTCTCAAGTCCCCGGCCACCTCCGCCACCATCGGCACTCCCGGATCCGAGCACAAGCCCGCTCCCGGCGGCGCCCTGTCGCTCGCCCCCGGGGCGTCGATCTCGCTGTCCGTGACGGCGATACTGCCGTGCGTCTCCGGCTCGTACAACTGGACAGTTACCGCGACCAACGACGGTGACAACGACAGTGATGACTTCGCCCTGAACGCGGGTGCGTCGAATCTCGCCAGCGCGGTGACAGGCAGCTGCTCGCTCGCATTCGTGGCGCAGCCGGCTAGCACTGCCGTCAACGACACGATCACCTCTGAGTTCAACTCAGGGGACCTGGGCAGTGCTCCCGTGCGAGTCGCGGTGCTGAGCGACACTGTCCCGGCCGAGGTCGTGGCTGATTCGACCGCGCCGGTGACGGTCGGCATCGAGTCCAACCCGGGCACTCCACCGGGCACCCTCTCGGGGACCCGCACGGAGAACGCCGGCGATGGCGTTGCGTCCTTCTCCAACCTGTCGATCAACGAGGCAGGGCAGGGATACACACTCGACGCGACAACCACAGCCAACGGGATCCTCGGCTACCCAGATGTGGCCTCGGCAACGTCGGCAGACTTCACTATTTCGGACACCATCGTCATCTGTTCGAAACTGCCGTGTACTGCGTCAGTAGCGACCACGACGACAAACGGGTTGATCTCCGCGACGTCGTCCAGCACAGGCGACTACCTCGCAGTCGGCGCCGGCGGGATCAGCTACTCCTGCGGGAGCTACCCGCTGACCTCCGACCCGGTCAGCTTCGACCTACTCAGCGCTGGCGGTGTCGCGCAAAGCAGTGCCCGGTTCAAGGCGACGCTGGAAATCAGCGCGGCTGCGGTCGCGGCCTCTGGCCATCGGGCCATCTGGACTTGGCAGATCTGCTATGCCAGCACCGTGCAGTTCCGTGCGTTGCCTCATACGGGCGGAAAGGTAAGCATCGGCGGAGTTACCTACTACACCGGCCTGTTGCCAAATTGCTCCAGATACCAGCAAGCACCGTGCGTACTGTTCCGGTATAAGGACAGAGCAGGCAATGTGTTCATCACCTTGCTGGCTGATGGAGATCCGGTAATCCGGAGCTAATGCGGTGCCATGCGGGGTTTGTCCCCGGCTACAGCCTGCTCACGAACGACGAGAGCTCGTTCCCGGCGTCCTGCAGCACCGTGAGGAAGTGGTGCCCGAGTGCAGCCAGGCTGGCTGGATGGGTGCCCAGCAGCACCACAAAAGCGACGATGAGCGCCCAGCCAACGGCCCTGCTCATGCCGGAGCGTCCTTCGATGCCGTTCGCTGCTGCCGGACGATCAGGCCGACGTCGGCGCCGTGCAGCCGCAACTGATCGAGTGCAGCCACCGGAACGGCCCCGAGGTACTGGCTGCCAGTGCAGGTCGCGGCCGCGTCAGGGAGCTCATCGATCCGGGTCATGTATCTTCAGGCTCCTTCTCTCTGGTATGCCCGCCGCGCACCGCGGCCATGCAAGCCAGCCCGACGTGACCGGCACGAGTAGCGGCGAACGGCCAGCGGCGGAGCCCGCCACCGACCACGTCTGCCACCGCGACCCCACCTCCCCTTACCTTCCCGCTGCGACGTCCGCGGCACCGCAGCGCTCGAATCGACTTCGCCATCGAGCACGTGTTCGATTCCGATGGTCGGTACCGGAAGATGGCAGACCCCAGGCAGAGGTCCCGCCGCTGCTCGGCGCTACAGGTCCTTCAGCACAGACGTCATCAGCGCGAGCGAGTCATCGAGCGAGAGCGCGGCCGCCTGCAGGTGGTGGAAGAAAATGTCGAACCGGTGGACTTCGGCCATGTCCTCGATCCACAGGACCCCGGTCGGATAGCCGACACAGACGACATCGGTGTCGGCGGGATCCGGAAAGGACAGCACGACAAATGGCAGGTCCATGGCGGCGTATGCGCCGCTGCCGAACGGGATGCACTGCAGGAACATGGTCTTCGTCGCGCTCAGCTCGATAAGGTGCCCGACCTGCTCGCGCATGACCTCCCGACCGCCAACCTGACGGCGCAAGGCCGCCTCGTCCAGGACCGCCCACGCGGTAGGCGGACTGGACCAGGCGAGCTGCTGACGCTGCGTCAGCAGTTCGAGCGACCTGTCGGGAGTAGTTGGATATGAATTGTCCGAACTTCCCGCCCGGCCGGCTGTGATGACCTCCCGCGCGTAGTCCCGGGTCTGCAGCAGTACAGGGATGCGAGTCACGCTGTAGTGCCTGATCTGCGACGCAGCGCTTTCCATTCCGAGGTAAGTCGCGAGGTGCGCCTGAACGCTGTCTCCGTATGCCTGCCACCAGCCCTTCTGTCGGGACTCGCGAGCCAGCTGCATCAGGCCTTCGCGTTGATCCGCTGGCACGCCGTAGATCCCGAGCAGGTCGCGGACATCCCGCGCGGAGACAAGCACGCGCCCCGTCTCGATCCGGCTTATCTTCGAGGCCGAGCAGCCCAGCCGGGCCGCGACGTCCTCGCAGGTCAGCTGCGCCGCCTCGCGCAGCCGCCGTAACTCGGCGGCGAGCCGTCGACGCCGGACCATCGGGACTGCACCTCCGATCTGAGCCGGTTAGGGTGCTGGCAATGCTATCCATCAGTCACGAAGACGACGGTGCGAACGTTGCGCACGACGCGGGGGCTTCGCCAGGAGTCAGGCAGCACCCCGGCGGGCATGCCGCCCCGGCAGTCTGGCTCTGCCTGGCTCGAGTGCCGCCTCGATCTCGAAGATGATGCTGTCCCACTCAGCTGTATCCCCGGCAATGGCGCCGTCGGGGATAGGCCGGGTGAGGCGCTCCCACGACCGATCCAGATTGCTCTGGTCGTCGCTATGCGCTATCTCGTCAGCACGTAACGTCATGTGTCTGATTCTCATGCCGTGCCCGGCTGCGCGCTGGTGATGCAGACTAATGTCCCGTTGTCACCCTTACTACCCACCGCCTGCTGGATCGAGGCGAATCCCGCGTCGCGAGCGCGCCGGGCCAGGCCACAATGCATCCGCCGTGGCCACAATGGTCCGCCGCAGACAAACCCGGTGTACGCCTGGAGCAGCGTCGCACCGGCCTCAAGGCGCTCCCAGGCGTCATCAGGGGTCTCGATCCCGCCGCACGCCACGAGCACGAGGCGGTCACCTATCCTCGCGCGCAGCCGAGGGAGCACGTGGAGCGCACGCGGCTTGAGCGGCGCGCCCGACAGGCCGCCGACCCGGCGGCCGCCACCTCGGCCGGCGAACTGGCAAGGTTGTCACGAGC
>JASHQA010000371.1 GCA_030037785.1 Streptosporangiaceae bacterium
GCGAGCAGAATGGCACCATGTCGGAGGCCAACGACCGGGCGGCCGCGCTACTCGATGAGTATGCCGACCTCACGGTGATGACTGGCGGCGATCCGTTCCGGGCCCGGGTCTACGCCAGGGCCGCGAGGGCCGTCGCGGGCCATCCGCAGGACGTGTCCGAGCTGACGCGGACGGCGCTGCGGCAGATTCCCGGCGTCGGCAAGTCGATCGCCGCAAAGCTCGCTGAGATCGCGCTGACCGGCGGCTTTGCCGAGCTGGAGGAGCTGCGCGCGGACATTCCCGACGGCGTCCGGCAGCTCACCCGGATCCCGGCGCTTGGGCCGCGCCGTGCGCTGCAGCTGTACCGCGAGCTCGGCGTCAGCTCGCCCGACGAGCTGCGCGCCGCCATCGAGGGCGGCCAGCTCGACAACCTGCGCGGGTTCGGCGCCAAGAGCACAGACAAGCTGCTGCGCGGTCTGGAACTGCTGGCGAGCGCCGGCGACCGGGTGCTGCTCAACGTGGCCGCGCGCACCGCCGCGGCCGTCATCGGGGCGGTCGGTGCGGCACCCGGCTGCCTGCAGGTCGCGCCCGCTGGCTCGCTGCGCCGCGCGGCCGAGTCGGTCGGTGATGTCGACGTGCTGGCCGCCGCGGCCGACTCCGGTCCGCTGATGGCGGCGCTGACCGCCATGCCGGAGACCGCCGAGGTGGTCGCGGCGGGCGCCACCAAGACGTCGATCAGGACCGCTAGCGGCCTGCAGGTCGACCTGCGGGTGGTGCCGCTCGACTGCTGGGGAGCAGCGCTGCAGTACTTCACCGGCTCCCAGCAGCACAACGTGCGGATCCGCGAGCTGGCCGTCCGGCAGCAGCTCAAGCTCTCGGAGTATGGCCTGTTCGACGTGCAGTCGGGCGAACTGGTCGTGTCGCGAACCGAGGAGGAGGTCTACGCCCGACTCGGGCTGGCCTGGATACCGCCGGTGCTGCGCGAGGACGCCGGCGAGGTCGAGGCCGCGCGGCGCGGCGAGCTGCCGACGCTGGTCGCAGCGTCTGACATCCGCGGCGACCTGCACACCCACACAAACCTCACCGACGGCGCGGCGTCGCTCGAGGAGATGGTCGCGGCGGCGACCGCCCGCGGCTACGAGTACTACGCGATCACTGACCACGCACCGAACCTGGCCATGCAGCGGATGACCGACGAGAAGATGCTGGCGCAGCGCGAGCGGGTGCGACAGCTTTCCGCCCGGTCCGCTGCAGTGGGGAACGACGCCGCTGTCCTACCCAGCTCGCGCACCGGTCAGCCGATGGCGCTGCTGCACGGCACCGAGCTAAACATCGCGCCCGACGGCAGCGTGGACTGGCCGGACGACTTCCTGGCCGGCTTCGATCTCTGCGTCGCTTCCGTGCACTCGCACTTCGACCTGCCACGCCGGGAAATGACCCGCCGGTTCCTCGTCGCCTGCGAGAACCCGCGCGTCAACATCATCGGCCACCCGCTCACGCGGAAGATCGGCCGACGGCCTCCGGTGGACGTCGACCTGCCGGAACTGTTCCGGGCGTGCGCGCGGACTGGCACCGCACTGGAGATCAACGCCCACCCGGCCAGGCTCGACCTGCCGTCGGCGCACCTGCGGGCGGCCCGCGACGCGGGCGTGAAGTTCGCCGTCGACAGCGACGCGCACGCGACGGCGGAACTAGACAACATGCAATACGGCGTCGCGACCGCGCAGCGCGGCTGGCTCACAGCCGACGACGTGATCACGACGTGGCCGCTGCCCCGGCTCACCGAGTTCCTGCGCGAGCACTGAGTTCCTGCGCAAGCACGGCGTCCCTGCGCAAGCGCGGCCGGGCTTCTCCTCGTGACCCTAGCGGCGCTGCGGCACGGCAAGCTTGACCCACGGCAGTCGGCCCGACCTCAGCTGCGCGTCGTGCGTCTCACACAGCACGGTGCGGCACTGGCCCGTGCCGAGCGTGATCTCCCAGGCCGCCGCGCCCAGCTGGGTACAGGGGGAGTGCCACGACGTGATCGTCATGACGTCGGGGCAGACGATCTTGCGACCGGCACCGCACATGCCGGTGAATTCCCGGCACCGGTCACAGAAGCCGAGCCGCGCGACCTCACGGTCACGGATCGCCCGGCCGCAGTCAGGGCAGGTGCGGCACAGAGTCGGCGTGCCGTGGCCCTGATGCCGCAGCCGCAGCATCCCCAGCGCGCTCGTGGTCACTGCCATGCGCTCCTGCCTCTCGACGACGCGGGGGCCGGTCAGCCGTACCTCGCCTGGCTAGGCCGAGATGCGGTCCAGCATTCCGGCGATGAAGATCTGGGTAGCCGGCGAGACGGCCGGGCCAGTTTCGGGCGCACCGGCGGCTGCCTCGGCGTATCGGGTGCCGGCCGTGACCGCCCGCATCGCCAGCAGGTGCGGGGCGAGGTCCACGGCGAGACGCCGGGCCAGCTCCGGTGTCAGGGGCGACTCGCAGCCAGCTGTCATGACAAACCCCACATCCGGGCCGGCCCCCGCCAGCCCGCGTTCAGCCTTGCACGGCAGCGGGCTGTTCGCTACTCATACGACATGAGCGGCGACTGTCTGTAGCCAGATGCGGCATTTGCCGACGTCGTGGCGCTGGCGGCAGAGGCCGGGCACACCTTCGTCGGCTTCCTGCGGGGCGCGGACGAGCCGCGCCGAGCAGCGCTGGTGTCCGGCGGGACGGTTCCTAGGGCAGGGCAGCGAGCAATTCGTCCACCGGCTTACGCCGGCCGGCATAGAACGGGATCTCCAGCCTGGTGTGCCGGCGCGCCCGCGCGCCGCGGAGGTGGCGCATGAGGTCCACGATCCGATGCAGCTCGTCGGCTTCGAACGCAAGGATCCACTCGTAGTCGTTGAGTGAGAAGCAAGCCACCGTGTTGGCGCGGACATCCGGGTACTCGCGGGCCATCCGGCCATGCTCTGCCAGCAGCTCACGCCGCTCGGGGTCGTCGAGCAGGTACCACTCGTAGGAGCGCACGAACGGGTAGACGCTCACGTAGTTCTTCGGCTCCTCGCCGGCCAGGAACGCCGGGACGTGGCTCTTGTTGAACTCCGCGGGACGGTGCAGGGCCATGACCGACCAGACCGGCTCGCTAGCCCGGCCGAGGCCGGTCCGGCGGAACCTGGCGTACATCTCCTGCAGGTCGTCGGCCGTCGGGCCGATCCACCAGAACAGGTAGTCGGCATCGGCGCGCAGCCCCTGCACGTCATAGCAGCCGCGGGTGATCACGTCCTTGCCCGCCGCGTGCTGGCACAGGTCGCTGACCTCAGCCGCCAGGCCGGGCCTGCCGCTCTCGGCCCGCGCTGCGGCTGCCTCCAGGGCGCCGGGCGAGGTGACCTTGAACACCGACCACATGGTGTAGCGGATGAGCTCGTTCAGTTCGCGCGCCTTGGGCCGGGCGTCCGGCCCTGTGTCCTGGTTCCCGGTCATGCACTCATGTCTACCAGAGTCTGCCTGACCGCTGCCCGGCCCGGCCCCGGCACTCTTTCGCGACGCCACCCGCGCAAATGCTGGCTTACCGGCGCGACGGCTGCGACCCTGATGATGCTGGCCATCGGGGGCATGGTGGGGTAAACTGATATCACTATGCTAGCATGACGCGACGCGCGTCCAGCGGAGGTGGCGGAGTTGGCTTCAGACGTTCTGGCCAGTGTGGCTCAGCAGCCCGCGCCGAGCGGGGCGACTGAGACCGAGGCGTACTCGGTACCCGGCATCCCGGTGCTGATCCTTGGCATCGTGCTGCTTCTGGTGGCCACCGGACTCACGATCTATGGCGTCGTGGCCCGAAACGGTGCAGCGTTCGGAGCGCTGCTGTTCGTTGTGTCCGACTTCTGCCTCCAAGGGCTGACTCCGGTGGTGCCGGGCGAAGCGCGCGTGCTGCAGCTGTTCGGCGCCTATCGGGGCACCGTGCGCACCCCTGGCCTGCGCTGGGTCAACCCGTTCACGCGCCGGCGGAAGGTGTCCGTCCGGGTCCGCAATCACGAGACGCCGATCGCCAAGGTGAACGACGCCGAAGGCAACCCCATCGAGATCGCCGCCGTGGTGGTCTGGCAAGTACAGGACACCGCCAAGGCCACCTACGCGGTGGACGAGTACGTACGGTTCGTGGGGACCCAGACCGAGACCGCGGTCCGGCACATCGCGTCCAGCTACCCCTACGACAGCCGCGGCACCGACGTGCTGTCGTTGCGCGAGAACGCCGACGAGATCACCGAGCGGCTGTCGGCCGAGATCGCGGCCCGGGTGCGGCCAGCGGGCGTGCAGATCATCGAATCCCGGCTGACCCGGCTCTCCTACGCCCCCGAAATCGCGCAGGCGATGCTGCGTCAGCAGCAGGCGAACGCGGTCGTCGGCGCCCGGCAGCGGATCGTCGAGGGCGCGGTCGGCATGGTGCAGCTCGCGCTCCAGCGGCTGGAGGAGGAGGGCGTGATCGCGCTGGACGAGGAACGCAAGGCGGCCATGGTCTCGAACCTGCTGGTGGTCCTCTGCAGCGAGCAGGCAACCCAGCAGGTCGTCAACACCGGCTCGCTGTATCAGTGACCGCCGCGGAGCGGTGAGCACAGGGACGTGACCACGGTGAGTGAGCGCAAGGGCATCCTGCTCCGACTCGACCCGGCCGTCCACGATGCGCTGAGCCGGTGGGCTTCGGATGAGCTGCGAAGCACGAACGCCCAGATCGAGTTCCTGCTCCGCCGCGCGCTCGCGGAGGCGGGCCGACTGCCGAGCCGGGCCCGGCCGATGCGACGACCGGGCCGCCCGCGCGCGGAGTTATCCAGCCCCGTCTGACTGAGCGGCAGGCCCGCCCGTGGCCGCTCCCGCTGTTCAGCGCGCCCAGGCCCAGCGCCGTCGGCTGCTAGGCCGGCCTGTCCCGGCCGCCGAGGTAAGCCAGCACCTGATCCACCGCGAGCCGCGCGGTCGCGATGCACGCCGGGATGCCGACGCCGTCATAGGCGGCGCCGCAGACCGCAACGCCCGGCAGCGCGGCGACCGCGGCCCTGATCGCGGCCACCCGGTCGAGGTGGCCGACGCTGTACTGCGGGAGTCCCCCACCCCAGCGGGTCACCCGCACATCCACAGGCTCGCCGCGCACGCCCGTCGCGGCGGCGAGGCCGGCGGCGGCGAGCTCGGCGAGCTCGGCGTCGTCGCGCTGCAGCACGACGTCCTCGCCCAGCCGACCGACCGAGCACCGCACCACGTGCACGTCCGGGTTGTGCCGCCGCAAGTGCGGCCACTTGACGCTGCTGAAAGTGACGGCCTTCACGGCGCCGCCGTCGACCGCGGGCACCAGGAACCCGCTGCCGGTCACCGGCGCACCGAACGCCGTCACCGGGTAGGCGAGCGTGATGATCGCCATGCTGGCGTACTTGATCTCACCCAGGGCGGCGGCTGCCCGGCCCGCGGCCGCGGCACCGCTCGCCGCGGCGGCGAGCAGCCTGCTGGCCGGGGAGGCGGGCACCGCGATGATCACCGCGCTCGCGTCCAGCCACTCGGGGGCGTGCGCCGAGCCGACGGTCAGCCGCCAGCCGGTCGCGGTGC
>JASHQA010000372.1 GCA_030037785.1 Streptosporangiaceae bacterium
GAGCGCCCGGAACTGGCGCGGGTCGCGCCGCAGCCAGGCTGCGCTCGTGCCCTCGGCTGCGGACACGAGGGCGCTGTCGAGCTTGGCTAGCACCCACCAGGATGCATCCTGATGCGGCAGCGCCAGCTGCGGCCGCTGCGTCGCCCCCGGCTTCGGCGCCCGGAACTGGCGCAGCGTGCCACGTACCGCCTTGGTCAGCAGGTTGATCTTGCTGGTCGGGGTGGTGTTCTGCTTGAGCGAGTCCGGGGCCCGGCGCCGGGGCGGCGGGAAGCTCTCCAGGTCGGCCTCGTATCTCGCGTCCGGGTACTGCATCCGCAGCTGCTTGAGCTGCGCGAGCTTGGTGGACAGCTCGCGGTGCAGGTGATCAGGCCCGGTGAGCACGTCCTCGATGGCCAGCTGCTGCAGCGCTGCCACCGAGTACCGCATCGACAGCAGCGCCTGAAGCTGGCGCTCGCGACTCTCGGTAACCAGCGCGCCGCCGCCCCCGTGGGGCGAGTGCAGCAGCGCGGATACGAGCCGGTTGCGCAGGTGGTAGTAGGCCTGCCAGTCACTGGAGTCGTCCTTGTCGTCCCACGGCACCTGCCAGCAGCCGACGCCTGGCAGCGACACCGTGGGGATGCCGTGATCCCTGGCCCGCACGCCGTACTCGGCGTCGTCCCACTTGATGAACATCGGCGGGATGAGACCGATCTCGGCGATCACGCTGGTCGGGATCAGGCACATCCAGGTGCCGTTGTAGTCGCCGTCGGCCCGGCGGTGCAGCCACGGCGTGTTCAGCAGGTTCCGCCGGCCGAAGTCGTGCCGGGGCTTGGTGTTCGGCGCGGGCCCCCACCACCACGTCCACGGCTCGACAGACTCGGCGTAGGCGTGCAGCAGCGACCGGTCGTAGAGGCTGAACATGTGGCCGCCGACGAGCATCGGCTTGCGCGCCAGGTCGGCGAACGTCGCGGCGCGCAGGATGCCCTCAGGCTCCAGCTTCACGTCGTCGTCCATCAGCAGCACGTAGGAAGCCCGGCCGGCCGTGACCGTCTCGTCCATGGCCCTGGCGAAGCCGCCGGAGCCGCCGAGGTTGCCCTGCTCGATGACTTCTACCCGGTCGCCGAGATTCTTGGTCGCCTCGGCAAAAGCGGGCCGCTCGACTACCTTGTCCTTGCCCTGGTCGATGACGTAGACCCGGTCGATCACGCCGTGGATCTCCGTCGCCTCGCCGAGCGTGCGCAGCTGGTCCAGCATGAAGTCGGGCTGGTTGAAGGTGGTGATGCCGAGGCTCACCCGGCCGGCCGCCGCGCGGTCGGCGAGGCCGAGCCAGTCGGCCTCGATCAGCGTCGTGCCGCGCGGCCCGGCCACGACGTCGAACCAGTACCAGCCGCCGTCGATGAACGCGTCCAGCGGCAGGGTGCGCTGGACGGTCATCGGCTCGTCTGACTCGACGCTGATCGTCTCGACCGGGTGGCTGAATCCCCTGGCGGTGGACCGATACAGGATGATCCTCGACTCGCCGGCGAGCCGGATGCGCAGCGTGACCGACGTCACGGTGGTCCAGCGGCGCCAGTAGCTGGCCGGGAACGCGTTGAAGTAGGTGGCAAAGGAAACGCGTCTGCCCTCGGTGATGACGGCGCTCCGGCGCTGGCCGACGAGCTCGTTCAGGTAGGCAGGGACCTCGCCGCCGAAGACGATGCTGGTCTGTGTTTCGCCGACCGCGTGGCTGGCCGTCGGCACGGCGACGGCGGTGGCCTTCGTGCCGGTCTGGGCCTCCATCGCCAGCTCGGAGGCCAGCTCACCGGCGCCGCGCTCGGGGTTGGTCTCGACGTACAGCGGCACCACGTCGAGCTCATCGCCGGGGAACACCACCCGCTGCAGGACGCGGAGGACTTGCTCGCCGCGGGGCCCGGTCACTCGTCGGCCCCCGGCGCCTGCAGCGGCGCGCCGTCGGCGAAGTGCGGGCGGAGCCGGTTGTCGTACATGCTGAGCGCTGAGGCTATCGCCATGTGCATGTCCAGATACTGGTAGGTACCGAGGCGACCGCCGAACAGGACGCCTGACTCGTGGTCGGCCATGGCTCGGTAGGCCCGCAGGCGCTCCCGGTCGGCTGCCGTGTTGATGGGGTAGTAGGGTTCGTCGCCGCGGACGGCGAAGCGGGAGAACTCCCGCATGATGACCGTGGCGTCGCTGGGGTACCAGTCGCGCTCGGGATGGAAGTGCCGGAACTCGTGGATCCGCGTGTAGGGCACGTCCTCGTCGGCGTAATTCATCACCGGCGTCCCCTGGAAGTCGCCGGTCGGCAGCACCTCGAGCTCGAAGTCGAGCGTACGCCAGCCAAGGTCGCCGGCGGCGTAGTCGAAATAGGCGTCGAGTGGGCCGGTGTAGACGACGGGAACCCGCCCAGCCAGGTCGGAGCGCAGGTCAGCGAACTCGGTGTTCACCCGCACCTCGATCCGGGAATGGTCGGCCATGCGCTCCAGCCAGGCAGTGTAGCCCTCGACCGGAAGGCCCTCGAAGGTGTCACTGAAGTACCGGTTGTCGAACGTGTACCTGACCGGCAGCCGGGTGATGATCTCTGGCGGCAGGTCGGCCGGATCGGTCTGCCACTGCTTGGCGGTGTAGCCCCTGATGAACGCCTCGTACAGCGGTCGCCCGATCAGCGAGATGGCCTTCTGCTCGAGGGTCGTCGCTGAGCCGGGCGGAACCTCGGCCGCCTGCCCGGCGATCAGCGCCCTCGCCTCGTCGGGCGACATCACGGCGCCGAAGTACTCGCAGATCGTGCCCAGGTTGATGGGCAGCGGGTAGACGCGGCCCTTGTACACGGAGAACACCCGGTGCTGGTAGCCGGTGAACGCGGTGAACCTGTTGACGTACTCCCAGACCCGCGCGTTCGAGGTGTGAAACAGGTGCGCGCCGTACCGGTGCACCTCGATGCCCGTCTGCGGATCTGCCTCGCTGTAGGCGTTGCCGCCGATGTGCGGGCGGCGCTCGAGCACCAGGACCCGCAGGCCGAGATCGGCGGCGCAGCGCTCGGCGACGGTCAGGCCGAAGAAGCCGGATCCGACGACGACCAGGTCGACGTTCACGGCTGCACCCGCTCGGCCGGCTCGGGCTGAGCCTGCTGGAGCTCCACGGGCTCAGGACCGGGCCGGCGGACCTTGGCGTGCCGGGGCCCGGCCGACGGCGTCCGCTGCGGCCGCGACCCGCGCGCCGCCTGCTGGCTCTGCCGATGGGCCGGCTCATGCCGCGTCCCGGTCGCCAGCACATCTGCCGGTTGCTGCGGCCCCGGGTGCGTCGCGGCTGGGATGTCTGCGGCTGGGAGGTCTGCGGCTGGC
>JASHQA010000373.1 GCA_030037785.1 Streptosporangiaceae bacterium
GGGTCCCACTGGCCGAACTCGTCCCGGAACGAGAACACCCGCTCCTTGGCCCTGGCCTTCTCCTCGTCTCGGCGCGCCCCGCCGAACACCGCGTCGAACTGATGCTGCTCGATCGCGTCCAGCAGGGTTGTGGTCTGCAGCCTGTTGCGGCTCGCCCACCTGCCGGTCTCCTCGGTGACCCGGCCGGAGTCGATGGACTCCTGCACGGAGGCCACGATCAGCCGCGCGCCGACGTCGACAACCCGCCGGTCGCGGAACTCCAGCACCTCACCGAAGTTGTGCCCGGTGTCGACGTGCATCACCGGGAACGGCACGCGGGCCGGCCAGAAGGCCCGCGCGGCCAGCTCCAGCATCACGACGGAGTCTTTGCCGCCGGAGAACAGTAGCACCGGTCGCTCGAACTCGGCCGCCACCTCGCGCATGATGTGGATGGACTCGGATTCGAGCACGTCGAGCTGGGACGGCAGGTAGTCCGTGCGGGGTGGCACCATCAGGATTGCTCTCCATGCTCCGGGGTCGCCCCACATGATAGGGGAACGGGGTCGCTCGCCATCGCAGCGCTGATGCCGCTGAGCAGCCGTGGCGCCAGGCCAGCCCGGCAGATGAGGATGTCGGGCAGCCTGGGGTCGGGCTGGTTGTAGCGCAGCGGCGAGCCGTCGATCCGGGAAGCGTGCAGGCCAGCGGCCCAGGCGACGGCCACTGGCGCCGCCGAGTCCCACTCGTACTGGCCACCGCTGTGCACGTACGCGTCGGCCTGGCCGATGATGACCGCGGCCGCCTTGGCCCCCGCCGATCCCATCGGCACCTCGACGGCGTCGAGGTCGGCGGCCAGCCGGCTGACGAACGCCGGCGGTCGCGACCGGCTCACCACCAGCCGGAGCGGTCGGTGCTGTTCCGGCGGGACGCCTCCTCGAGGCTCCGTGCTGACCCCGTCGGGGCGCGGAGCTTCTGCAGGCTGCCAGGTGCCCAGCACCCGGTCCTGCGCCGGCAACGCGACCGCGCCAGCCGCCAGCCCGCCGTGCTGCCAGAGCGCGACGTGCACCGCCCAGTCGGTGCGGCCGGGCTCGCCGAACTCCCTCGTGCCGTCGAGCGGGTCCACGATCCACACCCGCTCCGCCGCGAGCCGGGTCTGGTCGTCGGCGCCCTCCTCCGAGAGCACCGCGTCACCGGGCCGCAGCCGGGCAAGCTCGGCCATCAGGTACTCGTGCGAAAGCCGGTCGCCCGCGGTCCTGAGTGCCTCGGCCGGCCCGGCACTGCCGGCGCGGAGAGCCAGCAGCCGCTGGCCGGCCTCGCGAGCGAGCTGCCAGGCTAGCTGGTGGTCGTCAGCACCAGTCACCTACGGCCCACCTGACGACTCTCCTCCTTCACCCGGCACCGCAGCACTAGCTGGTGCCTCCGCTGGCTAGCGCCTTCGCTGGGACTTGCGTCAGCTAGCGAGTCGCCTCAGCTAGCACCGCCAAACCCGGCGCTGCACGCCGCCGGGATGCCGGTCAGCCTACCGTGTCGTCCGGATCTGTCCGGTGCCCGGCCGTGGGGCGCGCCGCGGCCGGACCGGTTGTGCCCGCCAGCGCGGCACCACCGCCAGGGCGCCGGGCCCGCCTCGGCGGGCCCGGCGCGGGCTCAGTGGAACTCGTTCTGCGCGGCCGCGAGGCCGCGCTCGATCAGCGCCTCGGCCGCGTCGGCCGACCGGGTCAGCATCTCGGGCACCGCGTCCCGCTCCGGCTTGGCGAAGTCCCGCAGCACAAAGTCGGCCGGATCCATCCGGCCGGGCGGGCGCCCGATGCCGATGCGGACCCGGTAGTAGTCCCGGCTGCCCAGCGCGCTGGTAACCGAGCGCAGCCCGTTGTGCCCGTTGTCACCGCCGCCGAACTTGAGCCGGATGTCGGCGAACGGGATGTCCAGCTCGTCGTGCACGACCACGATCCGGTCGCCGGGCAGCTTGTAGAACGCGCGCAGCGCGGCGACCGACCGGCCGGATGCGTTCATGTAGCTCATCGGCTTCGCGAGGATGACCGGTGTGCCAGCCAGCCTGCCGGTCGCGAGCTGGGCTCGCGACCGGTCCCGCTTGAACCGGGCCCCGGCCCGCGCCGCGAGCACGTCGGCGACCATGAAGCCGACGTTGTGCCGGTTACGCGCGTACTCGAGGCCGGGGTTGCCCAGACCGACGATCAGCCAGCGCTCCTCAGCCACGTCGCCCGTCCCTGGGGTGCGGCACAAGCCCATTATGCGGCCAAGATCGCGGCACCACCGCGCAGCTTCTAGTTTGCTTGCCGGTTGACCTGCTAGCTGGCTAGAATTACACTGTGGTCAGCAAGAAGATGAAGCCGGCGGCGGTGCTCAGCTTGATACGTCGGCGCGCCCGCGAGCACGACCTGAGGATCCGGGAGCTCCCTGGACGCGGCAAGGGGTCGCACCGCATGTACGCGATCGAGGACTCCACCGGTGCCAGGGTTGGCAACTTCGGCCTGACTGGACACCCGAAGGAGTTGTCCTGGACGGTCCTGGAGCGGCTGGAGGAACGGCTGGCGCCGCTGTTCGGCGAGAGGTGGATCGGCTGATGACGACGTACGAAGTAACCGTGATCCGCGAGGACGGCGTGTGGGTCGCTGACATTAACGGCGACTGGCTCGGGCCAGCGGCCACGCAGACCGACCGGTTCGCCGACCTGGACACCGAGGTCCGCGACCTGATCGCCGGGCTGACTGATACCGACCCGGACAGCTTCGGCCTGGCCTGGCGGTACGTGCTCGACGGCAGGGACGTGACCAGCGTGATCGTCGACCTGGCTGAAAGCGAGCACGCCTATCGAGACGCCGCCGCCGCACGGGACGCCGCGCGGCGGGGGGTCATCCGGGCCCTGCTCGACGCGCGGCTGTCCCAGTCCGCGATCGGAGACGTCCTCGGCCTGTCGCACCAGCGGATCCACCAGCTGACAAAGGCGGGCTGAGTCCCGCTCGGCTAGCTGGCCGCGGGCTCCTCGCCGCCCTCGGCGGCGCCAGCCTCGGCTGCCTCGGCAGCCGCTGCCTCCTCGGCCTCCGGCGCAGCCTCGCCGAGCTCGGCCTCGATCTCGGCCGCGGTGGGCGCCGCGATGACGTGCAGGACCAGCAGGTCGGGTTCGTCGTCGAGCGTGACGCCCGACGGGAGCTTCAGGTCGCGGGCGTGCACGACGGCACCCACGTCCATGCCTTCGACGCTGACCTCGATGCCGGCCGGGATGTGGGTGGCCTCGGCGTTGACCGAGATCTGCACAAGCTGCTGGTTGAGCAGGCCGCCGGGCACGATCTCGCCGGTCACGGTCACCGGCACGTCGACCGTCACCTTCTCGCCGCGCCGGACGAGCAGCAGGTCCAGGTGCTCGACCCAGCCCTTGATCGGATCCCGCTGCACCGCCTTGGGCAGCGCGAGCTGGGCGCCGCCGGGCAGTCCCTCGATCCTGATCAGGACGTTCGGGGTGCGCAGCGCCATCAGCACCTGGTGGCCGGGCAGCGTCATGTGCGTCGGCTCGCTGTGGTGGCCGTAGAGCACCGCCGGAACCCGGCCGTCGCGCCGGATCTGGCGGGCCGGACCCTTGCCGAACTGGGTGCGCGGCTGCGCGGCGATCGCTACTTCAGGCACTGTGGCGCTCCTTGTGATGACAGAAAAGTCCTTGCGAAGCATACCCGGCCGGCCAGGCCGGCCGGGTATGCGGGCTTCAGCCGCTCCGGCCGCGAGCTGACCGACGGCGCTGGGCGGGACGGCTTCGTTCCCTGCATGGTTGTGGTGGTGTCTTTGCGGTTTGGCCGGTTGTGTCTTGGCTAGCTCTGGCCGTCGAACAGGCTGGTCACGGAGCCGTCGCTGAACACCTCGTTGATCGCCCGCCCGATGAGCGGCGCGATCGACAGCACGGTCAGCTTGTCGAACCGCTTCTCGTAGGTGATCGGCAGCGTGTTCGTCACGACCACCTCGCTGACGCTGGAGTTCTTCAGCATGTCGACGGCGTTGCCGGACAGCACGCCATGCGTGGCTGCCACGACGACCTGCTCGGCGCCCTCGTCGAACAGCGTCTCCGCCGCCTTCACGATCGTCTGCCCGGTGTCGATCATGTCGTCCACCACGATGCAGGTGCGGCCCTTGACCTGGCCGACGACCTCGAGCACCCGCGCCTGGTTGGCCACATCGGGATCGCGCCGCTTGTGGATGATCGCTAGCGGGGAGCCGAGCCGGTCGGTCCACCGCTCGCAGACCCGGACCCGGCCGGCGTCGGGAGCCACGATCGTGACGTTCGAGACGTCCAGCTTGTCCTCGAGGTAGGAGGCGAGGATCGGCAGCGCGAACAGGTGGTCGACCGGGCCGTCGAAGAACCCCTGGATCTGCGCGGTGTGCAGGTCGACCGCCATCAGCCGGTCAGCGCCGGCGGTCTGGAACAGGTCGGCCATCAGCCGGGCCGAGATCGGCTCGCGGCCGCGGCTCTTCTTGTCCTGCCGCGCGTAGCCAAAGAACGGGGTCACGACGGTGATCCGCTTCGCCGACGCACGCTTGAGCGCGTCCACCATGATCAGCTGTTCCATGATCCACTTGTTGATGGGCGCGGTGTGGCTCTGCAGCACGAACGCGTCGCAGCCGCGGACCGACTCAAGGAACCGCACGAAGATCTCGCCGTTGGCGAACTCGTACGCGGTGGTGGGCGTCGGCTCGATGCCGAGGCAGCCCGCGATCTCCTGGCCAAGCTCGGGGTAACCACGACCGACGAAGAGCATCATCTTCCGTGCGGGCGTGGTGGTGATGCCAGTCACTGGGGGTCAACTCTCCTTGTACAGCCACGTGCCTTCGCGAGATGTCGGGGCGTCCGGCTGATCCGGCCTGCCGGGATGCAGATGTGCGAACGGGCCGATCACGGTGCCGGGCTCGATCACGGCGGCCTCGCAGACCGACTGCAGCACGGTCGCGCCGGCGCCGACCCACGTGTCACGCAGCAGGCTGGCTGGCCCCACCGTGGCGCCGGCCCCGATCGTCGTGCGCCCCTCAAGCTGAGTGCCCTGGGCGATCCTGGCGCCCGGCTCGATCTCCACGTCCACGTCGATCCAGGTGCTGGCCGGGTCCATGATCGTCACGCCGGCCGCCATCCAGCGGGCCAGCAGCCGCTCGTTCAGGACGCGGCGCGCCGAGGCGAGCTGCGCCTGGTTGTTGACCCCCTGGATCTCCTCGAAATCGGGACAGAACGCGCCGGCCACCAGGTGGCCGTCGGCGCGCAGGATCGCCGGCACCTCCGTCAGGTATTCCTCGCCGGTGGCCGCTGC
>JASHQA010000374.1 GCA_030037785.1 Streptosporangiaceae bacterium
TCATTCTATCGAATCATGGCGACAGTTCAGCTGGTTTTTCGCTTGCCATTAGGAGCGCCATCCGCGACGGTCAGCCAAGCCGATCCGGTCTGCGGGTCGCGTTCGGAGCGGAGGGGCAAGGCCGATCTGCAGCTGCGAATGTGAGGCTGGCGGCCTCGACCGCGACCGCGGGTCTCGAGCGTTGTCAACTGGTTATCTCCGCCTGTAGACGGCGCGGAGGCAATCCACTGCCCGTGGTCTGGCCATCCGGCGCCCGTCCGTGCGAGCCGCAACGCTGCCGCCATGACGAACTTCACACCGGCGGGAGACTGGTCCCCGCACGCCTCCAGTTCGCCGCGCGGCTCCGATTCGCCGCGCGGCTCCGATTCCTCAAGTGCCGCCCGCGCACCGGGTGGCGCGGGCTCGCCAGGGAGCTCTGGCTCCCAGCGCGGCGGCCCTGGCTCCCAGCGCGGCGACGCCCCTGCAGCTCAGGATCGGCCGAGCGGGGTGTCAAGCAAGGTCCAGCTGCGCGCCGCGTCGCCCGACGCAGTGCTGGCCGTGGTCCCGCACATGCTGGGCTTTTATCCCAGCCAGAGCCTGGTCGTGCTCGGCCTGGGCGAGCAGCACCGGGTCATGGTCACGTTCAGGTACGACCTGCCTGAACCGTACGACTGCGAACTCGCGACCGACATCGCGCAGCACGCCGAGTACGTCCTGCGCCGCGAGCGGATCGGGTCTGCGCTGCTGGTCGGGTACGGATCCGAAGAGCTCGTGCTGCCCGTGCTCGCGCAGACTGCCGCGAAACTCGGCAACCATGGCATCCAGCTAGCGGAGGCGCTCCGGGCCGAAGGGGGCCGGTACTGGTCGCTGCTGTGCAACGACCCCTCGTGCTGCCCGCCGGAGGGTCGGCCTTACGACCCAGGCTCTCATCCGGCCGCCGCGGCGATGGCGCAGGCTGGCCTTGCGGCTCAACCCGACCGCGAGGCACTGGCGCGGACGATCCAGCGGCCCGCCGGGACGTCCGACACGATTGCCCGCGCGACGCAGCAGGCGCGGCTCCGGCTCACCCGGATCACCGATGCGAGTCAGGCGGCCGGCGACCGTGACCCGAAGCTGCGGGCCACCAGGATCGGGCGCAAGGAGGTCCAGCGCGCGATCCGCCGGTACCGCTGCGGCGACAGCATTCGCAGCATCGGGCACCGCGCCTGGCTGGCCGTCCTGCTCAGCGACATCCGGGTTCGGGATGACGCGTGGGCGCGCATGGATCCAGCGCATCGCGACGAGCACTGTCGGCTGTGGACCGACATACTCCGGGGCGCGGCTACCGACTACACGCCCGCGCCCGCCGCACTGCTAGCCTTCACGGCTTGGCAGGCGGGGAACGGGGCGCTGGCGGCCCTGGCCATCGATCGAGCGCTGGCCGCCGATCCTGGCTACTCAATGGCCCACCTGCTCGGCAGCGCTATCCAGGCGGCGCTGCCACCGGCGGCCGCGCGGATGCCGATGACTCCAGCTGCCGTCGCCGCGAGTTACGCGGAGCCGCCGAGCCGGAGCGAGCGGTCGCGCCGGGTTCCGCGTCGGCGGCCGTCCAGGGCAGCACGGAAGGCTGCCTCGGCCAGCGAGTCGGGCGGCGCGGCCGGCCGGAGGTCCGGGCGACGCTCCACGGCTACCCCGCAGCGTGCGGATCGCCGCCGGGATGACTCGGCGCCTGGCTCCGGTGCGAGCCGACGATGACCCGCGGGGGCACCATGAGAAATTGGTCACTTTATGTGAGCAGGCGCTCGCTCTGCGCTAGTGTGCGGTTCGAGCTGGCGGAGGGAGCACCATGGCGGCATTAGTCGCGGTCATCATGCGCACCAGGGAGCGGACTGCCCTGCTGGACCGGGCGGTCGCGAGCGTGTGCGCCCAGACGTTCACCGGGTGGCAGCTGGTAGTCGTGAACGACGGCGGTGACGGTGCCGCGGTCGAGGCCGTCCTCGGGCGCCACAGCGCTGCGCTGACCGGCCGGGTGACGGTGGTTCACAATGACGTGCCGCGGGGCCGGGCCGCAGCGCTCAACCAGGGCGTCAAGGCCAGCAGTTCGGACCTCCTCGCCGTCCACGACGACGACGACACATGGCACCCTGAATTCCTCCAGCGCACTGTCGCACACCTGAACGCCACCGCTGACACCGCGGTGGCAGTACGGACCGACATCGTCTGGGAGCACATCGAAGGAGGTCGGGTCACCGAGCTCGGCCGGGAGATCTTCTGCCCAGACGTGCGCGCTTTCACGCTGTCGGACATGCTGCTGCACAACCGGACCGTGCCCATCTCGGTTCTGTACCGGCGGGCCGTGCATGCCGAGGTCGGCTGGTACCGGGAAGACCTTCCGGTTACCGAGGACTGGGAGTTGTTGCTGCGGCTGGCCATGACGGAGCACACGCTGGGCTTTATCGACGGCCAGGCGCTGGCATTCTGGCACCAGCGCCGCGCCGCGACGGGCACGCTAGCGAACAGCATCATCGCGTGCGGCGCTGCCCACCAGGACATGGACGCGCTCGTGCGCGACCAGGCGCTCCGCGACTATGCGCGCGAGCATGGCCTCGGCGAGTTGCTGTATCTCACCCGGTACATCCGGCACGAAAACGACCGTCTCCGCGACGTGCAGCGGGAGACGAACCGGCTTCTCGTGGAGCTTGAGGCGGCGATCTCGGATGCGAGCCTGGTACGCCTTGCCCGGCGCAGGTACCGGCGGCTGAAGAAGCGACTGCGGGCGAGCTGACGGTCCGTCCGTGGCTAGCTGATGACGGCCGGGCCACTAGCTGGTTCGCGGCCCGGCGCCCGGCCCGGATCGCCGACCCGGACCAGCGGGGCGAGCAGCCGACCCTCGGGGTAGCGCAGGGCCGCGGCCGGGAGCGGGGCCGGCCGCCCGCTCAGCAGCACGCGGACGGTGCCGGGCCGG
>JASHQA010000375.1 GCA_030037785.1 Streptosporangiaceae bacterium
ACGGCCGACGGGAAGTACCTGGCGTTCCTGTCCAAGCGCAGCTTCGATCCGGTCTACGACGCGCACTTCTTCGACCTGTCGTTCCCGCTCGGGTCCCGGCCGTACCTGCTGCCGCTGGCGGCGCAGACGCCGTCACCATTCGCGCCGCAGTCCGGCGGACGCCGCATCGGCGACGACACCACCGCCGAGGGAAACGGTGCCAAGGGCTCTGGTGCGAAGGACAGCAGCGACGGCGCCTCGTCCGGGTCAGAGGCGCCGAAAGCGGCGCCGGTGCCGATCGACTTCGACGGCATCGCCGCCAGAGTCGTGGCGGTACCGGTGCCGGAATCGCGCTACGAGTCGCTGCGGGCGGTCAAGGGCGGCCTGGTCTGGCTGCGCGAGCCGCTGGTCGGCAACCTGGGCCAGGGCGGAGCCCGCCTCACCGACGACGCGCCGCGACCGGCGCTCGAGCGGTTCGACGTCCGGCGCCAGCAGGTCACGATCCTGCAGGACAACGTCGACTGGTTTGTCACCAGCGGTGATGGCACGAGGCTCGTGATCGGCGACCACAAGCGGCTCACCGTGCTCCCCGCGGACCGCAAGGCCGACCCGGACAACCCCGATGACCAGGTCGTCGTGGACGGCAGCAGGGCGAGGTTCCTCGCCGACCCAGTCGAGCTGTGGCGGAACGCCTTCGACGAGGCCGGCCGGATCATGGCGGAAGACTTCTGGGTGCCGGACATGTCGGAGGTCGACTGGCCGGCCGTGCTCGCCGAATACCGCCCGCTGGTGGAGCTGATGACGACCGCGACCGACTTCGCCGACCTGCTCTGGGAGACCTTCGGCGAGCTCGGTACCTCGCACGCGTACGTGACAGCCGCCACCGGCAACGGGTCTGGCGAGAGCGCTGTCGGCCTGCTCGGCGCCGACTTCGAGCCCGACGCTGACGGCGGCTGGCGGGTCAGCCGGGTCATCCCCGGCGAGTCATCCGACCCGCAGGCCCGCTCGCCGCTGGCCGGGCCCGGTGCGCGCGTGCACGAGGGCGACCGGCTCGTCGCCGTCGATGGCCAGCAGGTGGGCCCGGCGGGCCCCGGACCGCTGCTGGCGGGCACCGCGGGCAAGCCGGTCGAGCTGACAGTCGCCGACGGCGGCACCGGCGAGCGGCGCCGGATCGTGGTCACGCCGCTGCGCGCCGAGTACCGGATCCGCTACCACGACCTGGTGGCGCGGCGCCGGGCCGAGGTCAGGGAGCGAAGCGGCGGCCGGCTCGGCTACCTGCACATTCCCGACATGGTGAGCGGCGGCTGGGCCGACTTCCACCGCGACCTGCGCAGCGAGATGCGGCGCGACGGCCTGATCCTCGATGTGCGCGGCAACCGCGGCGGGCACACCTCGCAGCTGGTCATCGAGAAGCTGGCCCGGCGGATCATCGGCTGGGACCTGCCCAGGGGACGCCGGGCGGGGAGCTACCCGTCGGACGCGCCGCGCGGTCCCATCGTCGCGCTGACCGACGAGTTTGCCGGCTCGGACGGCGACATCGTCACCGCGGCCATCAAGCTCAGGAAGCTGGGTCCGGTGGTGGGCACCCGCACCTGGGGCGGCGTCATCGGCATCAATGCGCCTGACCAGCTTGTCGAGGGCACCCAGATGACGATCCCGAAGTACTCGTTCTGGTTTGACGAGCTCGGCTGGGGCGTGGAGAACTACGGCGTCGATCCCGATGTCGAGGTTCTCATCTCGCCCGACGACTGGGCAGCCGGCCGTGACCCGCAACTGGAGACCGCGATCTCGATGGCGCTGAGCGCGCTCGCGGAGCGGCCCCCGGCCAGTCCGCCGGATCTGTCCGGGCGGCCGTCCAGGGTCCGGCCGCCGCTGCCGGGTCGCGCGGGGTGAGCCTGAGCCGCGAAGATGGGCGCATGCAACTGCGAATCTTCACCGAGCCGCAGCAGGGCGCCAGCTACGAGACCCTGCTAGCCGTCGCCAGGGCGAGCGAGGATCTGGGCTTCGACGCGTTCTTCCGGTCCGATCACTACCTCAAGATGGGCCCGGTGACCGGCCTGCCGGGGCCAACCGACGCGTGGATCACGCTGGCCGGGCTGGCGCGGGACACGTCGCGGATCAGACTCGGCACGCTGATGAGCCCGGCCACGTTCCGCTATCCAGGACCGCTCGCCATCTCGGTCGCCCAGGTCGACCAGATGAGCGGCGGCCGGGTCGAGTTCGGCTTCGGTGCCGGGTGGTATGAGGCCGAGCACGCCGCCTACGCCATCCCGTTCCCTGGCCTCGGCGAGCGCTTCGAGCGGTACGCGGAGCAACTCGCGATCATCACCGGCCTGTGGGCGACACCGGCGGGGGAGACGTTCAGCTTTACCGGCCAGCACTACACGGTGACAGACTCACCCGGCCTGCCCAAGCCCGCGCAGCAGCCGCGGCCGCCGGTGCTGATCGGAGGCGGCGGTGCCAAGCGCACGCCCGCCCTGGCCGCGCGCTACGCCGACGAGTTCAACCTGCCGTTCTCGGCCAGCGCGACGACGGCCGCGGCCTTCGACCGGGTTCGCGCCGCGTGCGCGGCAGCCGGCCGGGACGAGTCGTCCCTGACCTACTCGGCCGCGCAGGTGGTGTGCTGCGGCCGGACGCCGGACGAGCTCAAGCGGCGCGC
>JASHQA010000376.1 GCA_030037785.1 Streptosporangiaceae bacterium
GGCTCGGCGCCCGCCCCCGGCCGGACGCCGTTCAGCAGCGCGAACCTGACCGCGTTCCACAGCTTGTTACAGAAGTTGCGGGCTCCGGCGACCCACTCCTCGCTGATCGCTACGTCACCGCCCGGCGTGGCGCCGCGGGCCAGCGTGAACCTGGTGGCATCCGCGCCGAATCGGTCCACCCAGTCCAGCGGGTCCACAGTGTTGCCGCGGGTCTTGGACATCTTCTTGCCGTACTGGTCGCGCACCAGTCCGTGCAGCGCGACCTTACGGAACGGCACCGCGGCCGCGGGCGCGGCCGCGGCGTCTGCCATGGCGTACAGCCCGAACAGCATCATCCGGGCCACCCAGAAGAACAGGATGTCGTACCCGGTGACGAGGACACTGGTCGGGTAGAACGCCCGCAAGTCGGGCGTATCGTCCGGCCAGCCTAGGGTGGAGAACGGCCAGAGCCCCGACGAGAACCAGGTGTCGAGCACGTCCGCGTCCTGCCGCCAGCCCTCGCCGGCGGGCGGCGTCTCATCCGGGCCGACGCAGACGACCTCGCCGTCCGGCCCGTACCAGATCGGGATCCGGTGTCCCCACCACAGCTGCCGGCTGATGCACCAGTCGTGCATGTCATCGACCCAGTCGAAATAGCGAGCCGAGAGCTCGGCCGGGTAGATCTGCACGCGCCCGTCGCGCACCGCGTCGCCGGCCGCCTTCGCCAGCGGCTCGACCTTCACGAACCACTGCAGCGACAGCCTCGGCTCCACCGTGGTCCCGCATCGCGAGCAGTGCCCGACGGCGTGCAGGTACGGCCGACGCTCGGCGACGACCCGACCGTCGGCGCGCAGCGCCGCCAGCACCGCGGGCCGGGCCTCGAACCGGTCCAGGCCCTGGAACGGCCCGGCGGCGGTGATCACGCCCCGCTCGTCCATGACCACCAGACTGGGCAGGTCGTGGCGGCGGCCGATCTCGAAGTCGTTGGGGTCATGCGCCGGGGTCACCTTGACCGCGCCGGTGCCGAACTCGGTGTCCACGTGCGGGTCGGCCACCACGGGTATCCGCCGGCCGGTGAGCGGCAGTTCGATCTGCCGACCGACCAGGTGCGCGTACCGGGGGTCGTCGGGGTGGACGGCCACGCCGGTGTCGCCGAGCATCGTCTCCACCCTGGTCGTCGCGACGACGATCTGGTCCGGCCCGGCACCGTACCGGATCGAGACCAGCTCACCCTCGTCGTCGGTGTGGTCGACCTCGATGTCCGACAGCGCGGTCAGGCACCGTGGGCACCAGTTGATGATCCGCTCGGCCCGGTAGATCAGCCCGTCGGCGTACAGCCGCTTGAACATCGTCTGCACGGCGCGGGACAAACCCTCGTCCATGGTGAACCGTTCGCGCGACCAGTCCACGCTGTCGCCGAGCCGGCGCATCTGACCCAGGATCCTGCCGCCGGACTCGGCCTTCCACAGCCAGACCCGGTCTATGAACGCATCCCGGCCCAGATCGTGCCGGGACAGCCCCTCCCCGGCTAGCTCGCGCTCGACGACGTTCTGGGTGGCGATGCCGGCGTGATCCATGCCCGGCAGCCACAGCGTGTTGTAACCCTGCATGCGCCGCCGCCGGATCAGCGCGTCGATGAGCGTGTGGTCGAGCGCGTGCCCGATGTGCAGCGACCCGGTCACATTGGGCGGCGGGATCACGATCGTGAAGGACGGGGCGGCGGACTCGGCGCTGGCCGTGAAGTACCCCGCGGCCACCCAGGCCTCGTACCGGCGTGCCTCGACCTCAGCCGGGCTGTACTGCGCGGGCAGGACGTCGTCGGCTCGCGGGGTGATACCGGTTCCGGTTGTCACAGCAGCCGAGTGTAGTGCTGCCCGCAGGTAGCGCCGCTCCGGCAGGTAGCGCCGGTCAGGCCGACTTCTCCCGCGGGGTACGCCGGGCGACATCCCGCGGCACCAGCGTCGGGTTGACGTTCTGCAGCACGACGTCCGCGCTGATGACGACCTTCTCCACGTCCTTGCGGCTCGGCACCTCGTACATCACCGAGAGCAGCACCTCTTCCAGGATTGCCCGCAGCCCGCGGGCGCCGGTGCCGCGCAGGATCGCCTGGTCGGCCACGGCCTCCAGGGCGTCGTCGGTGAACTCCAGGTCGACCCCGTCGAGCTCGAACAGCCGCCGGTACTGGCGGACCAGCGCGTTCCGCGGCTCGGTCAGGATCCGGATCAGCGCCTCCCGGTCGAGGTTGTGCACGCTGGTGATGACCGGCAGCCGCCCGACGAACTCCGGGATCATCCCGAACTTGAGCAGATCCTCGGGCATGACATCGGCGAACGGGTCCGACTCGGTCTTATCGGTCTTGACCCGCAGCACGGCGCCGAAGCCCATGCCACTCTTCCCGACCCGCTGCTCAATGATCTTTTCCAGGCCAGCGAACGCCCCGCCACAGATGAACAGCACGTTCGTGGTGTCGATCTGGATGAACTCCTGATGGGGGTGCTTGCGGCCACCCTGCGGCGGCACCGACGCGGTCGTGCCCTCGAGGATCTTCAGCAGCGCCTGCTGGACGCCCTCGCCGGACACGTCGCGGGTGATCGACGGGTTCTCGCTCTTGCGCGCGATCTTGTCGATCTCGTCGATGTAGATAATCCCGGTCTCGGCCTTCTTGACGTCGTAGTCGGCCGCCTGAATGAGCTTGAGCAGAATGTTCTCGACGTCCTCGCCGACGTATCCGGCCTCTGTCAGCGCGGTGGCGTCAGCGATCGCGAACGGCACGTTCAGCAGCCGGGCTAGCGTCTGAGCCAGCAATGTCTTGCCCGACCCGGTCGGCCCGAGCAGCAGGATGTTCGACTTGGCAAGCTCGACGCCGTCCTCGTTCACGCCGACCCGGTCGCCGCCGGACTGGATGCGCTTGTAGTGGTTGTAGACGGCAACCGACAGGCCCTTCTTAGCCTTCTCCTGCCCGATCACGTAGGAGTCGAGGAACTCATAGATCTCGCGCGGCTTCGGCAGGCTGTCCCACTTCAGCTCGGCGGGCTCGGCCAGCTCCTCCTCGATGATCTCGTTGCACAGGTCGATGCACTCATCGCAGATGTACACGCCGGGGCCGGCGATGAGCTTCTTGACCTGCTTCTGGCTCTTTCCGCAGAACGAGCACTTCAGCAGGTCACCGCCATCACCGATGCGTGCCACCTAGTTACTCCCTCAAACCCAGCGAGCCTGCCTGCGCCGGCTCACTGCCCGGAACTACATCGACCGAACACTGACGTCTCTAAGAACCTAGACGGTACCGCCTCGGTGGCCCTAGGGGTGGCCTAAGGGACACCTCGCCGGCGCGCCGGCCTGCAAGCACGTCTGGCCTGCGGGCACCGGCGGCAACCGCCTAGGACGACACTACCTCCGGCTTGCGCTTCAGCATCGTCAGAACTTCATCGACCAGACCGTACTCCTGCGCCTCCTGCGCGCTAAAGAACTTGTCCCGCTCGATGTCGCGACGGACCTGGTCCTCATCCTGGCCGGTGTGCCGGGAGATGATCATCTCCATCGCCGCTCGCATCCGCAGGATCTCCCTGGCCTGGATCTCCAGGTCACTGGACTGGCCGTAGCCGCTCTCCACGGCCGGCTGGTGGATGAGGATCCTGGCGTTCGGCAGCGCGAACCGCTTGCCCTTGGTGCCAGCCGCCAGCAGCACCGCCGCCGCCGACGCCGCCTGGCCCAGACAGTACGTCTGGATCTCCGGCTGGATGTACTGCATGGTGTCGTAGATGGCCATCATCGAGGTCATCGACCCGCCCGGCGAGTTGATGTAGATGAGGATGTCGCGGCCCGGATCCATTGATTCGAGGGTGATGAGCTGGGCCATCACGTCGTTGGCCGACGCGTCGTCGATCTGCACGCCCAGGAAGATGATCCGCTCCTCGAAGAGCTTGTTGTACGGATTCATCTCCTTGACGCCGTACGACGTGCGCTCGACAAACGACGGCAGCACGTAGCGCGCCTCCGCGAGCCGTGGCCGGTCCCGGCCCAGCCCGGCGTGATCAGCGGTCACTGTCGGACCTCCTTGCTGTGCCCGCACTGGCCGGGCACTCATGACACTGGGCCAGCGGACGGCACCTCGGTCGCGCTCCTGACCACGTGGTCGACGAACCCGTACTCCCTGGCCTCCTCCGCGGTGAACCAGCGGTCCCGGTCAGAGTCGGCCTCAATCTGCTCCACCGGCTTACCGGAGTGGAAGGCGATGCGCTCGGCCATCAGCCGCTTGATGTACAGGCTCTGCTCGGCCTGGATCCTGATGTCGGTCGCCGTGCCGCCGATACCGCCGCTCGGCTGGTGCATGAGGATGGCGGAGTGCGGCATCGCGTACCGCTTCCCCGGCGCGCCAGCCGTCAGCAGGAACTGGCCCATCGAGGCGGCCATGCCCATGGCGTAGGTTGCCACGTCATTCGGCACGAACTGCATCACGTCGTAGATGGCCATTCCCGCGTAGACCGATCCACCCGGCGAGTTGATATAGAGGCTAATGTCCCTCTTGTCATCTTCGGCCGCCAGCAGAATCAGCTCGGCGCAGATCCGGTTCGCCAGGTCGTCGTCGACCTGCTGGCCCAGGAAGATGATCCGGTGCCGCAGCAGGCGCTGGAACAGCATGTCGCCGAGCGGCTGCACCGGCGTGTCCGTGCTCCTGGCTAGCACCTGGCTAGCCAGCACGGGGCCGAGCCGCCGCGGATCGTGCAGAGGCGTGGTCACTGTGCTCACCTCGCTGTCGTCGCGCCGCGCCTGTCATTGACTGTGACCATAACGCGCGGCCCGGACCACCTTTGCCGCCGATCCCCGCTGTTCGCTGACGGCGCAGGCAGGCGCGCCATTGTGCGGCGGACCGAACGGAAGGCAGACCAGCAGGGAACGAGGTGCTGGCTGGCTAGCCCTTAGCTGTCGCCAGTGCCGCCCGCGCCAGCGTCCTCGTCAGCCCCGTCCGCAGCCCCGTCATCGGGTTCGCGGTCATCGGGTTCGTCGTCATCGGCTGCCTCGGCGCCGGCGCTCGCGCTGAGGTCGACCGTCCGGCCCGCCTCGTCGGCGACCCTGGCGTGCTGGGCGAGCCAGGCCAGCGCGTTACTGCGCAGCACGTCGGCCGCCACGGCTGGAAGCTGGCCGTTGTCGGTGAGCTGCCTGGCCAGCTCGTCCGGGGCGACCCCCATCCGATAGGCCTGCTCGGTCACGTAGGCGCTCAGTTCCTCCGGAGTGACCTTGATGTCCTCCTGCTCCGCGACCTTGTCCAGAATGAAGCCGGCCTTGACCGACCGCCGGGCGTCGGCCAGGAAGTCTTCCTCGATCTTCGCCTCTGTGGTGCTGGCCGACTCCAGGTACGCCTGCATCGTCAGGCCCGCCCTCCGCAGCTGGTCCTGCAGGCTGTGCCTGCGGTGGTCAACCTCGGCGGAGAGGACGCCGTCCGGCAGCGGGATGTCGAGCTGATCGATCAGCCCGTCGAGCACGCGCTGCCGCGCCTGGCCGGCCTGGCCCGCCTTCCGCACGGCCTCGAGCTGCCTGCGCGTCGAGGCGCGGAGCTCGCCGATGGTGTCGAACTCGCTCGCCGACTGGGCGAACTCGTCGTCCAGTTCCGGCAGGTCCTTCACCTTCACCGAGTTCACGGTGACCTGGACGTCAGCCATCTTCCCGGCAGCCGAGCCGCCAGCCAGCTCCGCCGCGAAAGTCCTGGTCGCACCAGCGGTCATCCCGGCCAGCGCCGCATCGAGCCCGTCCAGCATGGACTCGCTGCCGACCTCGTAGGAATAGCCGGTGGTCTGCGCGTCCTCGACCGCCGTGCCATCCACCGTGGCGGCCAGGTCGATGGAGACGAAGTCGCCACTTTCCGCCGGGCGATCAACCGTCCGGAGCGAGGCGAACCGCTCGCGCAACGCGCCCAGGTACTCCTCGACCTGGTCGGGGTCGACGTCGGCGTTCTCAACGGTCGCCGACAGCGCGTCCAGGTCGGGCAAGTCGAAACGCGGGCGGACGTCCACCTCAGCCGTGAACGCCAGTTCCGTGCCGTCGTCCAGCCGGGTGACCTCAACCTCGGGCTGGCTGAGCGGCACCATGTCGTGCTCCGACATGGCCTTGCTGTACAGCTCGGGAACCGCGTCATTGACAGCCTGCTCCAGCACCGCCCCGCGGCCGATGCGGGCATCAATCACCCGCGGCGGCACGTGCCCTGGCCGGAATCCGGGCACCCTGACCTGCCGTGCTACCTCCCGGTACGCCTTGTCCAGGTTGGGCTTGAGCTCGGCGAACGGAACTTCGATGGTCAGTCTGATCCTGGTCGGGCTCAGCTCTTCGACGTCAGACTTCACCTGGGGTCGCTTTCCTGGGAAATGTGGCTGCCGCTAGCACAACGCGGGCAGGTACTTGGGGGCCAAGTCTAGGGCAGCGGCGCGTGTTCACCCGCGACGGGTGATGATCGCGGGAACTCGCCCGCGCAGCATGTCATGGGTGCGGTGGCCTCGGCAGATGCCGTGACCTCCCGGTACATGACTTCTGGAGGCAAGATGACCGATCCGCTGTCCGGCCCGCTGGGCTCCGGAGCTCCCGGACCGAGTGGCAGCCCGCCGGGCGCGGGTGCCACGCACGCCACGGCGCCGCCGACGCAAGTGCCCCAGCAGTACGAGCCGCGAACTGGCGAGCGTGAGCAGTATGAGCGCGGTCAGTACAGCTATGGCGACGACGGTGCGGGGGTGGACGCCGGCGGTGACTCACTGCTGGCCGCGGCCGCGCGACGGTCCTGGCCCGCGGTGCTGCTCGGGGGCCTCGCGATGATCGCGCTCGGCATCTGCCTGCTGGTCTGGCCGCACGCCTCGCTGACGGTCGTCGCGATCCTCATCGGAGCGGCCCTCGTGGTGTCCGGGCTGGTCAGGCTGTGGGAAGGTGTCACGGCCAGCAACCGCAGCGGAGGCATGCGAGCCGCGTATGTCGTCATCGGCATCGTCGCCGTGCTCGCCGGGGTGTACTGCTTGCGGCACCACGCGCTCAGCCTGTTCCTCCTGACGTTCCTGATCAGCGTCTACTTCATCGCTCACGGCATCTCTGACCTCGGTGTCGCATTTTCGGCGCCGGTGCCTGGCCGCGGCATCCGCGCCGTCCTCGGTGTGTGCAGCCTGGCTGCCGGGATCATCATGCTCGTCTGGCCGGCGATCACGCTGGTGCTGCTGCTGACCATCGCCGGCGCCTGGCTGATCTTCTACGGCCTCGTGCTTGGCGGACTGGCATTCAGCCTGTACCGAGCTAGCCGCGCGCTCACTCGGCGGTCTGAGTCTGGCCGCCTCGCCGCCAGCCCCGCGTAGCCGCCGTCAGACCGCCATAACCGCGGGCGAAGCCGGTCCGCGGTGACGCATGCCGCCGCACGCTGCAGCCGGTCGCCAGTCCGGGCATCACCCATCGCGGCGAATAACCGCAATTGCGGCAGCGTCGACCTACT
>JASHQA010000377.1 GCA_030037785.1 Streptosporangiaceae bacterium
CCGAGCCGGACGCCAACCCGGTAGCAGGTGACCCGGGGCTGGGTGACCTCGAACTCGGCGTCCCCGATCTGGTACCGCTCACCGATGCAGACCACGTCGTCGGGCATGCCGTCGCCGTCGATGTTCAGCCGCCGCACCGTGGCCGGGCCGGAACTCATCGGTCTGGCCCTCGGCCGGTGCCAGCGCGCTCGCCGGAACGGACCACCAGGTGACGGCTGGTCTGCCGGATGTCGATGCGGTGATACGGGCCGGCGGCGGCCCGGCTCGTGCAGCAGCACGATGTCCTCGCTGTCGGCGATGAAGGCGCCGCCAAACCTGACACGCATGCGCGCCGCAGCGGCTCGGCATACAGCAGCCGGGGCAGCGGCTCCGGAACCAGGAACCTGCCGATCGCGCCCGGCGCCAGCGGTCCCTGCTGCCAGGACAGGCGCATCGTCTCACTCCCTCCTGGCGGTCGGCCAGCTCGCGGCCCACTATGGCGCCGACCATGAGTGCTCTACCCGAGCTGCTCGTCAGTTAGCGTGGCCGCGGTCAGCGGTCTTACCTCGGGCGTGATGGTGCCTGTGCGCGAGACCGGCTGGCGACGGTTTGCGCGCACCTGCGGGACAATTCGTGAGCGATGGAAGCTTCCGACAGCTCGCCCGCCGGGTTGGCCGCGCCTGCGGCTGGGCCGGTTTTGCTCGCTAGGCGGCGGCTCGCGATGCTGGCGGTGCTCGGCGCGCTGTCGTCGTTCGGGCCGCTGTCGATGGACATGTACCTGCCGTCGACGCCGACGATCGCTGCCAGCCTGCACGCCTCGCAGCCGCTCGTGCAGCTCACGCTGTCTGGCTGCCTGGCCGGGCTCGCTGTCGGGCAGCTAGTGGCCGGCCCGGTCAGTGACCGGCTCGGGCGGAAGAAGCCCCTGCTCGCAGGCCTTGTCGCGTTCACCGTGCTGTCCGTTGCGTGCGCCGCCGCGCCCGACATCGGCGCGCTGATCGGCCTGCGGTTCCTGCAGGGCATGGCGGGCGCGAGCGGCGTGGTGCTCTCCCTTGCCATGGTCCGCGACCAGTACCAGGGCACAGTGCTTGCCAGGGTGCTCGGATCGCTGATGCTGGTCTTCGGCCTCGCGCCGGTCCTCGCGCCAGTCATCGGCGGCCAGGTCTTGCGTTTCACCAGCTGGCGGGGCGTATTCGGGGTGCTCGCCGGCGTCGGCCTGGTGCTGTTGACGGCAGCCTGGTTCCTGCCAGAGACACTGCCCGCGGAGCGGCGCACCCGGTCCCGGCTGCGCCAGCTGACCGCGGACTCCAGGACGCTGGTCCGCGACCGTCAGTACGCCGGGTACACGCTCGGCATCGCCCTGGGCAACGCCGCGCTCATCACCTACATCTCCTCGCTGCCGTTCATCGTCGAGGACGCCTATCACAAGTCGCCGCAGCTGTTCAGCCTGTTCTTCATGATCAACGCGATCGGGCTTACCGTGATGGCGCAGCTCGGCGCCCGGCTGGTCAGGCGCGTGCCGGTCACCAGGGTGGTCCTGTTCTCACAGCTCGCGATGGCTGCGGGCGCGGCCGGGTTCCTCGCGGCGGCCCTCACCGGGCACCCGCCGCTCGCGGCCTTGCTTGTCCCGCTCTTCGTGTTCGTGGCCTGTTTCGGCAGCATGCGGCCGAACGCAACCGCGGTGGCCCTGGCCAACCAGGGCGCGATCGCCGGCACCGCGTCGGCGTGGGTGGGCGCGCTGCCATTCCTGCTGGGCGCCGTCCTGTCCCCGCTGGCCGGCCTCGGCGGCGAGGGCGCGGCGACCGTGGCTGGCTTCCTGCTCGCCGGGCTCTGCGCCGGCGCGCTGCCCTGCGTGCTGCTGATCGCCAGGAAGTAGCAGCTGTGCAGGAACATGACGGCGTACCTCTCGGCCAGCCCGAGGACGTGGTTAGCTGGGCGGCGACCCGGCATCCGGAAGCCGGAACTGCGCGACCAGCCGCTGGTGGCGCAGCGGCACACCACGCGTGCTGGAGCGGTGCGCGATGATCCGCCGCAAAGCGGCCCTAACCTCGGACGCATCCGGCGGAGCCGGGCCATTGCCGACCAGCCGGCGGTACAGATCCTCCGCGGAGGTAAACCACTCCGGAACGTCGAACCACCACAGCTGGTAGTCCGTGATGCCCGCTACCGCGAGGGGTGCCTCAACCCAGGAACAGACCTGGTCGAAGGGAACGGCGCCGAAGTGGGATACCAGCCACGTCGGCAGCTCGCGGCTCCACGTCGGCCGGGGCGGGCCGCCGGCTGGATGCATCACCAGGACCGGACTTCCTGGCCGGGCCACACGCCGGATCTCGCTCAGCCACTTGTCGGCCGTGGGCCCTCGCCGGTTGACAACCAGCGTCACCGACGCATCAGCCAGGGGCAGACGGGCATCGTCGCCGGCAAAGGTGAACTCAACGAACCGGACGTTCGCCACGCCTCGTTCCTGGGCCAGCTCTCTGGCCAGCGTCAGGTAAGCCGGGTCGTGGTCCACGCCGACCGCTCTTAGCGCGAGCTCAGCCAGCGCCAGGGTGAGCTCACCATGACCGCAGCCAAGGTCGAGGACCACGTCGTCTGCCCCCACAAGTTGATCGACGGTGGCCAGGAAGAAATCCTCTCCGTTGCCGTCATCAACCCGCGAGACCCAAGCATGGGTAAACCCTCGTTCCGTGATTCGGGCGTCTCGCTGCCACGAGTCGAGATCACTGGCACGCGCATACCGTCGCGTCACCGCCCCATCATCACCCAGCAGGCCAGCCGGGAGCGATCGCTGGACCGCTGTGCGCTCGGCAGGGTCTGGCGTCGGCAAGCCGACCACCATGCGCCTCCGCGCCGTCGGCGACCAGCGCGACACCTATTGATAGGCGAGCGGGGACGAGACGCCAATTCGGTACCATAATACGGTACGAATATAGTACAATTATCTGGTACGAAGGCAGGGGAGGTTTTGACGATGGCCATCACCGCCAGTGAAGCCCGAGCGCGCCTGTTCCCGCTCATCCAGCAGGTCAACGACGATCACGAGCCGGTGAGGATCAATTCCCGCAGCGGGGACGCCGTGCTCATGTCCGCCGCCGACTTCGACTCCTGGCAGGAGACCATCTACCTGCTGCGGTCGCCTGCCAACGCCCGGCGCCTCATGGAGGCCGTCGCCCGGGACAAGTCTGGCCGAGGCGACGTCGCCAAGACCATGGAGGAACTCCAGGGCCTGGCGGGGGAGTAGTGCGAAGTATCCACTTCGACCCCGATGCCTGGGAAGACTTCCTGTACTGGCTGGGCGCGGATCGGAAGATGGCGACGAGGATCGCGCGCCTGATCGGCGAGATCCAGCGTGACCCATTCTCAGGCATGGGGAAGCCTGAGCCACTCAAAGGCGACCTGTCTGGGTACTGGTCCCGTCGGATCGACGACGAGCATCGCCTGGTCTACCGCGCCGACGACAAGGAAGTGAAGATCTTGAAGGCCCGGTACCACTACAGCGATTAAGCGATCCCGCGGCGGCTTGGCCTGGGTTTGCTGCCTCGTGCGGGAACGCTACCGGGGAGCCGAAGCGGCTGGTGATTACCTCGCGCTTTCGTCGGTCGTCTTGTTCGAACTCTGGTACGGCGTGGCGAAGAGCAACCAGGTGCAGGAAAGCACCGAGTGTCTGCGGGTACTGCTCTCTGGTGATCTGGACCTGCTGGATTTCGACGATGAGGATGCCCGCACTGCCAGACAGGTACGCGCCACCCTGGAGAAGGACGGGACGTCCGTGGGTGCTTACGATCTGCTGATCGCCGGGCAGGCACTCCGGCGCGGGCTGACAGTGGTCACAGCCAACACATCCGAGTTCAGTCGAATCACCGGCCTGAGCTGGCAGGACTGGACAACTTAGCCAGGGAAGCGGAAGAGTTCAGCCCTTCACTAGCACGCGCCGCCGCACCGACAGTGGTGTCATGTTCTCGACTCACGGCGCCAGCCAACCGGACGGGCCGTGAGTCCGGTCAGCTCGATGAGCCGTACTGGATTGGCACGTTGATGACCTGCTCTGCGATCCATGTCGCGGCGCCTGGCTGGAGTTGCCAGACGGTGAGCCTGGCTGC
>JASHQA010000378.1 GCA_030037785.1 Streptosporangiaceae bacterium
GCGCGCGGGCGCCCAGCCTGTTCGGGTCGAGCCCGGACAGTGGGTGCCCGCCGCCGTAGAACCGGGTGCGGGCGAGGAGCGTGATCATCGGCTTGGTGAACAGGAACACCACCAGCACGTCAACCAGTGTCGTCAGGCCCAGCGTGAAGGCGAAGCCGCGGACATCACCCTGCGACAGGATGTACAGCAAGAGCGCGGCCAGGAACGACACCGTGTCGGAGACCAGGATCGTCCGCCGGGCGCGGCCCCAGCCGCGTTCCACGGCCGCCCGGAGCGACCTGCCCTCTCTGACCTCGTCGCGCAGTCGCTCGAAGTACACGATGAAGGAGTCGGCGGTGATGCCGATCGCCACGATGAGCCCGGCTATGCCCGCGAGGGTCAGCGTGAAGCCAGCCTCCTTGGACAGCAGCACCACCGACAGGTACGACAGCATCGCCGCGATCGAGAGGCTGAGGACCGACACGATGCCGAGCCCGCGGTAGTAGACGAACGAGTAGATCACCACGAGCAGCAGCCCCACCAGCGCGGCAAACAGGCCGGCGGAGAGCTGGTCGGCGCCCAGCGACGCAGAGTCCGACGAGGTGTACAGGTTCTTGAATGACAGCGGCAGGCTGCCGTACTTGAGGACGTCGGCGAGGTTATCGGCCTGGCTCTGGCTGAATCCGACGCTGCCGCCGTAGATCTGCACCGAACTGGAGATCGGCTGCGACACCTGGGGTGCGCTCTGGATGTCCCCGTCGAGCACGATCGCGAGCAACCCGAGCGGTGAGGTCACCGTGCCGGTGCTGCTGTCGTAGTACTGCTCGTTCATGCTGGTCGTCAGCGTGCCCAGCTTGCCCGCGGCCGGGTTCTTGACATTGAACGTGACGACCCAGCCGCCGGTTTGGTCCTGGGCCTGCACGTTGTCGAGGTCCTTGCCCTGCACGACCGCCTTGCCCATGGCGTACTTCTCGCCGCTCAGGCACGCGACGGTCTGGACGTTCGGGTTGTCCCACGCGTTGGGGTCGGGACCGTAGATGAGCGTCTTCCAGTCCTTCTGGTGGCAGTTGAGCTTGTCGAACAGCTTCGCCGTCGCCGACGTCAGCGCCGACGCGTCACCGGTACCGTCAGCCGTCGTGGACAGCACCGTCTTGCCGGAAGTGCTCGCCTTCGGAGTGCTCGACGGGCTCGCGCTGGGCGACGGGCTCGCGCTGGGCGACGCACTCGCCGACGCGCCCACCTTCGTTGCCGTCGCGGCTTGCCCCGATCCCGAGGACGGGGTCGGCGTGGCCGACGCGCTCGCGCTGGGCGTCGGGGTCGCGCTGGGCGTCGCCGACGACTTCGACGAGGACGAGGACGAGGTGGACGTGGTGGTGTTGGGAGCCGTCAGCAGGACCTGGCGGATCCGCAGCAGCGCGGTCTCACCGACCAGCGTGGCGACCTTCTGCGCGCCGGCGCCGGGCACCGACACCACGATCTCGTTGCTGCCCTGCGGCACCACCGTCGCGTTGTCGAGGCCGGTCGCCTCGACCCGGTTGGTGATGATCTGCACGGCCTTCGCCATCGCGGCTGCGCTCGGCGGCGGGCTGGTCTTCTGCCCCGGCTGCTTCTGCGTCACCGCCTGCAGCGTGACGGACGTGCCGCTGGACAGGTCAAGCCCGAGGCCCACGACGAAGCTCTTGTGCCAGTGTGCGGGGTTGAGAATATTCCCGCTCAGCACGCTGCCGAGCATCACGAGGATCAGCACCACCATGGCGGTCAGATACCGCCAGGGGTGGGAGGTTGGGGTGCTTGGCGGAGCCACGAGTGCGCTCTCCCGCTGGGTCGGGGTCGTTACCGGCTGAGGTCGCTGCGCTCCGCCGAGCTCTGCTGTTGCGAGCCGGGCTGTTCCGAGCTCTCGTCCTCCGAGTCGTGGTCGTTCGACCACTCGGACGAGTCATCGGCGTCCGTGTGCAGCACGCCGTCGGGCTCGTCGTCCGGGAGTACCTGGCCGACGGCCTGGCGCATCATCTTGATGGTGACGCCCGGCGCCACCTCGACCATGACGTTGCGGTCGTCACCATCGACCACAGTTCCGAAGATGCCGTGCACAGTGCGGATCCGGGATCCGTTCGCCACCTGGCGCTGGACATTCTGCGCGTTCTGCTGCCGACGGCGCTGCGACCGGAACATAAAGAACATCAGCAGCACGAACACGACGACGATGATGATCAGCGTCGAGGAGTCAGAGCTGGACGAGGCGGTCGTCTTCGTAGCGGCGGCGAGTAGCTGAGTCCCCATCGAGGGACATCCTTCCGATTAGTTTCTGCCCCGGCGGCCACGTGCGGCCGGGCGCCCGGTGGTTCCGGACCCGGAGCAGCGCCGATTTCGGCGTGACTTGGGCCAACTGCCGCAGTGTAGCGGCGCGCGCTGAGCGCACCAACAGGCTACGGGGTATCCGGAGTGATTGTGACCAGTCCGCGACACCGAGTGACATTCCGCCGCAGGTCAGCCCGCTGTGACTAGTCGAAAAGGGTAACCTCGCCAGCGCGCTCGCCCAGCTCGCCACCCGCCCAGCTGATCCGGCTGGGCACCGGCAGGCCAAGATGCTGCCACGCCGCCTGGGTTGCGACCCGGCCACGCGGCGTCCGGGCAATCAGGCCCGCTCGGACCAGGAACGGCTCCGCGACTTCCGCCACCGTCGATTCCTCTTCGCCGACCGCCACCGCCAGGGTGGACAGCCCGACCGGCCCGCCGCCAAACCTGCTCACCAGCGCCGTCAGCACAGCGCGGTCGAGGCGGTCGAGCCCGCTGGTGTCCACCTCGTACACCTCCAGCGCCTCCTTGGCGCACTCCCTGGTCACGACGCCGTCCCCGCGGACCTCCGCGAAGTCGCGGACCCGCCGGAGCAGCCGGTTGGCGACTCGCGGCGTGCCCCTGGACCGGCCAGCGATCTCGTCGGCGCCGTCGTCGCGCAGCGACACACCGAGCAGTCCGGCCGACCGGCGGATTATGACGCCGAGCTCGGCGGGCTCGTAGAAGTCCAGGTGCGCGGTGAACCCGAACCGATCGCGCAGTGCGGCGGGCAGCAGCCCAGCCCTGGTCGTGGCGGCCACGAGCGTGAAGGGAGCGATGTCCAGCGGGATCGCGGTCGCGCCAGGGCCCTTACCGATCACCACGTCGACCCGGAAGTCCTCCATGGCCAGGTACAGCATCTCCTCGGCTGGCCTGGCCACCCGGTGGATCTCATCGATGAACACGACCTCACCCTCGGTGAGCGTCGACAAGATCGCGGCGAGATCGCCGGCCCGCTCGATGGCGGGACCGCTGGTGATCCGCAGCGGCGCACCAAGCTCGGTCGCGATGATCATGGCAAGGGTCGTCTTGCCAAGACCTGGCGGGCCGGACAGCAGCACGTGATCGGGCGGCCGACGTCGGCGCAGCGCGCCCTGGAGCACCAGCGTCAGCTGCTCGCGCACCCGGTCCTGACCGATCAGCTCGGCCAGGCGCCTGGGCCGGAGCGCGCCCTCGACCACCCGGTCATCCGAGTCGGCGAGCGCGGATACGACCCGGTCGGGGTCAGCCATGCGGCTCGTCATGACCGGCCGAGCGCCCGGAGGGCGGCGCGCAGCGCCACGGCCACGTCGGGGTCGGCGGACTCACCCGCGGAGGCGAACTCGCTCGCCACCGCGGCGACCGCCTGGTCGGCCTCCTTGCTAGCCCAGCCGAGGCTGACCAGCCCGGCCCGGACCTGGTCCTGCCAGTGCGGGAGAACCGTGACGGCAGCGGTCCCGCTGAGCGGCGCACCGTCAGCCACCGCACCGAGCCGGCCGGCTAGCTCGAGCACGATGCGCTGTGCGCCCTTGCGCCCGATACCGGGCACGGACATCAGGGCCGCGAGGTCTTCGGAGGCCACGGCGCGGCGCAGCGCGTCGGGCGTCAGCACCGCGAGCATGGCCTGCGCTAGCCGGGGTCCCACGCCGCTGGCCGTTTGCAGCAACTCGAAGACGGCGCGCTCGTCGTCGGTGGCGAACCCGTACAA
The DNA here is from genome assembly GCA_030037785.1 of Streptosporangiaceae bacterium. Classification (GTDB taxonomy): domain Bacteria; phylum Actinomycetota; class Actinomycetes; order Streptosporangiales; family Streptosporangiaceae; genus JAJYUU01. The sequence goes on from JASHQA010000378.1 coordinate 4,001, forward strand.
CGTCAGCGAGTCCTCCCTGACCACCAGCGAGGTCGCGACCCTCGCCTGCTCACCTGGCCGCAAGCTGGCCAGCGTGCCAGGCGTGCACTGCACGAACAGGCCGACGCCGCCGACGTCGATGACAGCGCCGTCGGGAGCGACGGCCGCCACCGAGCCGGCCACGTGCGCGATCATCGGGGCCCCCTGGTTCCCGCCGCGTCGACCGCGGCGGCCAGCCGGCGCTGCGCGCTCCCCCGCCATAGCTGGCAGATCGCGAGCGCCAGCGCGTCCGCGCAGTCGGCCGGGTGCGGCGGGTCGCTGAGCCGCAGCAGTCTCGACACCATCTGAGTGACCTGCTGCTTACCGGCCGCGCCGGTCCCGGTCACCGCGGCCTTCACCTCGCTCGGGGTGTGCAGCGCGACCGGGAGGCCGCGGCGCGCGGCGCACACGATGGCGACTGCGCCCGCCTGTGCGGTGCCCATCACCGTCCGCACGTTGTGCTGACTGAAGACCCGCTCCACCGCCACGACGTCCGGCTCAAGCCGCGTCAGCCACCGATCAAGCTCGGCCTCGAGCGCGAGCAGCCGGGCACCGATGTCGTCGTCCGCGGCAGTCCGGATCAACCCGGCGCCGACCAGTTGCAGCGGCCGACCCGGCGCACCGTCTACTGCACCGACGCCACAGCGGGTCAGGCCCGGGTCGACGCCCAGCACGCGCATGTGCCACCATCCCGCTTGTCAACTGCCAGCCCGCGTGTCAACCGCCAGCTTCGGGGCTACGAACACCTGTTCGGCAGCCTACCGGTCGCCCGCTCAGTTGCGACGGCGGCGCGCCGACGGGCGGCGGCACACCCGGCAGCCCGCGTTACTCCTCGAAGCGGAAGCTCGCGCCTACCACTCGTCGATCAGGAACGCCTGGCCGCTGAACGCGCCGTCGAGCGCGTCGTCGGTGCCCGGCTCACCGCCGGACGCCAGGCCCGCGAGGCGCAGCTCACTCGTCCCAGCCCCGGCGAACAGCGCCGCGAAGCCGCGGGCACCGAGCCGGATCGGGTCAGCCGCGGAGTCATCGTCAGCACGCTGCAGGCTGCCGCGGCCACCAGCCACCTCGAGCCGCCAGCGCCCGGTGTTGGCTGGAAGCGCCGGGTCGGCCAGATCGAGCCGGACCGACACGCTGACCCCAGCGGGAAAGCCGCGCGCGCTGATCGCGGCGGAGACGTCCACGACGCGCAGCATCCAGGCGCCCGTGCGGCGCAGCGTGACATCCGGCTCCCTGGTCAGCCGGTGCACCGGGTCGCCGGGCGGCAGGCACGCGCGGACCGTGCCGGCGATGGTGGCGTGCGACGCGAGGATGTGCCAGAGCGCGCGGGCCGTGGCGGCGGACGTCGCGACGAACTCGCGAACGGACAGTTCGTCGTTGCCCCGCGCCCACCGGTAACTGAGGAAGCCGTCGTCGGCCAGGTAGGCAAAGTGCTCGGGGTCGTCGAGCCAGTCACGCAGTTCCCAGGGCTGCCGGGTATTCGGCCCGCAGTGCCGCAGGCGGGCGTGCACGAGGCCCTTGACCGCCACAATGGCCTCGCCATCCGCGGGCGTGGCCCGGCGCACCTTCCCCGCCCGGTCCGGCTCGGACCGGCCCTGCTCAGCTCGGGCCGCCCCGTCCGGCTCGACCAGCGCCGCGACTGACCTGGCGGGCACGACCGCCTCGTACTTGCCGCCGGCTATCTCCCAGCCGAACGTGCGGTACAGCGGCGCCGTCGCCGGATACAGAGCCGACACCGGGTAACCACGCTCGGCGATGTCGCCGAGCATCCTGGCCATCATCGCGGTGCCGACGCCGCGGCCGCGCTCCTCCGGGGCAACCTTCACGCCCGCGACGCCTGCCATCGGCATCGACCGGCCGAGCCACCACTGCCGCATGACGTGCCACCGGGCGCTGCCGACCAGCCGCCCGCCGTCGAACGCGCCGAGCACCAGCCCTTGGTCGATGCTGCGCCGGACGCTGGCATGCCAGGCTGCCAGCCGCGCGGTAGCGACCGGTCCGAAGGAGCGGCGGCGCAGGTCTAGCTCGGCCTCGATGTCGTCGGCCCGCAGCGGGCGGAGCTCGATGCTGGTCAGGAGCTCACCCGAGCTTCTCCATGATCTCGTCAGAGACGTTGTAGTTCGCGAACACGTCCTGTACGTCGTCGGAGTCCTCGAGGGCCTCGATGAGGCGGAACACCCGCCTGGCGTTGTCCTCGTCGAGGTCGATCTCGACCGAGGGCAGGAACGGGCGCTCCGCGGACTCATAGTCAAGGCCGGCGTCCTGCAGCGCCGTGCGCACCGCGACCAGGTCTGCCGGATCGCTGATCACCTCGAACGAGTCGCCGAGGTCGTTGACCTCGTCCGCGCCCGACTCCAGCACGGCCGCGAGCACGTCATCCTCCGTGACGCCGCCCGCCTTGGGCACGATGACCACGCCGTGGCGGCTGAACAGGTACGACACCGAACCGGGGTCGGCCATGGAGCCGCCGTTGCGGGTGAACGCGACCCGGATGTCGGACGCCGCCCGGTTCCGGTTGTCGGTCAGCGCCTCTACCAGCACGGCAACCCCGCCGGGTGCGTAGCCCTCATACGTGATGGACTCGTACGCCGCCCCGCCGGCTTCGAGGCCGCCGCCGCGGCGGATCGCGCGGTCGATGTTCTCGTTCGGGACCGAGTTCTTCTTGGCCTTCTGGACGGCGTCGTACAGGGTGGGGTTTCCGGTCGGATCGGGTCCGCCGCTGCGCGCGGCGACCTCGACGTTCTTGATCAGCTTGGCGAACAGCTTGCCGCGACGGGCGTCGACCACCGCCTTCTTGTGCTTGGTGGTTGCCCACTTGGAGTGGCCACTCATGCCTGGTCCCTCACCATGTCGACGAACAGCTGATGGATGCGCCGGTCCGGGGTGAGCTCGGGGTGAAACGACGTGGCCAGCGCCCGGCCCTGGCGAACGGCGACGATCCTACTCGTGCCGGGGTCGGTCGCGAGTACCTCGACACTCGGGCCGACGCCCTCGACCCACGGGGCGCGGATGAAGACCGCCCGGTAGGGCGGGCCGTCCAGGCCCGCCACCTCCAGGTCACGCTCGAAGGAGTCGACTTGCCGGCCGAAGGCGTTCCTGCGCACGGCCATGTCGATGCCGCCCAGCGTCTGCTGGCCGGACGCCGGGTCAGGCAGCCGGTCGGCGAGCATGATCAGGCCGGCGCAGGAGCCGAACACCGGCATGCCACCGGAGATGCGCTTGCGCAGCTGCTCGGCCAGGCCGAAGACGTCGATCAGCTTCCACATCGTCGTCGACTCGCCACCGGGGATCACGAGCCCGTCGACCCGGTCGAGCTCGTCCGGACGGCGCACGGCCGCAGGCTCCGCACCGGACTCACGGAGGGCGCGCAGGTGCTCGACCACGTCCCCCTGCAACGCGAGCACGCCGACTGCTGGCCGGACCAGCACGCGCGGGCCCGCGGCCATCACCAGCCGCGGCCGGCGTAGCGCTGTTCCGGCGCCAGGGTGTCCAGGTTGATGCCGACCATCGGCTCGCCGAGGCCGCGGGACACCTTCGCGATCACGTCCGGGTCGTCGTGGAACGTGGTGGCCTTGACGATCGCCGCGGCCCGCGCCGCCGGGTCGCCCGACTTGAAGATTCCCGACCCCACGAACACGCCCTCGGCGCCGAGTTGCATCATCATCGCCGCGTCGGCTGGGGTGGCGATGCCGCCCGCGGTGAATAGCACCACCGGCAGCTTGCCAGCGGCCGCGACGTCGGCCACCAGCTCGTACGGCGCCTGCAGATCCTTGGCAGCGGTGTACAGCTCGTCCGCGGACAGCGTCGACAGCCGGCGGATCTCGGTCCGGATCGACCGCATGTGCCGCGTCGCCTCGATCACGTTGCCGGTGCCCGCCTCGCCCTTGGACCTGATCATCGCCGCACCCTCGGTGATCCGTCGCAGCGCCTCGCCCAGGTTGGTGGCACCGCACACGAACGGCACCGTGAAGGCCCACTTGTCCACGTGGTAGGCCTCGTCGGCGGGCGTCAGCACCTCCGACTCGTCGACGTAGTCGACGCCGATAGCCTGCAGCACCTGGGCCTCGACGAAGTGGCCGATCCGGCACTTGGCCATCACCGGGATCGACACAGCGGAAATGATCGAGTCGATCATGTCCGGGTCGCTCATCCTGGCGACACCGCCCTGGGCGCGAATGTCGGCGGGCACCCGCTCCAGCGCCATCACGGCGACCGCTCCGGCGTCCTCGGCAATCTTGGCCTGCTCGGCCGTGACGACGTCCATGATGACGCCGCCCTTGAGCATGTCGGCCATGCCGCGCTTGACCCGGCTCGTGCCCTTGACTGCCGCCGCACCGGCCCTGCCTGGCTGCTCGGAACCACTGGGTACATTCTGGATGGACACGACAAACCTCGCTTGATCAGGTGACGGTGATTCGATCGTAGACGGCTGCAGGCCGCGCCCGCGCGGCCCGGTCCGGCGCTGCCAGCAGCCCGGGCTCGCCGCCGCCGAGAGAAAGCGCTTCCGGGCACCGCACAGAAGCACTATCGTTACTGCTCACAAAACATAGTAGCAGTTCGGGTCCCGACCGGCCACGATGCGCCGTCCAGTAGCGGCAGGCTACTCAGCGGCCCGCAGTGGCGCGATCGGGCGAGCCACGGCTGGTCAGCTGGTCAGGTGCGGGATGTCGGCGGTCGGCCCGCCGGGACCGCCGTTCGGCACCAGCGAGTCATCGATCTCGAAGAACTCGGGCTTCGGCGCGCGGCCGGCGAGCCGCAGCAACACAGCCAGCCACCGCCGCCTGGCTGCCACCGTGGCCGCCACGGCGTCGTTGTAGAACGTGCGCGCGAGGAACACCTGATGGGAGGCGCCCTCCAGCTCGGCGAGCATCTCCTCGGCACCGTCCCGGCCCGCCAGCAAGGTGCGGAAGTCGGGCTGGCTGAAGACCGCCCGCAGCGCCCTGGTCAGGTCGCTTTCCGGCATCTCCCGGCCGTCCTGCGCAGACCTGGCGTCGTGAGCGGCACCGGCGAGCAGCACGCTGGTAGCCGGGTCGAGCAGCCCGGACGAGGCGAGCTCGAGCGCGATGGAACTGCGCCGTACCAGCGCGGCGTCCAGCGCAAACCTGGCCGCCTCGACCCTGGCGTGCAGCCGGTCGAGCCGGCCGGCCCGCCAGGAGATGTAGACCCCGAGCATGGCCAGCACGCCGACGATGACGAGGACGATCACCGCGGTCATAGCGTGACGGCCACCCGTCCGACCGCCGGCGCGACGGCCTCGTACACCCGGACCACGTCGCGGGCGACCACCGACCAGTCGAGGTTCTGGACCGCGGCCGACGCCGCCGTCGCGAGCACCGCCCGGTAGCCGGGGTCGTCGAGCAGCCGGCCCGCGGCCGCGGCGAGCCCGGCCGGGTTGCCGACCTCGAACAGTTCCCCGGCCCGGCCGTCGCGGAGCACCTGGCGGAACGCGTCGATGTCGCTCGCGACGATCGGCGCGCCGGATGCCATCGCCTCGACCAGCACGTAGCCGAAGCTCTCGCCGCCGGTGTTGGGCGCGCAGAAGACGTCGACCGAGTGCAGCATCCGCACCCGGTCGTCGTCGCTCACCTCGCCGAGGAGCACCACCCGATCCCGGTACGCCGCGGGCACCTGGGACAGCACGTCGTCGGGGTCACCGCGGCCGGCTATGAGCAGCCGCAGCTTCGGGCGCTCGGCCGCGAGCAGGGCGAACGCCGCCAGCAGGATGTCCAGGCCCTTGCGCGGCTCGTCCATCCGGCCGAGGAAGCCGAGGGTGCCGCCGGCGCCGGGGAAGCCGGGCAGCGGCTCGGCCTTCTCGTACCGGCGCACGCTGACGCCGTTCGGGATGAGCACCGCGTC
>JASHQA010000379.1 GCA_030037785.1 Streptosporangiaceae bacterium
AGCAGTGGCCAGTCGGCGATCGCGTCGCTGCCGTCGGCCATGCCCTCGGTCTCCCGGTAGGGCGACGCCACCGACCCGCAGTCCAGGTGGTCCCGGCCGAGCACGATCGGCGCCGCGACGTCGCCGCGCCGCACCAGGTCGTTGAACCGCAGCCCGGCGAGGTGCCGCTCCCCGTAGCCCAGCCAGCAGATCCGCGCCGGCAGCCCCTGGAAGCGCACCCGCTCCCCAGCCAGCCGGATCCACCGGGCGAGCGAGGAGTTGCCGGGGAAAAGGTCGAGGATCGCCGCGTCGGTCGCGGCGATGTCGGCGGGGTCGCCGGACAGCGCGGCCCACCGGAACGGGCCCTTGCCCTCGCAGAACAGCGGCCGGATGTAGGCAGGCACGAAGCCGGGGAAGGCGAACGCGCGCTGGTAGCCGGCCAGTTCCGCCTCGCCGCGGATCGAGTTGCCGTAGTCGAAGACCTCGGCGCCCGCGTCCTGGAAGCCGACCATCGCCGCGACGTGCTCGGCCATCGACTCCCGCGCCCTGGTCGTGTACCCCGCCGGGTCCTCGGCGCGCAGCGCAGCCATGTCCTCGAACGCCACGCCCCTGGGCAGGTAGGTGAGCGGGTCGTGAGCCGACGTCTGGTCGGTGACGACGCTGATCGGCGCGGCCATCGCCAGCAGCCGCGGCACCAGGTCGGCCGCGTTGCCGAGCAGCCCGATCGACAGCGGCCTGCTGGCCTGCGCCGCCGTCACGGCCTGGCGGACCGCGTCGTCGACGTCGCTGGCCTGCACGTCCAGGTAGCCGTGCTCGATGCGGCGGCTGATCCGCGACGGGTCGCACTCGATGCAGATGACGACGCCGCCGTTCATCGTCACCGCCAGCGGCTGCGCGCCGCCCATCCCGCCGAGGCCGGCCGTCAGCGTGATGGTGCCGGCCAGCGAGCCGCCGAACCGCTTGGCGGCCACCGCGGCGAACGTCTCATACGTGCCCTGCAGGATGCCCTGGGTGCCGATGTAGATCCACGATCCGGCGGTCATCTGGCCGAACATGGTCAGCCCCGCGGCCTCCAGCCGGCGGAACTCCTCCCACGTGGCCCACTGCGGCACCAGGTTGGAGTTCGCGATCAGCACCCGCGGTGCCCACTCGTGCGTACGGAAGACGCCGACCGGCTTGCCGGACTGGACCAGCAGCGTCTCGTCCCCGGCCAGGTCCCGCAGCGAGGCGACGATCGCGTCGAACGCCTGCCAGCTGCGGGCCGCCCGGCCCGAGCCCCCGTACACGATGAGCTGGTCAGGATGCTCGGCGACCTCGGGGTCGAGGTTGTTCATCAGCATCCGCAGCGCCGCTTCCTGCGGCCAGCCCCGGCAGCTCAGTGCGGTACCGCGCGGCGCACGGACCGGCCTCGCGCCGACCATCCCTGACTGCGTTGTCATGGCTCTCATCATCCACCGCGACCGGCGCCGGTGCCGAAACTGGGTGCCGCACCGCGACGACGACGGGCGAGGGCGCCAGCGAGCCAGCCAGCCGGTCAGCCAGCGCGACCGCGACCAGCCGCGTCAGCCGGCCGCCAGGCCGGCCCGGACTTCGGCCAGCACGCCCGGCATCGCCGAGCGCACCAGCGCGAGCACGCGCTCGTAGTCGTCGGGTCCGCCGGTCACGGGATCGGGCACGTCCCAGCCCGCCGGTCGGCTCTCGTCGAAGCTGCCGAGCAGCCTGATCTGCGCGTCCGGCCTCCCCTGCGCCGCGACGTGCCGCAGCACCGACACGTGCACGCTGTCCAGCCCGATCACCAGGTCGTAGCCCGCCAGCATCGCCGGGTCGAACTGGCGCGTCTGGTGCTCGGTCTGGTAACCGTGCCGACGCAGCACCTCCTGCGCGCGGGGGTCGGCGTCGGCGCCCTCCACCCGCACGCGCAGCCCGGCGCTCGCCACCTCGCCGGCCAGGCCTGCGTCTGCTAGCTCGCGCCGCAGCACCTGCGCCGCGATCACCGAGCGGCAAGTATTTCCGGTGCAGACGAACAGCACGCGGTAGGCATCGGCCACCGGCTCACCTCCTGCTACCCGAATCATGCGGGAACGACGCCGTATCACCCAGGCCGGCTGACTCGGCCGGCCCCGCTGGCGGCGCGAAGGCGCCCGGGCTGGCGGTAGCCAGCCCGGGCGCCTTCGCCGACTGGGTCAGCGCGATCAGTGCGGCAGACGCTCCGCCTGCAGCCAGCCCATGGCGACCGAGGAGTAGCTGTCATGGTTGACGATGACCGCGGTGTCAAGCTGGAGCAGCGCGGCCGTGGTCAGCTTCGCCGAGATCGCGTTGAGGGTGGCCACGATCGTCGGTGTCATGGCCTTCTTGTAGACCAGCGGCGTCACGTTCTGCGCGGCGAAGTTGAACTTCGGGTCGGCCAGCGTCACGAAGTGGTCGGTTTCGATCTGCGGCGTGGTCGTGAACACGTCGGCCGCCTGCACGGTGCCGTCCTGCAGCGCCTTGATCGTGATCGGCCCCGACTCGTCCAGCGGGTCGAAGCTCTTGAACGTCAGGCCGTAGTGCTTCTTCAGCCCGGCGATGCCGTCCGACCGGGTCGCGAACTCGGGCGGGCCGCCGAACACCATCGAGCTCGCGTACGGCGCCAGCGCGCCGATCGAGGACTTGCTGGTGAGGTGGTGCGCGGTGGCGAACGCCTGGGTGACGGTGACCGAGTCGCTGTCGAGTGCCGACGACGAGTTGAGGATCTCCAGGGTCTTCGGCAGCTTGGCCGCCAGCGCCGCGTTCACCTGCGCCGTGGTGGCCGCGGTGCTCGACGGGTCGACGGCGACCGTCAGCAGGGCGCCGTTGTACTCGGGAATGATGGATACGGCGCCCTTCTTGATCTCCGGGTAGTAGACCTCGCGGGCGCCGATGTTGAACTTGTCGGTCACGCTGACGCCCTTGGCCTTGAGCGCGATCGAGTAGATCTCCGCCAGCAGCTCGTTCTCCGGGAAGTTCGCCGAGCCGATCACGACCTTGCCGGAGGAGGAGGCGAGTGGGTTCGAACTGCCGCACGCGGCCAGCACGAGGGACGCCGAAGCGGCGATGGCTACGAGCGCCCCGCCGCGCAGCATCGGGCTGCGTCTCATCATGTGGACATTTCCTTCCATCGTGAGTGGACAGCGGTTCCTATCGAGAGCTCCGGGCCTGCAGCCGCAGACCGGTCGGTACCACCAGCCGGCGCAGGCCGGTGAACACAAGCTGGATGAGCAGCGCGAGCACCACGATCACGGCGGCGCCGCCCGCGACCTCGCCGTAGTTGTTGGACGCGAGCCCGTCGATGATGTAACGACCGAGACCGCCCACGCCGATCTCCGCGGCGATCGTGGCCGTCGCGACGACGAAGATGGCCCCGGTGCGCAGGCCCAGCATGATGAGCGGCACCGCGACCGGTACCTCGACCTTCCACAGCACCTGCCAGCTGGTCATGCCCATGCCGCGGGCGGCGTCCTTGAGCTCCGGGTCAACCCCGGCAACGCCTTCATACGTGTTGACCAAGATCGGCGGGATCGCGAGTGCCACGAGCGGAATGAGCCACGCCAGCACGCCGAGCCCCAGCAGCACGACCACCAGGATCAGCAGCCCGAGGGTGGGAATGGCGCGCCAGATGTTCGTGACGTTGACCACCGCGAACCCGCCCCGGCCGTAGTGGCCGATGAGCAGGCCGAGCGGCACCGCGATCAGCGTCGCGATCAGCAGCGACAGGCCCGAGTAGGCCAGGTGCTGCAGCACCCGGCTCGGGATGCCGTCCGGGCCCTGCCACTGCTGCGGCGACTTGAGCCAGTCCCAGGCGAAGGTCAGGAAGCTCACCAGATCTCACCTCCCGGCGACCGGCCAGGCCAGCCGCGGGCTAGGGCCGATGCGGCGACCGCGGGCCCAGGGGGTGAGCAGCGCCCGGCTGACCACGAGGATGACGTCGCACAGCACCGCGAGCAGGATGGTCAGCGCCAGGCCGACGTAGATCTCGGTCGGAAAATCGCGCTGCAGCCCGTCGATGAAGAAATAGCCGAGACTGCTGACGCCGATCAGCTGACCCAGACTGGCCAGGCTGATGCTGGAAACCACGGCGACCCGGAGCCCGGCGATCACCACCGGCACCGCGAGCGGCAGTTCCACCTGCACCAGCCGGCGCACCTGCGTGAAGCCCATGGCCGTCGCCGCCTGGCGGACCGGCTCGGACACGCTGCGCAGGCCGTCCACCACGTTGGGGATCAGCACGCACAGCGAGAACAGCGTCAGCGGGATGATGACGGTGAGGTTCCCGAGGCCGGTGTAAGCGATCAGCACGACGAAGAGCGCCAGGGACGGCAGCGCGTAGATCGCGCTCGACAGCGACAGCACGGGCGGATACAGCCAGCGCCTGGCCACGCACGCGATGCCGACCGGCAGCGCGATCACCAGCCCGATCAACGGCGGTACGAGGCCGAGCAGCAGATTGTCGAGCGTGTAGGGCCAGATGATCGACCAGTTCTGCGGAATCCAGGACCACTGCATGTCAGCGTCCCCCGCCAACCGGATCCGCAGCACGATCGGCGGCCTCCTCGGCAGCCCTGATCGCGTCGCGCAGCCGTTCGTAACTGGTGGTGCCGAGAACCTGGCCGCCGTCGTCCACGCCGACGGCCCGCTCGGTACGGGACAGCAGCGTGGCGTCCAGCGCCGCGCGCAAGGAGTCGGCTTCCGGCCGGAAGGTGTGCCCGACCGGCGCGAGGTCCGCGCCCGCGAGGGTGGCGTCCGGCGGGCCCGACTCGAGGTCGGCGACGGCGGCCCAGCCGAGCGGCTTTCGGTCGCCGCCGACGACGAGCAGCCACGGCTCGCCGGCCCGCTTGCCGACCGTGATCGCGTCGGCAAGCGTCGTCGCAGCCGGCAGCACGCTGTCGGTCGCGAGGTCGAGACTGACGGCCCGGAAGAACGAGAGCCGGCGGATGCCCCGGTCGAAGCCGACGAAGTCGCGCACGTAGTCGTCGGCCGGCGCCCCGAGCAGCCGCTCGGGCGAGTCCACCTGAGCCAGCCGACCGCCGGGCCGGAACACCGCGACCAGATCCCCGACCTTGATGGCTTCCTCCACGTCGTGGGTGACGAGCACGACGGTCTTGTGCAGCCGGGCCTGCAGCCCGATGAGCTCATCTTGCAGCGCAGCTCTGACAATCGGGTCGACGGCGCTGAACGGTTCGTCCATGAGCAGGACCGGCGGGTCGGCCGCGAGCGCCCTGGCGACGCCGACCCGCTGCTGCTGCCCACCGGACAGCTGGTGCGGGTACCGTCTGGCCATAGTGGGCGGGTCCAGGCCGACCAGCTCCATCAGCTCCCGCGCCCTGGCCCTGGCGTCGGCCTTCTTCCGGCCGGTGAGCATCGGTACCGTCGCGATGTTGTCCTCCACCGTCCGGTGCGGGAACAGGCCGGTCTGCTGGATGACGTAGCCGATGCCGCGGCGCAGCCTCGACGGGTTGGCGTCGGCCACGTCCCGCCCGTCCAGCAGCACGCGCCCGGCGGAGGGCTCCACCAGCCGGTTGATCATCCGCAGCGTCGTCGTCTTGCCGCAGCCGCTGGGCCCCACCAGCACCATGATCTTGCCGTCTGGGATGTCCAGGTTCAGCGAGTCGACCGCGACGGTGCCGTCCGGATAGCGCTTGGTCACGCCGTCGAAGGTGATCAAGCGCTCGCCTCTCGGTGTGGGGAACGCGCGGTGGAAGACTCGCACCACTCGCAGCTGCGCCAGCGCAGTCGGTCCGGCAGCAACATCGTCCGAACCCGAGGCTCGTCCAGTGCCTCAGTGACTGCCAGCCTAATCCGGCACTGGAGGTTTGCGGCGGTCTGACACCAGGCTGTGACCTACCGGTTAGGTGGGTAACCGCGGCCCGCGAGGCGGGCTGCGGGCTGCGATACTGGCGTAACGCCCGGTTCCCAGCCAGGCTCGGCTGCCGGGGCAGCATCAGTCCGAGCCAGCCCGGCGGTGCGCTGCACACGACCGCGAGCGACTCCAGCCGCGTTCCCTTTATTTTCAGAGCGGTACGGACACGACGAACAGGACGAGACCTCCTCATGGCAGCCAGCAACCCTCGCCGGCCTAAGGGCCGGTCGGCTGCGGGCCCGAACCTGGCCGCCGCCGAGCAGCACGGTGCGAGCGGCCACGAGCACCGCGACGTGTCGGGCGGCTGGCTCAGGCCGGCGGTGTTCGGCGCGATGGATGGCCTGGTCACCAACGTCTCGCTGATTTCCGGCGTGGGCGGCGGCGGGCTGTCCCAGCACACCATCGTGCTGACCGGTCTGGCCGGCCTCGTGGCAGGCGCGTGCTCGATGGCGGCCGGGGAGTTCGTGTCCGTCTCGTCGCAAAACGAGCTGGTCGGCTCCGAGGTCGCGAAGGAGCGGTACGAACTCGAGCACAATCCGAGCGGGGAACAGGCCGAGCTGGCGGCGATGTACCGGGCGCGCGGGGTGGACCCGGACCTCGCCGCGGAAGTCGCCAGGCAGATGTCCCGGCGACCGGCTGACGCGCTGCGCGTGCACGTGCGCGAGGAACTCGGCGTCGACCCGCAGGAGCTGCCGTCGCCGGCTACCGCCGCCGGCGCGTCCCTGGTGACGTTCGCCGTCGGCGCCCTCATTCCGCTGCTGCCGTACCTGCTCGGCTTCGACGTGCTCGGGGCCGCGCTGATTCTCGCTGCCGTCGCGGCGTTCGTCGGCGGCGGTCTCGTGGCCAGGATCACCGCCCGCCCGTTCTGGCGGGGCGCGCTGCGTCAGCTCGTGCTCGCCGCGGTGGCGGCGGGAGTCACCTACGGCATCGGCACGCTGGCCGGCGGCCGGGTCTAGCCCGCTGGCCCATCTGCCCGGCACGCGGCTCGGTTCTGCACGCCGCTCGGTTCTGCACGCCGCTCGGTTCCGCACGCCGCTCGGTTCTGCACGCGGCGCTGCCCGGCACGCGGCGCTGCCCGGTGCCTCGCCTGGTCACCAGGCGTCCGCGAACTCCTCGCTGGCGTGCGCGCCCGCCGCGACCAGCCGCAGGTCGGCGTCGACCATCATGGTGACCAGTTCCTCGAAACCGATCTTTGGTTCCCAGCCAAGCTCGTCCCGCGCCTTGCTGGGGTCCGCGCACAGCCGGTCAACCTCTGCCGGGCGAATGAACGCCGCGTCGGTAACCACGTGGTCACGCCAGTTCAGCCCGGCGGCGCCGAACGCGAAGTCGACCAGCGCCTCGACCGGGTGAGTGACGCCGGTGCCGATGACGTAGTCGGTGGGCTCGTCCTGAGTCAGCATGAGCTGCATGGCGCGTACATAGTCGCCAGCGAAGCCCCAGTCGCGGCTCGCGCTCAGGTTGCCGAGCCGCAACTGGCGCTCGTAGCCCAGCTTGATCTTCGCGACGCCGAGCGAGACCTTGCGAGTGACGAACTCGGTACCGCGGCGCGGCGACTCGTGGTTGAACATGATCCCGGACACTGCGTACATGCCATAGGACTCGCGGTAGTTCTGCGTGAGGAAGTGGCCGTAGACCTTCGCCACGCCGTACGGGCTGCGCGGATGGAACGGCGTCTGCTCGGTCTGCGGCGTTTCCTGCACCAGGCCGAACATCTCTGACGTGGATGCCTGATAGAACCGGATCTGGCCGCGGCCGGGGCTGCGCGACGCGCTGATTCCGCTGCAGACCCGGATGGCTTCGAGAACCCGCAGCACGCCGAGCCCGGTGACCTCGCCGGTGAGCTCCGCCTGCTGCCAGGACATCGGCACGTAGGAGATGGCGGCGAGGTTGTAGACCTCGTCGGGCTGCACGCGCTCGACCGCGGCGATGAGGCTGCCCTGGTCGAGCAGGTCGCCGCGGATCAGCCGGACGTCGTCGCGCAGTTGGCTGAGGTGCCGGACCTGCGGATTCGCCTGGCCGCGGACGAGGCCCCACACCTCGTACCCCAGGTCGACCAGGTGCTCGGCAAGGTAGGAGCCGTCCTGTCCGGTGATGCCGGTGATGAGCGCGCGTCGAGTCAGCGGAGCCTCCGTCGTGTTTCCTACGTCGTGGCAGCTTACAGACACGCGTCCGGGCGGGACAGGGCGGCTTACGAGTGGGGCTGGCAGGCACGCAGGTTACCCGCTTGGTAGGGTGCGCTGCGATGAGTTCACGCGGGTCGTCCATTCTCGGGCAACCGGTGGCGAACGAGGAGGCGCGAACTGCGTGAGCACCGCAGCGGCCGACGACGCCAGGTCAGAGCCTGAGCTAGCGGTG
>JASHQA010000380.1 GCA_030037785.1 Streptosporangiaceae bacterium
AAAAGGTCTCGCTCGTCGTCACTGCCCAGCTGCCGGCCGGCCACCGAGAATGGCGGGCACGGCACGCCGCCGGCCAGCAGATCGGCGTCGGCGTACGCGCGCCCATCGACGTTCGCCACGTCGTCTTCGACGATCTTCCAGTCGTCGCCGCGGTTCGCCCGCAGCGTGGCGCACGCGTCGGCATCGATCTCCACCGCGGCCGCGTGCCGGAATCCGGCCTGCTCGAGGCCGAGCGCCTGGCCACCGGCACCCGCACAGATCTCGACCACGCTCAGCTCGCGCACGCATCCTCCCGGCCCGGCACTGCGCCCGATTCTGCCCGTCGGCGCGGGCAGCGCGGCATTCCCACGCCGGGTACCAGCCGGCTGCGGTGCGCCGCTCGCGTTCCCACGCCGGGTACCAGCCGGCTGTGGTGCGCCGCTCGCGTTCCCACGCGGGATACCAGCCGGCTGTGGTGCGCCGCTCGCGTTCCCACGCGGGATACCAGCCGGCTGTGGTGCGCCGCTCGCATTCCGCTCGGCGGTACGTCACGCTCTGGGCTAGCCTCGTGCCGACGCCAAGGGGCTAAGGGGCTGACCCGCTGACATGACATCCCTGCATCCAGACGAGCCGGCCGCCGCTCGTCAACGGGGTCGCACACCGGCGGCTGGTCACGCGGCGATTCACACCGCGATCGTCACCGGTGCCAACCACGGCATCGGCGCCGCGACCGCGGCGGCGCTGGCTCGGCGCGGCTGCGCCGTGCTCTGCACCTTTCTCCGGATCGACGACCCGCCCGATCCCGGCATCCCGGCGGCGTATCGCGAGCACCGTGCGCAGGACGCAGCGGCAGCGGTCGCCCGGATTCGCGAGGACGGCGGGCAAGCCGTTGCGGTCGAGGCCGACCTGTCAGACCCGGCCGTGCCGGCCATGCTGTTCGACGTCGCCGAGGAGCAGTTCGGCCCGGTCGACATCCTGGTCAACAACGCGACCGGCTGGCTCGCCGACACCTTCGTGCCGCAGCCAGCCGACCGGCTCGGCCGGTCACTGGCGCCGGTCAGCGCTGCGACATGGGCGCAGCAGTTCACCGTCGACGCCATGGCCGCTGCGCTCATGATCAGCGAGTACGCGCGACGGCACCGAGCCCGCGGCGCCAACTGGGGCCGCATCATCGGCCTCACCTCAGGCGGCGATCACGGGTTCCCCGAAGAAGTCTCCTACGGCGCCGCCAAGGCCGCGCAGACGAACTATACGATGTCCGCCGCAGTAGAACTCGCGCCGTTCGGGATCACCGCCAACATGGTCCACCCGCCTGTCACCGACACGGGCTGGGTCACCGACGCAGTCCGCGCCGCGGTCGCCGACAGCCGCGAACTGGTGCACGTTGCCAGTCCCGCCGAGGTCGCGGCCGTGATTGCCTACCTCGCGTCCGACGACGCCGCGCTCATCACCGGAAACGTGATAACGCTCCGGTGAGCGCCGGAGGCTCCGGTGACCGCCGGGAGGCTCCGGCGCCAGCAGGCTCCGGCGCCAGGAGGCTGCGGTGCGCCAGGAGGCTGCGGTGCGCCGGGAGGCTCCGGTGAGCGCCAGGAGGCAGCGTCGTCAGTCCTCTTGCCCGAAGGCCGCGCGCAGCTTGGACTCCTGGTCTGCGGACAGGTTGGTGCTGATCAGTTCCGCGTCACTGTCCTTGAACTCGGCCGCTACGCGATCCGTGACGGCATCCGAGCTCAGCAGGAACAGCGCGGAGGTGCCGGGAGTCACCTTCTTCCGGACGCTGTCGATGAAGGCATCGCTGATGCCGACGTCAGATAGCGAGCCGAACAGCGCGCCGGCCGCAGCGCCGATAGCCAGCCCCAGGATCGGGACGAAGAAGATCAAGCCGAACAGCAGCCCCCAGAAGCCGCCGCCCAGCGCGCCGGCCTTCTTCATCGAGTGCATCTCCCGCGTCTTTGGCTTGCTGCGGTCAGGCTCCCAGCTGACCACGGCAGCGTCCTGCACCTGGATGAGGGCCTCGCCCTGCAGCTTCTCCAGCGTGGCGAGGGCGTCATCAGCCCCATACGGCGACGAGAATTTCCAGGCCGTGAGCGTTGCCATCCGGCATCCCCCGATTTCGGTGATCAGCCAGGCAGGGTCGCCGCCTGGCGTGGCTGAGTGCTGAGTGGTGAGTGGTGAGTGGTGAGTGGTGAGTGGTGAGTGGTGAGTGGTGGCTGAGTGACTACAACGATGTGGCCCGCCTGGCCGTCGCGTCATCACCCGCTCTGGGTGATGCAGGTGACGCAGCTGATACAGGTGACGCAGGTGACGCAGGTGATGCAGCAGGGCTAGCCCGGCTGTCGGCCGACTGCCGCGGCAGGAGGACGGCGATGACAAGGCCGATCAGCGTGATCACCACGAGCACGGTGAGCGCGGCCGCAAACGGTCCGCCGCCGGGCAGCTTCGCGGCCACGAGCACCGAGCCGACCAGCGCGGTGCCGAGCGACGAGCCGAGATTCGAGACGCAGCGGGAAAGTCCGGAGATGTCGCCCTGGTCGGAATCAGCGAACGCCGACTGGACGACGTTGACAGAGGACGTCAGCATCACGCCGATCCCGGCGCCCAGGATCAGCAGGCCGGGAATCCAGCTGAGAGTTCCCGTGTCAGAGCGGACGAGCCCCAGCAGCAGGCCCATGCCGACAGCCGTCGCGGCAAAGCCCGCGATGATCAGCCCCCGCTGGCTATGACGGCGCGCGAGCCGGGCGGCGGCGGCGGACGTGACCAGCGTCCCGGCGATCGCCGGAGTCAGCATCAGGCCAGTCTGGATGGCGTTGTAGTGCTTGATCTCCTGGAGGAAAACGGAGACCACGAAGAACGAGCCCTGCATCGCCAGCCACTGGACGAGCTGGGTGCCGAGTCCGAGGTTGGCGGTACGGCTCAGGAAGAGCCGAAGGCGCAGCAGCACGTCGCGGCCGCGTCGCTCGGCGGCCCTGGTGTGCAGGACGAACCAGAGCAGGAACGCCGCCCCGATGGCGATGAACACCCAGACCGGGGAGATGCTGCCCTTCGGTATCAGCACGGTGCCGCCGATGGCGAACGACTGACGGGCGACGAAGAACCCGTAGGTCCGGGACTGCAGGACGCCGAGCACGACGAAGAACAGCCCGGCGGCCGACAAAACCGCTCCGGTGAGATCGAACCGGGGCGGTCGCCCGGTCCGGGTCGGCTCCGCGATCCGCCGGGCTTGCAGGATGATCCACCCGACGGCGAGGACCTGGAGCCCGAACGAGGCTCGCCAGCTGATCGCGCTGGTGACCGTGCCGCCGATGAGCGGCCCGGCCGCCGCCCCGAGGCCAGCCGCGCCGCTGACTATGCCGAAGTACCGAGCCCGCGAGGTGACGTCCGGAAAGGACACCGTGATGAGGATGTAGATCGGCGGGATGAGCAGCGCGGATCCCACCCCCTCGAAGATGGAGTAGCCGACCACCAGCAGCGTGATGCCCTGGGCGGCCAGCGCGAGCAGTGCACCTAGGCCGTAGATGACCAGGCCGATGACGAAGCAGCGCTTCCGGCCCCAGATGTCGGTCAGCTTGCTGCCGGGAATCATCAGCGCCGCCATCGTGAGCGTGAACAGCGTGATGGCGGTCTGCACCCCGAACACGGTCGTGCTCAGGTCGCGGGCGATCGCGCTGATCGCCACGTTCATGTTGGATGCCGCGTAACTCGCCACGAACTGGGCCAGGGCCAGTGGCACGATCATGCTCCGGCCCCGGTCCGCGGCCGCGGAGCCGGTGGGGCGGGTAGGCCGGGCCGGCCCTGGGCCTGCGGTCATGCACGAAGCATCCCTGGACGCGCAGATTCGGGCATCACTCCGTCGGGGTGATCCGTCGCCCCGTGGCGCAGCCCCGGCACCGAGCCGACCGGATCCGCTGGCCGCTGGCCGCTGCGCCGCAGGCAGCGGCGCCGGATGACGCAATCACCCGGCGGGCGTGATGACCGGCTGCCCCTGGGGAGGCAAGAGTGCTGCTTGAGTCACGGCACAAGGGGCGGAGCCATGAAACAGTGCCAGCAAGACACAGCGACGCTGCAGCTGAACTCGAGGCTGCTGATGAGCGGGGCAGCCCTGGCGGGCCTGGGCACCGCGCTTGCCCTCGCGGGGCTGGCGCTCGCCGCAGCGGCGGTGACCGATGTCGCCCGGCAGTGGGTGAGTCAGCAAGAGGTGCCGCCCACCGAGATTGCCCGGCAGCAGTTCGCGAAAGCTAAGGCCGCGACAGCGGCCGGGGCAAGCACGTGGCGGAGCCACCCAGCAAACTCCGCGGCACATCGGCGCTGAGCGAGGTTACGAGGGAACGACGTAGTCGCCGCGCGGCCTCGTTCCCCGGTTATGGGGGTTGTCTGCCGGACTGTGCCCGGGCTTCTGGCGCAGTCCGTCCGCTGGCGCGCCGCGAGGGGGATGGGGGAGAGCCATGAACCGCTACCCGAACATCAGCGATCATGGTCTCATCGGTGACCTGCAGACCGCGGCGCTGGTGAGCACGGACGGCACGGTCGACTTCTTCTGCTGCCCGCGGTTTGACTCGCCGAGCGTGTTCGCTTCGCTTCTCGACGCGGAGAACGGCGGCTACTTCCGGATCGCCCCAGATCGCGACGACTACGTCAGCCGCCAGCTCTACTTCCCGGACACGGCGATGCTGATCACGCGCTTCATGACCCCGGACGGGGTCGGTGAGGTCACAGACTTCATGCCCATCATCGAGGGCGGGCCGACCGACCGGCACCGGCTGGTCCGGCACCTGCGGGTCGCGCGCGGCACGATGCGGTTCGTGATGGAGGTTCAGCCCCGGTTCGACTACGGCCGCGCCGTCCACACGGTGGAGGTCACGGACACCGGTGCCGTGTTCCGCACCGCAGGCGGCATGGAACTGACGCTGCACTCCACCGGGGAGCGGCGCCCGTCCGCTGAGGGCGGAGCCGCCATCGAACGCGTCGGCGACGGTCTGCGCGCGACGCTCACGCTGCGGGAAGGCGAGAGCGGCCGCGGCGTCGTGCTGGAGTCGATGGGCGGTCAGCCGCAGCAGCTGCCACCGGCGGAGCTGGAGCGGCTGACGCGGGACACCACGGCGTATTGGAAGGCGTGGCTGCACGGCTCGACCTACACGGGACGCTGGCGCGAGGTGGTCACCCGGTCGGCGATGACGCTGAAGCTGCTGACTTACCAGCCCACGGGCGCGCCGGTCGCCGCGGCCACGTTCGGGCTGCCTGAGCAGACCGGCGGCGAGCGGAACTGGGACTACCGGTTCACCTGGATCAGGGACGCGTCCATGTCCGTGCACGCCCTGGTGGGCCTCGGCTACCTGGACGAGGCCGCGAAGTTCGCCGGCTGGCTGCGCGATCGCGGCGTCGAGAGCGACGGCGCGGACGGGTCGGGTCCGGTCAAGATCATGTACCGGGTGGACGGCTCCTCGGACCTCACCGAGGAGATCCTCGACCACTTCGAGGGCTGGCGCGGGTCGCGGCCGGTCCGCATCGGCAACGGTGCCGCGGACCAGCTACAGCTCGACATCTACGGCGAGGTCCTCGACGCGATCTTCACCGGAGACGAGTACGGCCAGCCGATCGCGCACGCTGGCTGGGTGGGCCTGACGAACCTGATGGACTGGGTCGCAGCCAACTGGGACCAGCCTGATGAGGGAGTCTGGGAGACCCGCGGCGGCCGGAAGGACTTCACGTTCGGCCGGGTCCAGTGCTGGGTCGCCCTCGACCGGGCCGTCAAGCTGGCTCGGCGGCACGGCTGGCCCGCGAACGTCGCAACCTGGGAAGCCGAGCGTGACAAGCTCTACAACCAGGTCATGGAGCGGGGCTGGAACCCGAGGGTGGGGGCGTT
>JASHQA010000381.1 GCA_030037785.1 Streptosporangiaceae bacterium
ACCCGTTCGGCCACCACTGGGAAGTCGGCAAGCCGCTCGTCGGCTGGCCGCCGTCCCACTGAACCGGGTCGGCCGCCAGCTACCTCGTCTGGCCGTTTTTGGTGTCGGGCAGCGCGTGCTGGCCGGACGGCGCGCCGTCGTCGTCGAACAGCGTGACCTGCGAGCCCACCGGTGTGGCGAGGCTCCGCTTCACCGACTCCAGGATGGTCAGGCCCTGGCCGACCAGGCCTGCCGCGATCTCGCTCAGACCGTCGGCGCCATTGAGCACGCTGACGTTCGCGGCGGCGAGGCCGGCCGCCGCCTCCTTCACGATCATCGGAAGCTGCTCGATGAGCATCCGGTCCAGCGCCACCCGGTCGTGCGACGCCGCGGCCTCGGCCTGCAGCTTGGTGCGAGCGGCGTCAGCTTCGGCCAGCACGCGCACCTTCTCCGCCTCTGCCTCGGCCGGCCTGACGACCTCCGCGACGAGCTGGCGCTGCCGGAGCTCAGCCTGCTTGTTGGCGAGCTCGGTCTGGGCGGCGAGAACATCCAGCTGCGCCTTCGCCTGGGCGAGCGGCCCCGCCTGCCCGGCCTCGGACTGTGCCCGGTCGACCTCGGCCTTGTACTGCGCCTGCACGACCATGGTGTGCCGCTGGTACTCGGCCTGCTTGCGCTGTGCCTCCTGTTGCGCCTCGGCGGCGGCCTGGTTGGCCTGCGCCTGGGCGATCTGCGCCTGGCGCTGGATGGCCGCGTTGTGCGGGGCCGCCATCGCGTCGATGTAGCCGCTGTTCATGTCGTCGATGGACTGGATCTGGAGCGAGTCCACGGCCAAGCCGATCCGCGCCATCTCGACCTTCGACCCGTCGAGCACCTCGGTCGCGAGCTTCTGCCGCTCGGTGACGATCTCCTCGACCGTCATCGAGCCGATGATCGACCGCAGGTGGCCGGCAAAGATTCGCCCGGTCAGGGTCGACATCTGGTCCTGGTCGGACAGGAACCGCTGCCCGGCGTTGACGATGCTCTCCATGTCGTTGCCGACCTTGAACGCGATGACGGCGCGCACGTTGAGGGAGATGCCCTGCTTGGTCACGCACTGCTCGGCGACCTCGGACTCGCACATGGCCAGGGACAGGTACCGCACCTTGCGGAACAGCGGCGCGACGAAGGCGCCGTGGCCGGTGATGACCTTGAACGGCGCGCCGCCCAGCCCGATTCGACCGCCCGAAATGAGCATCGCCTGGTCTGGCGCTGGCACCCGGTAACCGAACATTGCTGTCATCTCCAGCTTTAACCCCGTACCGGCCCGGTTGCCGGCTTGCCCAATTATGTTCCGGCCCGGACCTCAGCTGACAGGGTCTTGCTCGAAATCTTCCAGCGGGTCGGTCCAGGGGCTCACGTCGACGGCCCGGTGTCCCCGCGACTCGATGACCAGCACCGTGCTGCCCTTGGGCAGCGGCTCGGCCGACCAAGCGATGAGCGCCTCCCGGCCGCCCCGGAAGCTGACGATGACCTCACCGGGGCCCGCTGGCCCGCGGGTCGCGATGACCAGCCTGCCGATGCAGCCGATAAGCGATTCGTCACGCGCCACGGTGGGGTTTGATCCTTCCAGCGACAGCGACCCCCCGAACGGGACCGGCACGAACCGGCCGCGTTCCCTCCTAATAATCTCTGCCGAACCCGGCTACCGCGACCAGTAGGAATAGCCCGGCCGCCCACGCCGTTATACAGCGCGTCGGTGCGCTGTGTCCCCCGGGCCGCAACTACCGCCGTCGCGGAATACCGTCCGGCTGGAGCCGCGATGCGCCACTCGCCGAGAGGCGACCTCGCACCGACATCTGTGCAGGCCGCGGGGAGCGACCCCGGAGCCCGCGCGGGCACGCCCTCGAGAGCGGAAAGCTCCGGGGGCGTTGTCATGCCAGGTGTTCGCGGGGGGTCGTCCCCCCGGATGGGTCCGCGACGGTCGGCCCGCAGGGTCGGCCCGAGCGGATGCCATGCGGGGGGCTCGGGGGGTCGTCCCCCCGGCTAACACTGTCTTAGCGGACCCGAGCGGCGGCTAGCTGCCGGCGCAGCACCGCCGGGGCCTCGGTCAGGGACGGGCCGTACCAGGTCAGGTGCCTGCCGCTGACCAGCGCCGTGCGGCTGCCGGGGAACGCCTCGGGGCCGTCCGAGGCGGTGAACCGGTAGGGCTCGTCCGGCAATACAACCAGGTCTGCGCCCGCTTCGAGCAGTTCGTCCAGGTCCACCCGCGGGTACCGCTCGGCGTGCTCGGCGTACAGGTTGCGCACCCCGAGCCGGGCGAGCAGGTCGCCGGCGAAGGTGCCGTTGCCGAGCACCATCCAGGGGCGCCGCCAGACCGGCACCACCGCCGCCAGGCCGCCCGCCGCAGGTGCACAGCCGTCGATCTGGCGCCAGGACGACTCGGCCGCGTCCAGCCAGGCCGGGCGCGGCTGGCGGCAGGCGATCGTGAGCATGCGCCGCAGCGAGGTGAAGGCCTCGGGCAGGTCACGAACCCTGGTTACCCAGACGGCCAGGCCGGCCGAGCGCAGCGCGTCCAGGTCGGGCTGCCTGTTCTCCTCCTCGTTGGCCAGCACCACGTCGGGGCGCAGCGCGACAATCGCCTCGACGTCCGGGTTCTTGGTGCCGCCGACCCGGGTTACCGCGAGATCGGCTGGATGCGTGCACCACGTGGTCGCCCCCACGAGCAGCCCCGGCGCGCAGGCCGCCAGGGTCTCGGTCAGCGACGGCACGAGCGAGACGACTCGGCTGACCGACACGGGCACCTCGACCGGAAGGCCGATGTCGTCCGCTGCCCGGTCCCTCATCACATGCCCACCGCAACCTCGATCGCCGTTGATCGCCCCCATTGTGACCGCAAACGGCGGCCGGCACCAGCCTCGGTTCCGGTCGGCGCGCTCGCATACGCTGGGGCTCCGGCAGTTTCGCCGCGTCCAGGGCAGCCAGGGACGACCAGCACCGCGCCGCCCAGAAAGGCGGAAAGACCCGATGACCGATGCCGTGCCGCGGGCCGTAGTGGCCGCGCTGGACGACCCATTCGCCCAGCTGACCGGTCCGCTGGCGGACACCAGGAAGCTGCGCTTCGAGGTGGCGAGCACGGCCACCCTCACCCCCCACGTGCAGCGGCTGGAGCTGACCGCCGCCGAGCTGGCGGGGTTCAGCTACCAGCCCGGCCAGGACGTCATGGTGCTCGTCGCCGCCGAGGGCCGCAAGCCGGTGCGGCGGCGTTACACCATCCGGTCCTTCGACCGGATGGCCCGGATGATCACGATCGACGTCGTGCTGCACGGCGACGGCCCGGGCGAGCGCTGGGTGCGCTCCGCGCGCCCCGGTGACCGGATCGAGGGAATCGGTCCGCGCGGCAAGATCTTCACCGACCCGGCCGCGGACTGGCACCTGTTCATGGGCGACGAGTCCGCGCTGCCCGCGATCCAGGCCATGACGGAGTCGCTGCCCGGCGACGCGGACGCGACGCTCGTGCTGGAAGTCCCTGAAGCCGCCGACGAGCAGGAGGTGCTCGCCGCCGCGCGCACCAGGGTCAGCTGGCTGCACCGACTCGGCAGGCCGGCCGGTGATGCGTCCGCGCTCGCGGCAGAGGCCACCGAGGTGGAGCTGCCGCCGGGCAACGGCCGCGCCTACCTGCTCGGCGAGGCGAGGGTCGTGCTGGCGATGCGCGAGGTGCTGGCCGGCCGCGGGCTGCCAGCCGAGCAGATGTCACCCAAGGCGTACTGGGGCCGCGGCCGCGCCAACGCGGGGCACGGCGAGCCGACCCGAGACGGCTGACGCGCCAGCGCCCGCTTCGGGGGGATATGTGCGCGGTCGAGCCGGACCTGAGCAGCAGCGCGGCCAGCTAGCCCAAGGCTTTGTTCTCTCCCCATGCGGATGAAGCTGCTCCATAATGAGTGAATCGCGTCGTCGCCACGCCGGAAGGAGCACTGGTGGCAGCCGCAGTCGCGGCCGAGGTTTCCGCTTCGGCGGTGCTGGCCAACACCTCGACGCGGACGCTCATCCTCGGGATAGACAAGGCTGGCCGCATTCGTCAGCACGACCGCGGCGCGGGTGACGTCCTCGCCGGGGGTGTACTGGCCGGCGAGCCAAGCGCGCTCATCGGCATCGAGCTGAGCTCGCTGCTGGCGGTGCCCGACGGCCCGCCAGCCGGCGTCCTCCAGACGATGATCGACGGCGCGTGCTCCAATCGCGAGGGCACCACCGTGCTGGCGTTCCGCACGGCCAACGACGCCACGGCCGACGCCGTCGTCACGGTGCAGCCGATCCGCTCAGCGGACCCGGAGCTCGCCGCTCAGGTCATCATGCGGATCGCGCCGCCGGTGCAGGAACGCTTCCTCGACCCGGCGGTCATGCGGCAGGTCATGATCGACGGCGCGGTCCGCCGGGCCGGCGGTGCGCTGGACATCGACCAGATGGCACCCGAGCTCATGGGCACGATCGTGCCGCACTTCTGCAACGCCGCCGAGCTTGTCGTGCTGGAGAGCCTCGTCGCCGAGGACGAGTTCCCGTCCGAGCCGATGGACGGCACGCAGATCGTGCGGCGGCTCGCGGTGGTGCACGACGACGGCAACACCGCGTGGGACGCCACGTTCCCTACCGGCGAGATCCTGAAGTACCCGCCGGACACGCCGTACGCGCGGTGCATGGACTCCGGCAGGCCGGTATGCGAGCTGGTCAGTGAGGCGAGCGCAGAGGCGATGGCCAGCGCGCTGGTACGCCGACCCGTCGCCCGCCTGCTGTCCGGTGTGTCGATGCTGCTGCTGCCGCTGGTCGCCAGGGACGTGATGCTCGGCTTCATCGTCTGCGTCCGGCGCACGGGCTACCGCCGGTTCGACCCCTACGACGTCGAGATCGGCATGGAGTTCGCGGCTCGCGCGGCCATCTTCATGGACAACGCGCAGCGCTACAGCCGGGAGCGCACCACCGCGCTGACGCTGCAGCGGAGCATGCTTCCCACCCTGACCGCCCTCACCTTCCCGTCCTCGGTGGACGTCCAGCACCGCTACCTGCCCGGCAGCAAGCTCATCGAGGTCGGCGGCGACTGGTACGAGTCGATCGCGCTGCCCGGCGGCCGTGTCGCGCTGGTCGTCGGCGACGTCGCGGGGCACGGTGTCCGTGCTGCCGTCACCATGGGCCGGCTGCGCACGGCCATCCAGACGCTGGCGATGCTGGAGCTGCCGCCCGCCGAGACGCTGCAGCAGCTGAACGAGCTGATGCACGAGCTGGGCGTGCGCGAGCCGCACTTCGCCACGTGCGTCTACGCCATCTTCGACGCGGTAACCGGGACGTGCGAGGTGGCGTCGGCCGGCCACTTGCCGCCACTGCTGGTCCGGCCGGACGGCAGCAACGAGCTGCTGGACGTGCCGCAGGCGCCACCGCTCGGCGTCGGTTCCGGGCTCATCCAGAGCCGGACGCTGCACATCGAGGACGGCAGCCTGCTCGTGCTGTACACCGACGGCCTGGTCGAGAAGCGCAGCCGCGACATCGACGAGGGCATCGGCCGTCTGCGGGAGATCTTCGGTCCCGGCTCGGTCGACCGGTCGCTGGAGGACCTGTGCAAGGACACGCTGGCCGGCGTGTACGCCGACGAGCACCGCGACGACATCGCCGTGCTCATGGCCAGGCTGCACCGACTCCCGGCCGACCGGATCGTCACCTGGGCGCTGCCGTCTGAGCTCACGTCGGCGAGCCGGGCTCGCTCGGTGATCAGACGGCCGCTGCGACGCTGGGGCCTGGCTGACCTCCAGCCGACTGCCGAGCTGCTGGTCTCTGAGCTCGTCACCAACGCCGTCAGGTACGCGCAGGGCAAGATCGGGCTGCGGCTCGTCAAAGAGGACACGGCGCTGTTCTGCGAGGTTCTCGACGACTCGGCCGCGCTGCCGCGGCTCCGGCACCCGGACGAGTCTGACGAGCGCGGCCGCGGACTGCAGGTCGTCAGCCAGCTCGCCCAGCACTGGGGCGCCAGGCGCGCGGCCGCCGGCAAGGTGGTCTGGTGCGAGCTGGCCCTACCCGCTGACTGACGGCTTGCCGGCCGCCTGCGCGCGGGTGTCCTGCTTGATGCTCAGCTTGCCGTGCCGCATGACGCCAAGCCGCTGCGCCCGGCGCGCCACCGTGCTGTCGTGCGTGACCAGCACCACCGTCAGCTGCTGGTCCCGCCAGAGCTTCTCCAGCAGGCCGATGAGGTCGTCCCTGGTGTCCTCGTCCAGGTTCCCGGTCGGCTCGTCGGCCAGCAGCACCATGGGCTGCTTGACCAGCGCCCTGGCGATGGCAACGCGCTGCTGCTGCCCGCCAGACAGCTCCGACGGCAGGTGCCTGGCCCGGTCCGACAGTCCGACGTCAGCGAGCGCCGCCGCGGCGCGATCCCGCCGGGCCGCGGCGGAGATGTGCAGCGGCACGAGCGCCGTCTCCACATTCTCCTGCGCGCTCAGCGTCGGCACCAGGTTGAAAGTCTGGAATATGAACCCGATCGACTCGGCGCGTACCTTGGTCACCTGGCTCTCCCGCAGTCGCGCCAGGTCCTCGCCTACCGCGTCCCCAGAGCCCTTCCCGACGCCAGCGCCGAACATCACGCTGCCCGCCGTCGGCCGGTCCAGGCCGCCGAGCATCTGCAGCAAAGTGGTCTTGCCGTGCCCGGTCGGACCCTGGATGGCGAGCCACTCGCCATCGTCGATCACCAAGTCGACGCCCTGCAGGGCGGCGACGATGCCGCGGCCCTTCTGGTACTGCTTGGTGACCCCGGTCAGCTTGTACATTACGACTCTCCCTGGATGGCCGCAGATCCGTCAGCTGTGATTCGATCCGGTCGCGCTGGCACGCTCATTCGACCCTCGCCAGGGCCGCGGCGGGGCGCAGCCGGGCGGCACGCCAGCCACCGAACCCGCCGGCGAGCAGACCGCCTGCGATCGCGAGCAGCACTGCCGCCACGATGACGGTAGCGGTGATCTGCGGGGTCAGGTGCACCGTAGCGGTGTGCGTCGCGCCGGCGGCGAGATTGCGGAACCGATCGGCTCCGCTGCCGCCGGCCCCGCTCGTGCCGGTGCTCGGGAAGCCGCCCCCGCCGCCGGGGAAGCCGCCGCCTCCTCCGCCGCCGCCGAAGCCACCGCCGAACACCCTGGCGCCGCCGGGTGTCGCGGAACCTGTCGTCGGACCGATTGAGGCCGTGACGGTGTGGTAATAGTGACCGGCCAGGGCCGATCCCAGGAAGCCGAGGCCCACGCCGACGATGCCGCCGATCACGCCGATGGTCAGGGCCTCACCCACCACCTGGGCAACGACCCGTCGGCTCGTCCAGCCGAGCGCCTTGAGGGTGCCGAACTCTCTGACCCGCCGGGAGACGGCCGCGGTGGTCAGCAGGCACGCCAGCAGGAACGCGACGGCGAGCACCGCGATGGCGAGCCACCGGCCGAGGCTGTTGGCCAGGCTCGACGCGCTGTTCACCGACCCGGTGATCTCGCTGGCGACGTTCTGCGAGTTCTGCACGGTGCTGCCGGGCACCGCCTTGGAGATCGCCTTGGACACAGCGCTGATGTTCGTGGCGCTGTCGGCAGCGACGTAGATGGTGTTGACGTCGTTCTTCATGCTGGCCAGCGCCTGTGCCCTGGCTAGCGGGATGTAGAAGTCGTACGAGCTGGCGCTCGCCGGGAGGCTGACGATGCCGACCACCTTGAAGCTGGTCTTGGCGATGGTCACCGTCGAGCCGACGGCAACCTTGTTGGACTTGGCGTAATCCGCATCGACGAGCGCGACGTCCGCCTTCGCGTCCGCGCCGTTCAGGGTGCGGCCCTTGGTGAGCGTGCCCAGGCTCAGCGGGCCAAGACCGGCGGCATTCTTAGCGAGGTCGACTCCGTCGACGCTGAACGAGGTCGGGGTCAGCGAGCCGTTGAAGAAACCGCCCCCGCCGCCACCACCGAAGCCGCCGCTGCCGCTGCTGCCGCTACTGTTGATCGCCGGGATCGTACCGGTGATCTTGGTGTCAGTCAGCGTCAGTCCGCCCGCCGCCGCGGCGACGTTGTCGAGCCGCGACACCGACGTCAGCTGCGCGTCAGTCAGTGTGCCGAGCCCGGTGCTGCGCAGCGTGTCGATGTCGATCGTGGTCCCGGCAGCGGGGCGCTGCCCGGTGCCAACACTCCCGCGGAACCCGAACGAGCCCGGGCTGCCGCTGCCGACCTTCGGTGCCTTGGTGACGGTGATGTCGGTGTCCTGGCCGTAGAGCGAGTGCAGGACCTCGCCCTGCGCGTTCTTCACGCCGCTGGACAGGGCCGTCACGGTAATGACCAGCCCGATGCCGAGCGCTAGCCCGAGCGCGATGATGCTGGCCTGGCGGGCCCGCCGACGCAGCTCACGCCCCAGATAGGTAAGGAACATCCGCTCTCCTCGCAACGCGGTGATTCAGCCCGAGCCAAAGCTGGCGCCTACAGCGCCGAGGCGGCCCAGCCGCGGGCAAAGTCGGGCCGCAGCCGGTACTGATGATGAGGCGCCTTTCTTGGCGGATGCTGAAAGCGTTCTGCAAGATTGCCCTGCGCAGCACTTGCCCCGCCCAGCAACTGCCCTGCCCAGTGGCCGCCGGGGGGCGCCGGGGGCGCCCCCCCGGGTCCGCGTGCTAGTCGCAACACGACGCCACCGCAGCGGCATACCGGCCGAGGGCACGCAGCGGCAGCAGCAAGCCGGCCACGGGCGCGCCCCCGGCGGCCGCTCGTCGCGGCCAGTGCGCCCGGCCGGCCAGCGAGTCCGGCCCAGCCCAGCTTCCGTCCGCTCGCTGCGCGCGGATCAGCCACCCGGCCGCCGCGTCGACGCCCGTTCCCGTTCCCGCTCCCGCTCCCGGCTCGCAGCCGGCCGCCAGCAGCGCGGCCAGCACGTGCGCTGTGCCAGTGGCGTCCGAACCGCCTGGCCGGTGCGGCCCGTCAACGTCGCCGAGGTGCCAGCCTCCGTCGGCGTTCTGCTGGGCGAGCAGCCAGCTCACGGCGCCAGTGATGGACGGCTTCCCCGGCAGCACTCCGGCCGCGCCCAGCGCGGTGAGCGCCACCGCGGTGGCCAGCAAGTCGCCGCCGCCGTGACCGCCCGGCCAGGCGCCCAGCGGAAGTTGGGTGCGCAGCAAGAAGATCACCCCGCGACGCAGCGCCCGCAGCACGGGGGCGTGCTGCACCTGCTGGCCCGCGAGCGCGCGCACGCAGTACCCGGTCACCGCGACCGAGCCGACCCAGCTGCCGTCCCGACTCTGCGTCGCCGCCAGCCAGCGCGTCGCAGCCGCCGTCGGCCGGGAGCTCCCCGCCGGCAGGTCCACTCCGCGGAGGGCGATCAGCACGCACGCGGTGTCGCCGGGCCGCGGGCAGCCGTCTGGGCAGAACGACCAGCCCCGCGGCTCCGGACCGGCGCGCAACCTCCGGCCGTCGCGCAACCCCCGGCCGTCGCGCAACCCCCGGCCGCGAGGCCCGGGGCCACCGAGCGACGCCGGACTGCTTGCCGCCCCTGCGGTCCGCTGGCGCAGCAGCCACCAGCCAGCCGACTGCAGCGCGGCGTGGTCGGCTGGCAGACCCGCCGCCCACAGCGCCTCGACCGCGAGCGCGGTGTGCGCGACCGGCGGGAGGAAGACGCCGCAGCCCCCCGACTCGGTAGCACTGTCGAGCCGGGCCAGCCCGGCCGCCTGAGCCGGATGACTCGGCGGGAAACCCAGCGCGTGAAGCGCCACCAGGGACAGCGGCCACGCGAGCCGACCCTGGTCGGCCCTGCTGGCCTGTAGCTGCCAGTCAGCAAGCCACCGGCCGCACCGGCGGAGCGCGGCTTGCCGTGCTGCCCCCCGCGCCGGGCCAGGCTGGGTCTGGACTCGCCGCGGCCGGGCGAGTCGCCCCGCCTGCAGACCGACGGCCGCAAGCTCGGTCAGCCTGGCCGGGAACGGGCGGGCCGGGCGCAACGCACCAAGCACCGCCAGCGTGACCGCGGTCACCGGACTCCACTGCGCCAGCTCGGGGGCGGCGCGCGCCGACTGGTAACAGACGACTTCCGGAGCGGGCGCGCCCACGCTGGCCCACCCGGTGAGGCCGAACATCGCCAGCCATGCCCTCGCGGTGACGCCGACGCCTTCCAGCCCGCCGGAATCCCTGATCCAGCCTGCGGCGGCCGCCATGTGGTAGGCGTCTGGGGAGTCGCCTGCCAGCCGCAGCGCGAGGTAGGCCACCACCGACGCCGACAGGTCGGCGGCGGTCCCCGGCTCTGCGCCGGCCCAGCTACCGTCGGCGCGCTGCCGTGACCTGACCTGCCGCGCCGCGGCGCTCATCGCCGCAGTCCGGATCGCCAGCACGTCCAGGGCCAGCAATCCTTCGGCGGCGACCGTCACCTCGGCGGCAGCGGGGTCCGGCCACCAGCCGTCCCGGTCCTGGCGGGCCAGCAGCAGCCGACAGGCGCGCTGGACAGCGGCACCGCCAGCCGCCGCACCATCGCCGACCGCCGCACCATCGCCGACCGCCGCACCATCGCTGATCTTCCGAGCCGCGGTGTGGGTCACAGCGTGCCCGACACCGCGGTCGTCGGCGCGATCGCTTGCCCGGATGCTGACCCTGGCATCGCCGGACCAGAACCGTCGGTCAGGTCGGTGATCAGCCGCAGCGCCGCGGATCGTCCGCTCCGAACGGCACCCTCCATGGTGTCGGGCCAGCCGGTGTCCGTCCACGCGCCCGCCACGGCCAGGCCGGGCAGCCCGAAGGCGGGGCGCAGTAGTTGCGTGCCGGGCTCGTGCCGAATGGTCGCTCGCCGCTCCCTGGTCACGAAGAAGTCCTCGATGCTCGCTCCGGCCGCGGCCGGGAACACCCGGTCGAGTACCGGCAGCACTAGCTCGCGCAGTCGCGCCGCGGGCATGTCGACAAACTCGTCAGCCGCGGGTATCGAGGCTGCCAGGTACTGTCCGGTGTGCAGCCCGGCGGCGTCGGTCTTGTCGACTACCCAGCGCATCGGCGAGCCGACCACGGCCGCGAACGGCAGCCGGGTAACCCTGCTGCCGTAGATCACGTGCACGCTGACAATGGGCGACGATCGCAAGATCGACCACCGGGCGGCCTCGCCTGCCAGGGCGGCTGGGGCTAGCGCCGCAGCCGCACCGGGTGGTACCGCCAGCACGACGCCGTCCGCCCGGATGTCCTCCGCCGCGCCGCCGATCCCTCCGTCCGGCGCGGCAGCCTGCGCGGGCACGGCGGACGCGGCTCTGATGAGGTATCCGCCGGCCACTCCAGGCTGGACGGCCATCGCCCGGAAGCCGAGCCTGATTGTGACGCCGAGGCTACCGAGCAGCGCCACAGCCGACCCGCCGTGCAGCCCGCTGAGCGGCACAGCCGGCACGCCGATGTCGGCGTTGTCGCGCCCGGCCAGCACTGCGGTTCTGATCGCGCTCGCGGCGAGCGCGAGATCTGCGTGCTCGGGCGCGACGTTCAGCACGGCCGCGCACAGCCAGTCCCAGAGCTTGGCGCGAGCCCGCTCGTCCTGCCGGTGCTGGGCCAGCCAGTCGCCCAGGCTACGGGCGTCGCCGGGAGCAGCGTCGGTGAACTGCAGGGCAACCGCTACGCCGGCGACCTTGAGGCGTTCTGCTGTCGACAACAACCGATAGCCCGCCAGGGACCTCGCCAGGTGCGCGGGCGCCGGTAGCGCCGACCGGCGCAGCCGCGCCTGCGCTGGACCGCCGGTCGTGGCGCCGTCCAGCACAGTCAGGTCAAGCCGGTCCTGCATGGAGCAGGAACCCGCCACGCCGAGCCGTGCGAGCAGTTCTCGATAAGCCGTGCAACAACGTAAGAAAGCGTGCTGGCCGTTATCGATCGTCAGTCCTCGCCGGATGAACGAGCAGGTCGCACCGCCGAGCCACGGACGGCCTTCGATGAGCGTCACGACACGCCCGGCCGCAGCCAATTCGATCGCCGCGCTGATGCCCGCAAGCCCCCCGCCGATCACGACGACGTCGGCGCGGTTCGCCGCCAGCGTCATGTCTGACCCCCCGTCATCCCCGACCCCCGTCGATGTGCCCGCACGCTGCTTCGCAGCGGCAAGCACGCGCGGGATTCTAGCGAAATCCGGCGCGGTCGGGGGGCTGCCCGAACGGGCACGCAGGGAAGCTCCGGTTCGGCTGCGGCGGCGTGCGCGGGACTTTATCGCCGAATTCGGACGTCCAATCCAGATTCATATTTCGGGGAGTCATTACGATGTTACGCTCCAATATCGCCCTGGGGTTTACTGCCTGCGGGTGCGATGACGACTCCCAAAATGATCAACTGAGGCCTCCTGCATGGGATTGCGGCACAGATCAATCCGCCTCCGCGTCGGCGTCCTCATCGCGGTCCCGGTGCTCTGCCTGGTGCTGCTGTACGCCTTCACGGCCAGCCTGACCCTCGGTAACGCGCTGAGCCAGACGCGAGCGAGGTCGCTCCGGAGCGAGGTCGTCAACCAGCTCACCGCGTTCCAGAAGCAGGTGGCGACCGAGTGCAGCTTCGCGCTGCTCAGCCTCGCGGCACCGAGCGACTCGCTGTTCACCGGCCAGCTGGGCATCCAGGAAGCCGCGACCAGCAAGTCGCTGGCGCGGCTGGAGACCGACCTGCGGTCTCCAGCGGTCACGGGGAACGCGACAAGCGCCGAACTCTCGGCCATCCGCGCACTGGTCAGGCAGGCCGCTGCGCTCAACGCAACCCGCAGCGCGGTGGCAGATAACGCCGTCACGAAGCAAGCGGCGCTCGCCGACTACAACTCGATCATCGAGTCAGGCAACCGCGTGCTGGCAGCGATGATCTCCACGCAGGCCGGCGCGGCGCTCGCGACGCAGGACATGGCTCTGCTCAACCTCGACAGAGCCGCTCAGGCAGCGGCGGCTGAGACCGACTTCCTGAGCGCCGACCTGCTCCAGGGCAGCTTCCCCGAGGCCGATCGCATGACGATCGCGTCGCTGGCGAGCATGCGACAGCAGCTGATCGACGACTGGCTGCCTGACCTCACCAGTACCTACCGCGCGGGATTCAGGCAGTACCTCACCACGCCGGTTAGCGACGCGATGCTGAGCGCAGAGTCGGCCATCGTCGACACGTCGTGGCAGACCGGTGTGCCCCCGGCTCCAGTGACCCAGGCAAGGACGGCCTTCACTGCCTACACGGTCGCCTTCGGGAAGGCGCTCACCGTGGCTGGGGCTCGCCTGCAGCAGACCCTCGATCAGCAGGCGAGCACGGCCCAGCTACAGCTAGCGCTGGCCGCCGGCCTCGGGCTACTCGGCATCATCGGGTCGATCGCCCTGTCCTTCGTGGTTGGCCGCGGCATGGTGCGCCAGCTCCGCCAGCTCCGCCAGTCGGCGCTGTCCCTCGCGAACGAAGAGCTGCCGCGCGTCATCGGCCGGATCCGGGCGGGCGAGGCCGTGGACGTCGACGAGTACCGCCCAACCAGCGCCGCTACCAGCAATGAGATCGAGCAGGTACGGGATGCGTTCCGCGTCGTGCAGCACGCGGCCATGCAATCTGCGGTGTACGAGGCACGCCTGCGGCACGGGGTCAGCGATGTGTTCAGGAACCTGGCGGGCCGCAGCCAGTCGCTGCTCCACCGGCAGCTCACGCTGCTAGACGGCATGGAGCGCCGAGCCACCGAGCCCGAGCAGCTCGACGACCTATTCCGCATCGACCACCTCACGACCCGAATGCGCCGACACGCCGAGGGCCTCATCATCTTGTCCGGCGACACGCCCTCTAGGGGCTGGCGGCACCCAGTCCCGCTGGTCGACGTGCTGCGAGCGGCTGTTGCCGAGGTCGAGGACTACACCCGGATCAGGGTGCAGTGCCGGACCGCGGCCTCGGTCGCGGGCCACGCGGTGGCCGACGTGATCCATTTGCTCGCTGAGCTGGCGGAGAATGCCACGGTCTTCTCACCGCCGAACACGCCTGTGCGGATGCAGGGCGACATGGTGGGCCGCGGATTTGCCATCGAGATCGAGGATCGCGGTCTGGGCATATCCGCGGCGAGGCTTGAGGAGATCAACGCCAACCTGGCCAGCCCGCCGCAGTTCGACCTGTCCGGCAGCGACCGGCTCGGGCTGTTCATCGCCGGGCAGCTGGCCCGGCGTCACGACATCAAGGTCACCCTGCAGCCATCCGTCTACGGCGGCACCACGGCAATCGTGCTGATTCCACTGGAGCTGGTCGTGGCCGAAACGGCCATCGGCGTCAGCCCGGCGCTGCCGGCGGGCGAGGAAGACGGGCAGCAGCAGGACCGGGCCAGCGGTCGCCACGCCGCACTGACAGCCACCACGGCGGGCAACGGACACGCCCCGAGCGCCGACATCGACTACCCGAGCCCGACCGGCACTCCCGAGCGGACGCTGAGCGGTGCAGGGTTCAGCTTCGGGCGGCTGACAACGCCGGAAGCGAGCAGCGAAGATCACGACTCCGCCCCCGCCCAGCCGCTTCGGCTGGCCGCGCCGGTCGGCGACGGTGACAGCGCCGCTGACGGCCCGACCGCGGCGGGGCCCGCCGAGCTTGGCTTGCCGGTCCGGGTCAGGCAGGCGAACCTGGCGCCGCAGCTTCGGGACACCCCGGCCGAGGAGTCAGGCTTCGTCAGCGGCGGCTTCAGCCTGCCGGGCAGGCGCACCCCGGCGACCGACACTGTCACGGACCGACCGGATGACACCGACACCGTCGAGCCGACGGCCGCGCCACCATCGCCCGAGGCTGCCCGGCAGACGGTGAGCGCCCTGCAGCGAGGCTGGCAGCTCGGCCGCGCCGACGTCCGGCTCGAGCCCGTCGAGGAGACCACCGCGCAGCCGGGGCCCGGCGACGCCGCCAACGCTGACCACCACGACGACTAGACCGACCCTGACACCCTGGGGAGGATGACATGAGCCGCACCGGGCAATTGGACTGGCTGCTCGACGATCTGGTTGCGCGGGTTGCCCAGATCGACAAGGCAGTCATCCTTTCTCGGGACGGGCTGGCTATTGGCTCATCGGCAGGACTGAGCCGGGAGGACTCCGAGCACCTTTCTGCCGTCGCCGCTGGATTCCAGAGTCTGGCCAGAGGGGTCGGTCAGCAGTTCGGCTGCGGGCTGCCGAGACAGACAATCGTCGAAATGGAGTCGGCCTTCCTGTTCGTCACCGCGGCCGGAGAGGGTAGCTGCCTAGCCGTGCTGGCCGCAGCCGACGCGGAGGCCGCCGGCCAGATCGCGTACGAGATGGCGGTCCTGGTCCGGCGGGTCGGCGAGCACATGGCGGTGGGTCCGAGACCGCCCGCGAGCACTGCCGAGGCGGTGTGACAGACAATGCGCGGCGATCAGTGGCACGACCGTGGTGCCGGTCCGGTCGTCCGCCCGTACGCGCTGACCGGTGGCCGGACCCGGCCAACCGGCGAGATC
Organism: Streptosporangiaceae bacterium; assembly: GCA_030037785.1. Taxonomy (GTDB): domain Bacteria; phylum Actinomycetota; class Actinomycetes; order Streptosporangiales; family Streptosporangiaceae; genus JAJYUU01. The sequence continues at coordinate 15,355 of JASHQA010000381.1, forward strand.
ATCGACCTGCTCGCGCTCGTGTCGTCGACCGATGCCACCATGGACGAACTGCTGCTCGAACCCGAGCACGTTGCCGTGATACGTCAGTGCGGACAGCCCAAGCCGGTTGCCGACCTGGCGTCCGACCTGGACTTGCCCCTCGGTGTCGTTCGGATCCTGCTCTCCGACATGCGCGAACAAGGGCTGGTCGTTATCCGTCCGCCAGCACGGAACAGACTGACCGACCCGAAGCTGCTCAAGGATGTCGCTGATGCTCTCCGCAGACTCTGATTACGACGCCGTGGCCGACGGCCCGGTGTCGATCAAGATCCTCATTGCGGGCGGGTTCGGGGCGGGCAAGACCACGCTGGTCTCGTCAGTCAGCGAGATCAAGCCACTGCGTACCGAGGAGATGCTCAGCGAGCCCAGCATCCTGGTCGACACGCTGGACGGCGTCGAGGAGAAGACGACCACCACGGTTGCGATGGACTTCGGCCGCATCACGGTCCGCGACGACCTCGTCGTCTACCTGTTCGGCACGCCCGGCCAGCATCGCTTCTGGTTCATGTGGGACGAGCTCGCCCTCGGCGCCCTCGGGGCCGTGGTCATGGCCGACACACGCCGGCTGGCCGACAGCTTCCCTTCGGTGGACTACTTTGAACGGCGCGGGCTGCCGTTCGTCGTCGCGGTGAACTGTTTCGACGGCGCCAGGCGCTATCGGCCTGACACCGTCCGAACCGCGCTTGACCTCACCCCCGGCGTGCCCGTCGTGCTGTGTGACGCCAGGCAGCGCGCCTCGTCTCGCGACGTTCTGGTCACGCTGGTGGAATACGCCATCAGGCTCATCAGCGACAGCGAGGTCATGACACCCGGCTAGCAGTCCCTGGCGCATCGCGCCAGATGATCGCCAGCGCGCAGTCGTCGGAATTCGGCCCGCCACCCTGCATGGTCTGCACGAGCCTGGCCGCGCCAGCGCCGATGCCACCGGTGATCAGCTGGTCGGCCGCGCCGAGCAGCCGGTCGATTCCCGCGTCAATGTCCCGGCCAGGCCCCTCGACCAGTCCGTCGGTATACAGCATGAGCGCGTCGCCGAGCCGCAGGCTGCCTCGTGCGGGCCTGCTCCGCAGCTCCGGAACCACGCCGAGGACAATTCCCCTGGCCCTGGTCAGCCGCCACCGGCCGCTGCCACTCTCAAACTGCGCCGCGGGCGGGTGGCCGGCCGACGAGATGAGGTAGTCCCCGGTGACGAGGTCGAGCGTGAGGTGGACCGCGGTGACGAAACCCTCAGGCGGTCCGCCGCGCTGCAGGTACGCATTGCAGGCCGGCAGGTACTCCGAGTGCGGGACCGAGCCCAGCAGCCCGCCGAACGCGCCGGACAGCAACAGGGCTCTCGTCCCAGCGTCGATGCCCTTGCCCGATACGTCCACCAGCGCCAGGTCGAGAACCTTGCCGTCGCAGGCCGACACGAGGAAGTCGCCACCGAACGACGATCCGCCGGCCGGACGCAGTACAGATACCGCGCGCCACCCGTCCGGCAACTCGGGCATCGTGCCCTGTGCCCGCAGCCTGTCCCGGAGTTCGACCAGCATCCGGTCGCCGCGCAAGCCCTGGATACCGAGCTTCGCCCTGGTCCGCGCCAGCACGTCGGCGAACAACGCGGTGGCCACGATGGCCGCCACGATGCCGAGGTCAGCCCTCTTGCCATTGACCCAGTCGAGGGCGAGCATGACGGCAACCACGCCGAACAAGACCCGCAGCGCGCGCGGCCAGAGCAGCAATCCGCCAGCCAGCACCGGAAGGATCATCACGCCTGGCGATAGCCAGACCGCCGAGGTCTTGAGCGCGCCCACGCCGATCGCGACGGCCAGCAGGGCAAGGCCGAACGCCATCCGCCGGTTCCTCGTGGTGAACTGGCGGCGCATCCTCGCGCGCTGGCGCTCCGCGGCCCTCGTGACCGTGGACCAGAACTGGCGGCCAGCCTTCGAAACCATCTTGCCGGCACTGTACCGGTCCGACCCTGATGCGGGAAACGCCCTCGGCCCTCAGGCGGCAGCGGTAGCGTGACGGCGATGCCCGGAATGAAGATCTCGCTGGATGCAGCGATGCGCGCCAGGGACGTCTCCCAGCCCACGGCCGCGGACGAGGCGGCCGCCGCGAGTCTCGGCGTGGCAGCGGACGGTACCCAGCCGCCCGATCGGATCCGCACCGAGACGACGAGCCAGCGCACCAGGCCCGGACCCGCTGTCCGGAGCCCCAGCCAGAAGCGGCCTCGACTACCCCGCGGGCCTGCCGCATCCTAGGACGGCTCGGCAGGCAGTTCCCCCGACTGCTCGTAGGCGGCGATCATGTCCAGCCGCCGCACGTGCCGGGGTGCTGCCGAGAATGCCGTCGCCACGAAGACCTTGGCGAAGCTCAGCGCGTCCTCGATCGGGTATTCCCGGGCACCGAGGCTGAACACGTTGGCGTCGTTGTGCAGCCGCGCTAGGCGCGCCGTTTCCGCGCTCCACACCAGCGCAGCCCGCACCCCGCGCACCTTGTTGGCGGCGATCTGCTCCCCGTTTCCCGACCCGCCGATCACGATGCCCAGGCTGCCCGGCTCGGCGGCTGTCGCAGCGGCCGCCCGCATGACGTAGACGGGGTAGTCGTCGTCTGGCTGGTAGCTGGCCGGCCCGCAGTCAACGGGCTCGTGGCCAGCGCCCGTCAGCCACTGCACGAGCCGGGCTTTGAGTTCGAACCCGGCATGATCAGATCCCAGGTACACGCGCACAGCGCAAGTCTGGCACGGCGGCTCGGTCCAGGCGCGGCTGACTCGGTCGAAGATCGGGTCCCTGATCCGAGTCCAGGGGCGGGCTGCCGGTCAGCTGCCGCGCACGGCGTGTGCTACCTGCAGCAGCTGTGTGCTGTCCCGCAGGTCTTCGAGCAGCACCGCGCGGCCCCGGTCGTCGCAGAGCGGTATCCGCCAGTTCGGGTACTCGTCGCTGGTACCGGGAATGTTCTGGCTGCGCAGCTCACCCACCGCGTCCGGCAGCGAGACGGCGATCAGCAACGCCGGCGTCATGCGCAAGTAGCCGTAGAGGGCCACCGTGAACTGGGCGGGGTCAGGGGTCAGGTCGGCTGGCAGCAGGCCATTGGCCACCAGGGCCGCCTGCCAGCGCGCCAGCATCTGCCCCGAGCTGGCGCGTTCCCGTGCTTCCTGGTTCTTCAGCAGGCCCAGCCTGGCCCGGACCGTCACCTGCTCGCCGGTGCGGAACCCCGACGTCGTAGGCATGTCGTGGGTGCCGACCGTGGCCATGCAGTGTCGGCGCCAGCGCGCCGGGGGCAGCGGGCGGCCATCGCGGTCGGACGCGAACCACAGCATCTCGGTCCCGAGGATGCCGTGCGCGGCCAGGTAGTCGCGGATCCACGGCTCCACCGTGCCGAGGTCCTCGCCGATCGCCAGGCATCGGGCGGTGGCGGCCGCACCGGCCAGCGCGGCGACAGCTGCGCGGTGGTTGTAGGTCACGTACGCGCCGCGGTCAGGCCGCTGGCCAGCCGGAATCCACCACAGCCGGGTCAGCCCCGTGACGTGGTCGACCCGGATGCCGCCCGCGTGTCGCAGCGACGCGGCGAACAGGTCAGCCAGCGGCCGGTAACCAGCCGCCGCCAGCGCCCGCGGGTTCCAGGGCGGCTGGCCCCAGTCCTGGCCGAGCTGGTTGAAGCCATCCGGCGGGGCGCCAACGCTGAACCCGGCGACCAGCTCGCGCTGGCGCGCCCACGCGTCGGCACCGCCGGGGTGCACGCCCACAGCGAGGTCGTGGATGATGCCGTACGCCATCCCGGCTGCCTTCGCGGCTTGCTGGGCGGTCGCAAGCTGCTGGGCTGCCTGCCACTGCAGCCAGCTGTGGAACTCCGCGGCCGCGGCGAGTTCGCCGTCCCGCGCCACCTCCGCACCGGCCCGGTCCGGGTCGGCCAGCGCGGCCGGCCAGGCCCGCCAGTCTGGGCCGTACCGCTCGGCCAGCGCGCACCACGCGGACCAGCGCTCGAGGTCGCGCCCGCGCTCGGCGCGAAACCCCGCATAAGCGGCCTCGCGCGCGGCGGTGAGCGGGACGGCGCGAACGAGGCGGAGCGCGGTGCGCTTTGCCCGCCAGACCGCGTCCCGGTCGATCAGGTCCGCCGTCGAGTTGGCCGCCCGCAGCGACGCTGCCAGCTCCGCAACACGGTGCCTGGCGGCCGTCGACAGCGCGGCGTGCTCGGGCACGTCTTCCACCCGCAGGTACAGCGGGCTGGTGAACAGGCGCGTCATCGGCAGGTACGGGGACGCGCTGACCGGCGGCAGCGGCTCGGCCGCGTGTAGCGGATTAACCAGGACGAACCCGGCGCCGAGCTCGGCCGCGCTCCACCTGGCCAGCTCGGCCAGGTCGTGCAGGTCGCCGTGTCCCCACGAGGCGGCCGAGCGGACCGAGTACAGCTGCACCGCGAAGCCCCACTGCCTGCTGCGCGGCAGCGCCAGCCGCGGCGCCTCCTCGGCCGGTGGTGGGCCGGGCGCGTCGGCGGCTGACAACGTGCCGCCCGGCACCTGCTGGCCGAGTACCTCGAGGATCGCGCCGAGTGTCCCGGTAGAGACGGAGACTCGGCGACCCTGCCAGTCATGGTATTCCGGAATAATACCGGCTTTTCGGGCGCGCTCGATGAGCTGCTCGTCGGACACGGCTCCATGATCGCCCCAACCGGGCGGTGCCCGCCGGGCGGTGCCCGCCGCGCGGCTTGGCGTTATCGCGGAGACTTGGTGCTACGTGGAAAGTTGGCGTCCGCATAGGACGCGAGCTTTCCACGCTAACCGGCTCGGACCGATTTGTCGTAGCTCGGGAGCACACTGACGGCCGTGGCCAGTGAACTCCCGCCCATACTTCGCGACGCGGCCGAGCGTCAGGCTGGGGTCGTGACGAGTGCGCAGGCGGCCAGAGCGGGACTTGGCCGCAACGCCATCCGCGCGCGCGTGCGGATCGGCCGATGGCAGCGCCTGTACCGCGGCGTGTACGCCACGTTCTCCGGCGAGCCGAGCCGCCTCGCGGTGCTGTGGGCCGCGGTGCTGTCCGCCGGCCCGAGCGCGATGCTCAGCCACCGAACCGCAGCCGAGGTCGCAAACCTGGCCGACAGCCCGAGCGAGCTCATCCACATCACGATCCCAGCCGACCGGCGGGTCGCCGCGGCGCGCGGCGTCGTCATCCACCGGTCGGATCGCGCCATCCAGATGCTGCACCCGGCCCGGCAGCCGTCGCAGACCCGGATCGAGGAGACCGTGCTGGACCTGGCGGACCAAGCCCGGAGCATCGACGACGCCGTCGGCTGGGTCACTCGGGCCCTCGGCCGCCGGCTCACGACGCAGGCGAGGCTGCGACTGGCCCTCACTCAGCGGGTGCGGATGCGCTGGCGGTCCGAGCTGACCGAACTGCTGAGCCCGGATCTGGCTGGCCTGATGTCAGTGCTGGAGCGGCGCTATCACCGCGACGTCGAGCGACGGCATTGCCTTCCCGCTGGCGCCCGCCAGGTGCGGGTCAGGCGCGGTGACCGCACCGAGTACCGAGACGTCCGCTACGAGGAGTACGCCACGTGCGTGGAACTCGATGGCCAGCTCGCGCATCCTGCTGACGCCCGCTGGCGCGACATCAGGCGCGACAACGCGGTGGCCGCCGACGGCGGCGCCACACTGCGGTACGGCTGGCTGGACGTCACCGCCCGAGGGTGCGAAACAGCGGCAGAGCTCGACCGCGCGCTCCGCAGCCGCGGCTTCCCCGGCGCCCGCCCCTGCAGCCCGACCTGCCCCGTGGCAGCAAACACCGAGGCGACGCGACCAGCAAGCCCGGTCCAGCGCCCACCGGCCGACAAGGGCACCCGGCCGGGCCAGCGACCCGCGAGTAGCACGACTGGACCCGGACGAGGCGTGCCGACCCGGTCGGCACGGGTCCCGGCTGCGACGGCTGCCCGCTAGACCGGCCCGCTAGACCGGCCCGCTAGACCGGACCGGTTCCGCTAGCCCGCCCGGACCGGTTCCGCTCGCTAGCGAAACAGGTCGTCGGCCAGCCGGGGCGTGAGCGCGCGGCCGAGCCAGTACCCGGCGACCGCCTGGACGGCAGCGATGAGCACGGTCAGCACGACGCCCACGGCCGGATAGCCGGGCAGTCCCGTGAGCGCGGCGATGACACGCGCGACGCCGCCGTACGGCAGGCCGCGCAGCACGCCCACCCACAGCGGCGCGGCCCACCCTGCTGCTGCCATCACCGCGACCGCTGGCACCGCAACGCGCCATGGCCAGCCACCGGCCCGGTTCGCGAAGCCCGCACCGACGCCGACCACGAACGGCACGAACCACCAGCCCACGGCCGTCGACGCAGCGATGACCACTGCCCCGGCCAGCAAGCTGAGCAGCCACGTCGTGCTCGACCACCGACGCCAGCGATGACGGGCGAACCGCGGCCGGAACGGCGCCGGCGCGCGTGACTCACCGACGCCCTGCGCACGCAGCCGGCCGAGCCGGTAGGCGCCACGCTTGCCCAGGCGCCGGAATTCTGCCGTCACGGCCGCAGCTCCCAGGCGACCGGTGCGCTGGTCCCGGCAGCCCACGGCATCGGCAGGTAGCTCCCCGCCCGCCAGGCTGCGGTCTGGTCGTCGTACCACGGCGAGGCGGGATTCTCACTCTGCCCACCTGGGTAGCTGACCTCCGCCACCGGCTGGCCCGGCGCCGGCCAGCCAGCTATCACCCGCGCGCTGGGCCCCAGCTGCGAGTTGAGCCAGCCGACGGCCGCGTTCACCGTCGAGTCGTCGCCCCCGGCCGGCGCCGGGCCGTACCCGAGCACGCTCGCGCCGGTCAGCGACGGAAACTGCGCGGTGTGCAGCTTGCCGAACTGCCAGCCGCTCAGGTTGCCGCCGAGCCACGCCGACAACAGGCTCACCGCCTGTCGGAACGCCGCCCGCATGTCCACCGCCGCAGGCGTAACCGACGCCCGGTGAGTGACCGACCGCGCAGAGGTGACCGATACGACTGAGGGAACGGGCCCGATTCTGGCAACCGACCTGGAGTCGGCAACCGACCAGGAGTCGGCAACCGACCAGGAGTCGGTGGACCGGGGTGAGCGGCCGAGCCCGGCAGCCGCCGGGCTCGGCCGCGGCGGCGAGAACGCGGTGTTGCGCTGATCGCCGACCGTCCACGCGGCGAGGTCGGCGTCCAGGCTGGGCGAACTGGCGCCCACGGACAGGCCGTACGGGTCGAGGTTCACCGGCACCCTGGCCGCACGCCACCACGGCTGGAACACGGTCGTCAGGTAGCGGGACCAGAACAGCCACCAGATCGAGGCGCCTGCTGATGAAGCTGTCATCTGCCCGTTCCACGAGGCGAGCACCCGCTCGGCCGCGCGCTGGCTGCCGGTCAGCCGCGCTCCGTGCAGCGCCGCGATCAGCTTCGGGATCACGACGGGCGCGATGGGATCGGCGTCGTCGTCCTGCAGCGCAGCGAAGCTCGCCGGGCTCATTGCCGAGTGCAGCGACAGGTAGCCGGGCACGGCGTCGCCGGTGGCGCCCGCGCCGCCGGCCACTACGACGTGCAAGGCCGGGTCGTACACCGGCGGCCCGGTCGCCGCGGGTACCAGGCTGGCCACGTCGTCGGCTCCGGTACCCGGCAGCGGCAGCCACGGCTGGCCGCGCACCAGCTGCGGATCGCGGCCGGCGGTCACCGCGCCGATGTTCCCGTGCCTGTCGGCGTACACGAAGGTCAGGTCCGGCGACCGCCAGCCGGCCAGCGCGCTCGAAAACTCGCTGAAGTTGCTCGCCCTGGCGACGCCCAGCAGCGCGGCGACATCCGGCGAGCCGAGCGCCCCGGTCCAGTAGACCGACATGGTCTGGCCCGCCGTGGTCAGCACCGGACCCTGCACGGTCAGCCGCACCGAGAGCTGGCGGGCCGGCCCGCCTCGCACCGGGATCACGTAGCGCAGCACGCGGGGCCGCCGCCACTGGCCGCGCCAGAGGTAGGCGCGCCCGTGCTGGCGGGTCCGCTCGTCGTAGTACAGGGTGTCCTGGCCGACCGACGGCGCGACCGACCACGCGATGCTCGCGTTATGGCCAATCAGTATCGCGGGCAGGCCGGGCACGGTGAGGCCGGAGACGGCTAGCCCCGGCGCGGCCAGCGCCACCTGATACCAGGTCGACGGCATGGTCTGCGGCAGATCCGGATCACCCGCCAGCAGGGCGCCACCGCCGGCCACCTTGGGACCATTGGCCGCCCACGCCGTGCTCGCCGTGGCGCTGCCGATCTGGCTCGCCGAAGCCGTGCCGAGCGCTCCGGACTGCGCGCGCGCCGCCGCCAGTATCGCGGCGGCCGCTGACTCGGTGCCTGCCGGGTAGCCAGCGGACGATCCGGACGACGCAGACGGCATGGACCGCGCGGGCGGGAACCACTGCAGCGTCCGCAGCGCCCCGAGCGACTGTTCGAGCATCAGATAGTCAAGCGGCGCTGTGCTGAAGCCGAGCTCCTGGGTCAGCTCGCCTTGCACGGCCAGGCTGTCCACCGGCGTCCAGTCCGGCGGGTAGACGCGCGCCAGCGAGAACGAAGCTGGCCACTGCCCGGTGCTCCGGGCCGTGGCCAGGTAGTCGTTGACACCGCGCGAATACGCCAGCAGAGCCTGCGCGGCCGGGCTGCTCGCCGGCATCGCGGCCCACTCCTGCCGGGCCGTGCGCAGCAGCCCAAGCCGCAACTCGAACTCGTCCGACGCCACGCCTGACCGGCCGATCAGCTGGGCCAGTCGTCCCTCGGCCACTCGGCGTTCGAGATCCATCTGCGCGAGCCGGAACTCGGCCTGCACGTAGCCAAGCGCGGTATAGGCGTCGTCGTCGGTCTTTGCGGTGATCGAGGCCAGCCCCCGGCTGGTGAACGACACCCGCACCGGATCGGCGAGCCCGGCCACCGTCAGCGTCTCCGGGGCGGGCAGCCGGGCGCCGGGCGCCGACGTCCAGGCCCCGTTGCCGGGCACCAGCGCTCGGCCGAGGGCAGGCAGCGTGCCCAGCCCGGCGCCCAGCACGGCCAGCAGGCAAGCGGACACCGCCAGCGCGGCTACCCCGTTCCCCACATAAATGAGCTGACGAGCGCGCCGCGAACCGGCGCTCATCCGGTCATCCCCCTGCCCCCGCATCCGTGCTGCCTCGGGAGGCGACCCCTTACCGCCCGCGACGGGTGACCTTCGGCTACCACGGAATGCTAGGACACCGGGTGATCAGCCTCCGGACTGGTGCAGCAGGTCGAGGAACTTGGCCACGATCGGGCCGTCGGTCGGCCCGCCCTCGCCGCCGTCGACGGTGACCATCGCGAACGCGATGTCCGTCCCGGCGAGCACGGCGTTGTTGAAGCCGACCAGCCAGGCGTCCTGCGGCAGCGGGTTCCCCGTGCCGTACTGCGCGGTGCCGGTCTTGGCGTACGTGCCGGCCGGCAGGCCGGTTCCCGACGCCGTGCCGGTGGCGACGACCTGCGCCATCAGCGTGTGCAGATCGGTGACCACCGCGGGCGGCAGCGCGGTCGCTCGCACGCTGTCGTCGGGCGCGCCGACCACGAGCCGGGGGGCGCGCACCTGCCCGCTGTCGATCGCCGCCGCGACCATCGCCATGTCCAGCGGCGAGACCAGCACCTGGCCCTGCCCGATCGCGGTGGCGGCCAGGTCCGCCTCGTTCGACGGCGCCGGGACCGACCCGCCGAAAGCGGCCAGCCCCATGCGCGGCGTGGTGCCAAGCCGATACAGCGCCGCGGTCCGGGTGAAGTCGGCCGCCGACAGGTGCGCGGTCGCCAGGCCGATGAACGCGGTGTTGCATGACTCGGCGAACGCGTTCAGCAGGTCGCTGATGGGCGCGGTGCCCTCGGCGTTGTGGAATACCTCGCCGTCCACGGTGATCTGCGGCGGGCAGCTGGCCGGCGAGGACGGGGTCAGGCCATGGGAGATCAGCGCCGTGGTGGTGAGCAGCTTGAACGACGAGCCCGGCGGGTACGCGCCGTCCAGCGCGATGTCGAACGCGCCCGAGGTGTTGCTGGCGACGGCGAGCAGCTGGCCGGTGGCCGCGTTGACGGCGACCAGCGCCGCGGTCTTCGACATGCCAGCCAGCGCCTCGGTGGCGGCCTGCTGCACCTGCGGGCTGATGCTCGTCTGCACCGGCGCGCCCGCCCGCGAGCGGACCGTCGCGACCGTGGCGACGGCGGCCCCGGTCGCGGTCACGACCGAGATCGTGGCACCGGGCTGGCCTGCTAGCTGCTTCTCGTCGGCGTACTCCAGCCCGGTCTGACCCACCGTGCTGCCCGCGTTGTACGGCGCGCCGAGGGCCTGCAGCTGCTGGGCGGTGACCGGACCGACGGTGCCGACCAGCAGCCCAAGCCCCGGCGTGATCGGCTCGCGCTGGCCGATGGTCTGGAACACCGTGCCGGGCACCGGATAGATGCTGGGCTCGAGCTGCTGGTAGCGCGCTATCGGCACGGTGAACACCGGCTCGAACCACGTCGGGTGCGCCTTCGCCCCCGCCAGCGCGGTCGTCACGGCCTGCTGCGGCGCGCCGGCCGCCAGCAGCGCGGCCTGCACCACGGACGGGTTCTGGATCCGCTCGCCCTCGACGCCGATGATCACCATCTTCGCCTGCGTGGTCAGCGGGGCGCCGCCGGCGCCCAGGATCTGCGCCCGCGGCGGCCAGTTCACCTGCAGCGACAGCTCGTCTTTCGGCCCCAGCTGCGGCGCGATCGTGGCGGGCGACCAGGCAACCCGCCAGCCCTGCGCGGTGCTGGTCAGCTTCAGCTCCGACCGGACCGTGACGGTGCCGATCCCGGCGATCGTGAGGTGCTGGGTTACCGGCTCGCGCGCGCTGCTGCCGTTCTGGGTCAGCCCGCCGCCGACGTAGCTGGCCTTGGTCACGGCCAGGTCGCTGCGCGCCGCGGCGTTGACGGCGGTGAAGTCGGCGGGCGGCTTGCTCACCAGCGCGCGCATGCCTGACCAGTCCTGCCGCGCCCAGTCGGCGAGGTAGCTCTGCGCCACGTCCTGCGGTGACGGCGCGCCGGAGCACGCCGCGATCATGGCGCCGACGCTGAGCAGCGGGCCGGCCAGCGCCAGCACGCCGCGGACGCGCCGCCAGCGCCGGCCGCGGGCGCTACGCCGCCAGCCGGAGCTGCCGGCGCTACGGCGCAACCCGATCTGCCTCATGCCCAGCCCTTCGGGTCACAGCAGCCTGACACTGACGCTCACCCTACGAGCATCAGCCTTGGCCGCGCCGGGCGGCTCACCAGATGGCCGGGTGTCGGTCCGCCCACGGCCGGGCGGCCTCGAGCTGAGCAGAGAGCGAGATCAGCGTGCCCTCGGCGCCGAGCTGGCCGGCCAG
>JASHQA010000382.1 GCA_030037785.1 Streptosporangiaceae bacterium
GCGCGGTGTCGGACTGGAGGAGTTCGCCGATCCGGCGCGGGATGACGCTGCTGGTTTCGCGGGGCACGCCGGCGAGCGCGAGGAGACCAGGGTGACGCGCGTCACCGGGGTGGCCGGGTTCCTCGCTGGCTGTGTGTCCGTCAAGCGGGCCGGGGTCCGGCCGACGAGGACGGTGATCTCGTCCAGGATCGACGGCCAGAGTTCCGGCGGCAGGTCGTGGCCCATTTCGGGGTAGATGACAAGCCGCGCGCCGGGGATCGCGGCGGCGGTCGCCCGGCCGGCCCTGACGCTGATGATGCGGTCCTGGCCGCCATGCAGGACCAGGGCGGGGATCCGCACGCCGGCCAGCGCCTTGCGCCGGCTGCCGGATGCGCTGACCGCGGCTCGCTGCCGGAAATCGTCCCCGCTGTCGCCGGGGTCGCGCTCGTAGGAGCGGCGGCCGATGTCACGGATGAGATCCTCATCGATCGGGTAGCGCGCGGTGCCGGTGAGCCGCTTGAGGGCCACGGTCGCCTCGGCGGCGTCCTCGGGCCCGTTCACTGGCGTGCCGGCGATCTCGATCAGCTTTCGGATCGTAGAGATCCTCGGCATGGTTCCGATGCGGGCCGAGGGCGTGGACATGATCGAGGTAAGCGTGCGGACGCGCGACGGGTGCCAGATGGCCATGGTCTGGGCGATCATGCCGCCCAGCGACGCGCCGACGACGTGGGCGGAGTCCCAGCCCAGCGCATCCAAGACGGCAACGGCGTCACCGGCCATGTCCTCGATCCGGTAGGGCGCGGCGGCGTGCCGGATCAGCGGCCGGAGCCAGCCGGGGTTCCCGGCCCGGGTGAGGTGCGTCGACAGGCCGGCATCACGGTTATCAAAGCGGGTCACGCAGAACCCGCGGCCGGCGAGCGCTGCCACGAACGCGTCCGGCCACATCAGCATCTGCGCCCCGGTGCCGCTGATCAGCAGCACCGGCTCGCCGTCCGCGGCGCCGGCGGTCTCGTAGGCGATCTCGATGGCGCCGTGTCGTGCGATCTGCATGGGCAGTCTCCCAGGCTAGACTAGAATGAATTCACATTCGATGAATCTCAGTTCACTGAATGTATCTTCATCGACTAGCTCGTGGCTGTCAAGGGAGTGGCCGTGATGCCGGCCGGACCAGGGACCACCAGCCGCAAGGCGCAGGCGGCGCAGACCGAGGCCGCGCTCAAGGACGCGGCCCGCCGGGTGTTCGCCCGCAGCGGCTACCACAGCGCCAAGATCACCGACATCACGACAGAGGCCGACCGCTCGGCGGGCTCCTTCTACAAGCACTTCACCGGCAAGGACGACGTCCTGCGGGCACTGCTCGCCGACTGGCTGGCGCAGGCAGGGGCTGAGCTAGCCGCCGATCCGGCGGGCGACGACCTGTCACAAGAACCGGCCCTGCGCGCCCGGGTAGCGGCCTACTGGCACACCTACCGCGCGCACCTCCCGGAGATCCGCGCGCTCGGCGAGGCAGCCCAGGCCCACCCGGCGTTCGCCGACAGCCTCGCCGCCATGCGGCACGCCGGGCTCGCCACCATGCGTCGGCACCTGGAGCAACTGCGAGACGCCGGCCACGCCCTGCCGGGCGACCCCGCAGTGCTGGCATCCGCCTTCAACGCCCTGCTCGAGGGCTTCTGCCGGGCATGGATCGCAGACGGCGGGGAACCGATCGGCCGACCGCTCGGCGACCAGGAAGCAATCGATACCCTGACCCGGATGCTCATGCACGGCCTCGCCGGCCCCCGGCAGGACCGCACCACCGGATCGCCTCGCGAACGTAGCTGACAATCCGTCACCAGCACCTGCCCGCCGCTGATGTCACATGACCGGCCGATGTCAAGGGCGGTGCTCGTCACCAGACTGACTGCCCGCGGTCGTTCCGGAGTCCGGCTCGGCCTGCTGCCCGCCCACAACGGCGCTGCCGCGAACCGCCCGTGGACGAGTGCCACCGGCGGCGTCAGTCGCATCATGCGTGTTCGCAGTGCCAGCCGAAGTGAGAAGCTTCACGCCGTCTCCCCTCTGTCGAGCAGTGACATCAGGTAATCCTCCAGCTTGTCGAAGCTGGATTCCTGGCCGTCGTGCTTGGTCATGTGGTCACGGCCGGCCTTGTCACGGAACGCCATCGTCACCGTCAGCGTGGTGACCCCGTCAGCCTCCGTCAGCTCGTCCGTCTCATCGGCCCACGCGTCGGGCCAGCCTTCGAACAGCCACGTCTGGACGATCCGGGTCGGCGGCTCGACCGCCAGGTAGGTCCCACGGAACGAGCACTCTGTCCCGTCCGGCGTCACGAAGACCAGGTGGTAATCCCCCCCGACGCGCACGTCCATCGAGCACACCGTCATCTTGTCCTCGAAGGGAGCGAACCAGTGGCGCACATGCTCGGGCTTCGTCAGCACGTCGAAGACCAGCTCGATCGGCGCGTCAAACTCGCGAGTCGTGACGATCACGAGCTCGCTCGGGTATTCGACGACTGCGGACCCATGCCGGTTGGTTGTCACTGAAGGTCTCCTTGTCGCTGAACCTCTTTGAGGTAGGCATCCATCCGATCAAGACGCTCGTTCAACGCCCGCTCGTACTTGGCCAGCCACTCGCGAAACGGTCGCAGGTGCGCCGGTTCGAGCCGATACAGTCGGCGACGGCCATCCGCCCGGCACCTGACGAGTCCCACTTCGCTGAGGACCCGGAGGTGCTTCGAAACCTGGGGCTGCGACATCGACAGGTCGTCCACGATCGCCCCGACCGGCTTCTCCCCGTCGATCAGCGTGTCCAGGATCTCCCGGCGGTGCGCGTCCGCGATGGCATTGAATACGTCCGACGTGGTGGGAGCGCGGGCCACGCCTCAATGTATTCCACTATCGGAATATGTCAAGCATGCGCGCAACACCGAGGAGCAGGCGGCGCCGCCGTGACAGCGCCAGCTCACACGCGGATGCTGGCCAGCACAGTGCCGGTATCGGTTTCGATACGGAGGGCGGTCAGCTGGCTCGCCGGGAAGGCGGTCGTTGCGACAATCCGGGCCGCGCCGCCGTAGGTCGCGTCCCAGCTCCCGGCGATGTCGGCGCCGTCGTGGCCCACGGCAACAAGGATGCACCGCTTGTGCGCGGGCAGCCCGGTGGCTGTGAGGTCGATCTGCGTGCCGGTGGGGGTGTCGTGCAGCTGGGCGCGTGCGCTGACACCGGTCGCGCTGTCGGCGGTGCGGTATGTCGGGGGTGTCGTGCTGGAACTGACGAGCACCGCGACGGCGACGGCCGCGGCGGTCAGCACCGCACCGCCTGCTTGCGCCCATCGGCGTGCGCGTAGCCGCCTGGCACGTGGCGGCGCCGGTGGCTGTGCCGGTGACTGTGCCGGGATCCGGGTTGTCGCTGACTCCCGCCATGACGGTTGCAGGAGGGCATCGGCAGCGGTGACGGGGCCATCCTGGAGTGGATGGTGCGTGCACGGCTCGTGCTGCCCGGCGGCGCCGGGTTGCGGCGCGCAGCTCGTGAGATCGAGCAGGTTGAGCCAGTTCCGGACCGGGACCAGTTCGTCGTAGTCAGCCCGGCAGCCAGCGCAGCCTGCCAGATGGCGGCTAACTTGACGGCGCGCGCGAGCATCGAGCGCGCCGACGATGTAGGCGCCGATGTCGCCCCGCCACTGAGCGCATGAACTGCTCATGTCTCGTCTCTTTCCCTGCCAGGCGGCGCCTGCATACGGAACGGCTGCGCTCAGTAACCGCCGCCCCCGGAGTTGTAGCTCGCTACGGGCGCCGGGGAGGCCGCGCCAGCTGGCTTGCCGCTGGCCGTGACGACCTGCCAGGTGAAGGTGGTGCCGTTGAAGCTGTCGGTGTAGTTGTTGCCGTGGGCCTGGCCGGCGGCGGTGTCCAGGCGGAAGGTGTACAGGGGCCGACCGTTGTAGGTGAGCTGGGTCATGCCGTCAGCGAGGTGTACGGTGCCGAGCTTGCCGGGCAGGCCGCTGGAACTCAGGTGAGCCGAGCTGGTGGTGACCGGGAACCAGAAGCTCAGGCACGAGCCGGTGCATTTGATGTTGCCGTTCACCTCCGCGGGCGTTTTCGGGGTGTAGATCGTCATCCCGGAACTGCTGACCAGGACGGTGCCGATGCCGGTGATCTGCCGTGTCGAGACGATGGCCTTCGCGCTCGCCACCTTCCCGGTGCCTCCGCCGGTCGAGCCGCTCCCCGAACTCGCGGTGCTCCCGCCCGACGAGCCGCAGGCGGCCACCAGCACCGAGGCGGCGGCGAGGCCAGATAGAGCCACGCCACGCTTGAGCAGGTGCTGCCGACGCCCGCCGACATGCGACGGGCTGAGCCCGGACAGTGCCCGATGGTAGGTGCGAGCCATGACGATGGTCCTCCTTGACCGTCGGCGTTGTTGCCCTGGTTGATACGCCGGGACTCGCTGCCACGTTCACCTGGCAGAGCCGGACCTTTCGCCGGGACCTCCGGACGAGTTTGCCGCGATCGCCCAGCTGCGGCGCGGGCGCGTCCGAATGCTCAGCAGCGCCAGCACCGCCTCGGCCCGGAACAGGACTCCCTCGTTGATGGGCGCCTGAGCCTCGGCCGGCCGCTGCTGGCCGACCGCTGGGTAGCCTCATCGTCCTTGTTCCCTCGGGGGCGAGGCCGTCCGGACGGCGGCACTTGCGCGGATGGCGGTGATGGTCACCAGGCTCGTGCTCGTGGTCGCCACCTGCAGGCTGGCGATGTCCGCGGGCCGCCATGGAGCGCTCGCCGGGATGCTGACGGGACCGGCCCGCCAGGCATCCCAGGCGCCCGCGACCTCGGTCGCACCAGCGCGGGAGCGGACGATCAGCCGGCACGGCTGGTTGCGCGGCAGGCCCCAGGCCAGCAGCCGGATACTGGTGCCCCACGACGTTTCGGTCAGCGTGACGGTCACGCGCACGTGCGTCACCGGGTTCGCGCCCGACAGCGTGACGCCAGCCGGCACCGGCTTCGGTGCCGGCTGGGCGATCCAGGTACCCGCGGCGGCACCGAGCGCCGCAGCTGCTGCCACTACAGCAGCGCCTCGCCACCGGCCTACCGAGGCTCGCGCCCGGTCGGCTGGTGTGCTCCCGGCTGCGAAGGCCCGTGCTCGCTTCGGCCTGGCCTGCAGGGGATCGGCTTGCACCAGGTGCGCCGGAACGCGTGCGAGCAGCCCGGCCAGCGGTTCCAGGCGCGCCAGCTCGGCCCGGCAGGCCGGGCAGCTGGCCAGGTGAGATTCCACGAGCATGCGCTCGGCTGCATCGGCCGCGCCGAGCGCGTACACACCGAGGTGCACAGTGATCGGGCAGGTCATGTTCGCGTATACCCTTGCTCTTCCAGCGCCCTGCGCAGGGCGCGCAAGCCGTAAAAGCACCTGGACCTGACCGTCCCCTCTGGGATGGCCAGCATGGCGGCGACCTCGGTGACCGGCCGCCGGTTGTAAAACAGCTCGACGATGACCCTCCGCTGGTCGGCATTTAGCGCGTTGAGCGCCGACGCGATGAGCAGCGCGTCAACCACGCCGTCGGCTCCGTCGCTGGTAGCTGGCGCGGTGGTCTCGTCCAGCGGGACCTCGCGCGGCCTCGCGCGGCGCCGACGGTGATAGGTGGAGATCGCAACGTTGCGGGCGACCGTGTGCAGCCACCCGCCCGCGTGCTCAGCACACAGTTCCCCGGCGTGCTGCCAGCCCCGGAGCATCGTTTCCTGGACCACGTCCTCGGCGGCCTGCAGGTCGCCGTTGACCATCGGGAGCACGAAGCCGACCAGCGGCGCCTGGTACTCGGTCAGCCAGGCGCCGGCGTTGTCATCACGGCCCGAATCGGTCATGCCGCTTGTTACGCGTCCCATGCACGGGGCGTTCAGCAGGCCGGGTATCAGGCTTGTCAGGTCCCAGATTCCCGCGAGCCAAGGATCAGGGCCCGCCGGGCTGGTCTAGAGACGGGGCCACTAGTCCCTGGAGCCAGTCCGGCGGGCAAACGCTCCGCGCCAACGGGTGCGGCCAAGGCGCGTTGCCTTCGTCCATACGCCCGGTGCCGCTCCCCCGTTCAGCCCGACCCGTAACGTTTCCGGAACGACGTGGGTTGAGCGAAGATATTTCCTAGTATATGAATCGTTTATATCGACTAAACTCGGTTGTCCTGGCTAGCTCACCTACTGGCCAGCAGGGTCAAGCGCCGAGCAGAAGGCACGACGCCGACGCCACAGAGCAGGAGAGTTGAGAACACCAGGATCGAGGGTGCCGTCGCCAGGTCTCGCCGGGGATGCGGGCTGTGGCGAGTTACCAGCCGAGCAGCCAGGAACAGGCTCAGCTGGTCATGCGCCATCTCGGTCCGGACCCGGCGAACTGGGTTCGTGACACTGGAGTCGATCATGACGTTGTCGTCGTTGGCGGCGGCCAGTCCGGGATCGGCATCGGCTTCGGGCTCCGCAGGGCGGGGATTTCCCGGTTCACGGTGATCGACTCCGCCGGACCCGGCGAGACCGGGGTGTGGACAACGATCGCTCGCATGCGGACACTGCGAACGCCGAAGCGGTGGCCGCACCCAGAGTTCGGGTTTCCTGAACTCAGCTTCCAGGCCTGGTACGAAGCAGCTTTCTCCCAAGCTGCCTACGAGGAGCTGGGGCGGATCCCCCGTCAGGCATGGGCCGACTACGTCGACTGGTTCCAGCGGTCCGCCGGCGTTGTGGTCCGCCACCGGACGAGGCTGACCGGTATAACCCCTGCGGATAAGCACCTGACACTGCGACTTGCGGTGACGGACGCAACCGGGACGCAGTTCGAGGTAGCCGAGACTGCGCGGAAGGTCGTCCTTGCCAACGGCGTCGAAGGCACCGGCGGCCCATATCTGCCCGAGTCCTTCATCGGCCTGCCGCGGGCGTTCGCTGCGCATACCGGAGACCACATTGACTTCAGGGCCCTTCGGGGCCGAACCGTCGGCGTGCTGGGTGCCGGAGCGTCAGCTCTTGACGCGACTGGGACGGCGCTCGAGGCAGGTGCCAGCGAGGTGCATCTGTTCACTCGAAGGCCTGACCTGATCGTGCAAGGAACTGCCGGCTCTGGGCACCAGAGTCTTGGCCGCCGCGAGAACTTCCACCGACTCAGCGACGCCGACCGCTGGCAGGCTAAGGTTCTCGCGGCGCGTTCCGGGAGAACGTGCACCATCGAATCGGTTCAGCGTGCCGCGGCCCACCCTGGGTTCCGAGTGCACCTCGCCGCGCCGTGGCACGCCGCCTCGGTCGAGGACGGCGCCGTGCTCGTTGACGCCGCCGATGGCTTCCACCGGTTCGACTTTGTCATCGCCGGCACGGGCTACCAGTACGACCCGCACACGCGCTCGGAGCTTGCAGAGCTGGCCCCGCACGTCGCCGTCTGGCGCGATCGCTATCGGCCTCCTGCTGATCTCGCGGACGATGCCCTGGGCAGGTACCCCTACCTCGGTCCAGGGTATGAGCTCGTCGAGCGGCACCGCGGCAGCGCGCCATGGGCGGGCCGTGTCCACGTGTTCTCCGCCGCGAGCAGCCTCAGCTTCGGCATTCCGGTCGGTGATGTGCAGAGCCTTGCGACCGGCATCCCGCGACTCGTCGACGCCATCGGGCGCGACCTCTTCGTCGAGGACCTGCAACTTCCCGCCGACTCAGCACCGCCGACCGCACAGTCCCGGTCCTGCAGGGCCGCCTATGAACACGCGATCTGGAAGCGTGGCGTCGACGTCACATCGGCGCCACGGACCGACGCCAACGATCGACGCCGAGCCGCTGGCAGCGACTGAAGTTCGCCAGCCCTGCCCGCCTCCGAACCTGCCGCGGCCATGGCAACCCCAGCCGCTCACGAAGCGTTGCCGCCGTGTATCCGTGCGGCGCAAGGCCACGGGATGGGAACGACGAGCCTGGCGGCCGGGTGGTTGAGCGCGAACCCGACAGCGAGATCAACCAGCGTCAGCCCGTTCCCTTCGGCTAGAACGGCCAGCTTCTCGGCTGCCGCAAGCTTCCGCTGGTTGCGCTCCAGGAAATGTCGTAGCGCCGTGGAATGCGCTCGGCCCGCGCAACTCAGAAAAGGCCGGTGGTAGGCGGTTCCTCGTCCGTCAGGTGATACGCGCCGGCCACGGCGAGCTTCCACTCGCGGGGGTTGTGGTTGGCGATCGTTCGCGCGTTGCGCCAGTGCCGATCGAGGGCATAGTCCCGGTTCGTCGCGGAACCACCGCCAACGTCGAAGATCAGTTCAGCCGACCTGAGCGCCGACTCAATCGCCACGTACTGCGCCTCGGCGATCACGATGGCAGCACGGGCACCAGCGGCGCGTGCCCCACCGTCCGAGGCTGAGCGCACGTCATCGAGGTTCTCTGCCGCCAGCAGCACAGCGGACTTCGCGGCGAGCGCGCTGGCGGCAATGTGCCCGGTGACCCGCCGGACATACGGATCAGCGACGCTCTCGTCCGCCGTGCTGTGCTTGATCGGGCGAGCCTTCTCGCGCGCAAGCCAGATCGCGTCGTCGAGCGCCGCGGCAGCGATGCCGGCCTCGATGGCGGCGAGATAGAGCTGAGCAAACGAGCCGCCCCATGGATTGAGTGGCCTGCCCTGGTCCTGGCGCACGATCTCGTCCTCGGTCAGCCGGACGTCGGTCAGCCGCGTGCTGCCGCTAGCGGTGAGCCGCTGACCGACGGCATCGAAGTCATCGAGCAGCTCAACGCCGAGTCTGCTGGTGGGCACCGTGAAGCGGACCACCTGGCCGTCTTCGTCGACGGCCGACCCGCTGAACCAGTCGGCGAACAGTCCGCCCGTGCTGTAGTACTTCGTGCCGTTCAGGAGGTACGCGCCGCCGTGCCTGCGGATGGTCGCGGTAACACTGCCGCTCGCTCCGCCGCTTCGCTCATTGCCGGTGCTGGCAAATAGCTCGCCGCGCACCAAGCGCTCAAGTGTTTCCTGACGATGCGGCAGGTCCTGGCGAGACGCCACGTGACTGGCGGTGAAGAAGCTGGCCCGAAGTGCCTGCGCGACGTTGGAGTCGGCGCGCGCTAGCTCGATGACCGCGTCGATGACGTCACGCGTGGTTCCGCCAGCCCCGCCATCCTCGGCAGAGATGCCGAGCAGGATCAACCCAGTCCGGGCGAGCGCGCGGACAAGCTCAACCGGATAGTCCCTCGTTCCCTCCCGGGCACGTGCAGTCCTCGACAGCTCGGCCAGCACGGGGGCGATCGCTGCCCGAATGCCGTCCACCGTGAGCCTGGCAGCCCGTGGCGCGGGCCCGGTGGCGTCCTCGGACGCGGGCGGAGCGACTGTCATCTAGCGGGCTCCTATCAGTTCCGGCAGGCCCAGCGCGGCCCTCAGCGTCGTTCCCGTGGCTGCCTCGAACCGCAGCACCACGTTCTGCACGACAGCGAGTGCTGCGTCACGACCGCCGGCGGGGCGCAGCTCGAGTCCGTCCAGGCCGTTCGACGCGGCCCAGTCATCGAGCTCAGCTGCGAGTGAACCTGCCGACGCCTCGCTGGCAGCCACCTGTGTCCGCCCGATCAGCACGACCTCCTCGCGCTGCCTTCCGATCCGGCTGAGCGCGCGCGCCAGCTCGGCGTTCGCGTCGCGGGCCTGTGCCCGGTTGACAGTCACCACGTCGGCGGTCCTGGCAACGTCGTCCCAGGCAAGCTGGTCCATGTCGGCGGCGACGAGCACCGGCCTGCCCTGCGGCGAAGACGGGCCGTCGAGCGGACCCGCGATCCGATAGAAGTCGCCCTCATGGTTGATCGGCTGGACCAGCGAGACCTCGGCGAATTCTCCTGCCGCCTGGTCGCCCAGCAGCGCCCTGGCGGGGAAGCTCTGCCACAGCCTCGTGAGGACCTCCGCATACTCAGCCCAGCGACGACCGCGGGCGGAAGCCGGCGGGTCCGGCACTGCCGAGTCGCTAACCTCGTCGCCGTCGCCGGCCCGCAGGGCCAGCCCGGCCCGGCCCGCGGTGGCGCGGTCGATGGCGAGCACCCGGCGGGCCAGGTTGTACGGCGGGTTGTGCGTAGTCCGGGCGTCGACGATCCAGCGAACCTCGGGGAGACGGCCGGCCAGATAGGAGGCGACTGTGCTCGGGTCGAGGACCGCGGCGGCGCCGGCGTCGAGCAGCCGGACGGCGGACATGCCTGCGTCGTGCGCTGCCGCGGCGACCTCCGCGGTCTCGTGAACGGACAAGAACGCGCCGACGGCGAGATCAAGGATCATGGCCCTGCTCATGGTGGTGTCTCCCACACTCCTGGCTGCCGGTTACCGGGCAGCCGCTTCGTACGTGGCCGCTCCGCTGGCTGGGACTTTGAGGCCCAGGTGCCCGCGCAACGTCGCGGCCTCGTAGTCCTGCCGGAACAGGCCACGACGCTGCAGCTCAGGAATCAGCTGGTCAGCAACGTCCTCGAAGCCAGACGGCAGCACATCGGGCATGACGTTGAAGCCGTCGGCCGCGCCGCTTCGGAACCAGCGCTCCATGTCGTCGGCGATCTGCTCGGGAGTACCGACAACGATCCGGTGGCCGCCGCCACCACTGAGCTTGCGCAGCAGCTGGCCCAGAGTTGGGCTGTCCTTGTCGATGATCGTCTTGACCATCCGGTAGAACGTCTGAGAGCCCGCCGCAGCATCAGGCTCGACGAGCAGTTCGGGCGGGATCGGCTCGGCGTCGGACAACCCCTCCAGCGAGAAGCCGAGCTGGCCCGCGAGCCGTCGGCGCGCGTAGGCGTCCGGAAGGATGTCATCGAGAATCTCGCGCCGCCGCCGGGCCTCCTCCTCGGTGCTGCCAAGAACGGTCGAGAGGCCGGGGAGAACGACGATGTCATCGGGCCGTCGGCCAAACTCCGCTGCGCCGCTCCGGATCTCCCGCCGGAACGAGCGCGCATGATCGATGTCCTGATCGGCAGAGAAGATGACCTCACCGACGCGCGAAGCCAGGCGGCGGCCGTCGCTGGATCCGCCCGCCTGCACCACGACGGGACGGCCCTGAGGGGACGCGAATGCCTCTCGCGCGCCCCACTGCGCAACCACCTGCTCAGTGACCGCGGCGGCCCTGCGGTAGCGCAGTGCATGCTCCGGCTCGCTAGCGCGACCAAAATTGCGTGCTGCCGCCGCGCCGGCGGTCGTGACCACGTTCCATCCGAGCCGACCCCCGCTGATGTAGTCAAGGTCGCCGAGCCGGCGAGCCAGCTCGGCAGGGTCGTTGTAGCTCGAGGACAAGGTCCCGATGAGACCGATGGCCTCGGTCTGCGCGGCGATCCGGGCCAGGACCGTTGTTGGCTCCAGGTTGTTGCCCGGACGATAGCGAACGCTCGGATCGACGACAGGACCGTCAGCGAGGAACACCGCGTCGAGCTTCGCGGCCTCGGCTTTCTTCGCCACAGAGGTGTAGTGCTCAATGGTGTAACTGGCCAGGGGGTCAGTGCCAGGGAAGCGCCACGAGCCGCCGAAGACACCCGCGTTGAGGATGTTCACGTTAATGTGCATGTGACGTGGCACGGCTATTGCTCCGCCCCGATCGACGCCGAAATTCGGTTTTCCGCTGGGCCCGCTACCCGCATAGCTCGGCCCGGAATCGCATCGATAAGCATTCGCGTGTATGGGTCCTGAGGAGCAGAGAAGACCCGTTCCACCGGCCCTTGCTCAACGAATTTCCCGCTGCGCATCACGCTGACCGTGTCGGCGATCATCCGCACGACACCGAGATCGTGGGTCACAAACAGGTAAGTCAGGCCATGCTGAGCCTGCAGGTCGACGAGGAGTTGCAGGACTTGCGCCTGGACCGAAACGTCGAGCGCAGACACCGCCTCGTCCAGGACAAGCAGCCTGGGGTTGAGCGCGAGCGCGCGCGCGATGGCAACCCGCTGTGCCTGGCCGCCGGACAGTTCTACCGGGAGACGGTCAGCGAAGCTGTCGTCCAGGGCGACGGCTGCGAGAAGCTCATGGACCCGCTCACGCAGGACCTCCCGGCTCGCCACGGCGCGATGAACATGCAGCGGCTCGGCCAGCAGCCGACGCACGGTGAACTTCGGGTCGAGCGAGGAGAAGGGGTTCTGATACACGAACTGGACGTGCCGCCGGAACTCGCGGCGGAGTTCGTGGGTGAGCTTCGTCGTTTCCGAGCCGTCGAACCAGACACTCCCGTCATCCGCCGGCGTGAGTCCGACGGCGAGTCGCACGATGGTCGACTTGCCAGCACCGGACTCGCCCACGATCGCATGGGTCGTACCCTCCGGGATCGTGAAGGACGCTGCCGACACCGCGGCAAAGCTCCCTGACGGTCCCCGGCTCACCCGAAAGTGCTTGCTGACGCTGTCAACGACCAGCAGATCGGTGCGGCTCGCGGGACCGGGCTGAACACTCTGCCGCGGCCCATGGCCGTCGGGCTGAACGCGCGAGACGAGCCGGCTTGAGTGTGAGGACGGCGCCGCTGAGATGAGCTCTCTCGTGTAGCGATGTTCGGGCGCAGCGACGACATCGTTGGTCGGGCCGGTCTCCACGACACGGCCTCGCTGCATCACGATCATCCGATCAGAGCGCTCGGCTGCCACACCCAGGTCGTGGGTGACGAGGACGACGCCGAGGTTAAAGTCAGCGCGCAGCCGGTCAAGGTGATCCAGGATTGTCTTTTGAATAGTGACATCGAGCGAGCTCGTGGGCTCATCTGCGATCAGGAGCTTAGGGTTACTGGCCAGCGCGATTGCGATGAGCGCACGTTGCTTCATGCCGCCTGACAACTCGTGCGCGTACCGACCGAAAATTCGGTCGACATCACGGAGCCCGGCCGTCTCAAGCTTCTCCAGCGCCATCGACCGGGCAACAGGGCCCTTGATCCTGCGATCATTCAGCAGTATCGCCTCGACGACCTGCTGGCCAATTCTCTTGACTGGGTTAAGAGCAGTGCCAGGATCCTGCGGGATGAAACCGACAAAAGGACCTCGGATCCTGGCAAGCTGCTTGTCACGCCACCTCGTGACGTCAGAGCCGCCAAGGAAGATCCGGCCCCCGGTTACCCGGCCGCCACTGGGCAGCAGGCCAAGAGTGGACCGGATCAGTGTTGTCTTACCTGAGCCCGATTCACCCACCACGGCCACGAGCTCACGCGGCCACACCTCCATGCACACGTCATCGACGGCCGCCGCCTTCGGTGACCCGTACCTGACCTGAAGATTCTCAAGGCGCAGCAGTGCCGGCGCTGTCGTCGCTGTCGTCGCTGTCGTCGGCTCGCTCATCGTCTGCGACTCCTGCCCGCGGTGCTAATGCGATTCGTGGCAAGGACAACGGTGGCTATCACGAGACCAGGCAGCAGCGCGAGGAACGGATAGGTATCGAGAAAGTTCCGCCCGTCCGAGACCAGCAGGCCCCACTCGGGCTGCGGAGGCGGTGCGCCGTACCCCAGGAAGCCCAGACCCGCCACCGCGAGCAGAGCCGTGCCAAACTCCAGCGCCGCCAGCGACAGCAGCGACCCAATCGAGTTGGGCAGCACGTGCAGCACCAGCACCCGTGGCCAGCGCCCGCCGATGCCTCGGGAGGCCTCTACGTATTCGCTCTGCACTACCTTGATCACCTCAGACCGCATCACCCGCGCGAACGAGGCAATAGAAGAAATGCCGACGGCAAGAGCGACGTTCAGGATTCCATAACCAAGCGCGGTGACAACAGCCATGGCTATGAGCAAACTCGGGACTGAGAGCAGCACGTCGATAAATCGCATCACCACGGCGTCAACCCTGTTGCCGAGATAGCCGCTGACAAGTCCGATGGCACCGCCCACGAAGAAGCCGACCAGAACCGCGTAGGACGTGGCGCTGAGCGAGTTGCGGCTCCCGTACACGACGCGCGCGAACATGTCCCGGCCCAGCTCGTCCGTGCCGAACCAGTGCTGCCAGCTCGGCGCCGCGAACGCGTCGTTGACATTGACGGCGTACGGGCTGTAGTGCGTAAACAGGCCGGGAACGAGCGCCCAGCCAATCACCATGAGCACGATCACCCAGGAGATCGTGACGGTCGGCGAGCGGGCTGCCCGGATCCCGATGCGTACTGGAAGCGCCAGAAGTCGCCGCGGCCCGGCCTGATCCAATTCCCCCGGCTCGTCATCGAGGGCGCTGGAGATAGTCGTCACTGCGAGGCGATCCTTGCCTTGAGTCTGGGATCGAGGAGGGGGTAGATGAGATCAACGGCGAGATTGCCGAGGGCGAAAAGGATGGCGCTCACTACGACGATCCCTTGTATGACCGGGATGTCCTTGGTGCCCACCGACAGCTCCGTCAGTCTGCCCATTCCTGGCCGACTGTAGATAGTTTCGACGATCACTGACCCGGCGAGCAGATTTCCGAAAATAACTCCGGCAATCGTCAGGGCCGGAAGGCTGGCATTCCGGAAGACCTCACGGCTGAGAACCCACGATCGAGTAGCTCCCTTCGCAACAGCCGTCATGACGTACGGAGCTTCCAGCTCCCGGAGGAAGCTATCCGTTAGCAGCTGCGCTATCGGCCCGGATACTGGAATGGCCAGCGTCACGACGGGCAAGACCAGTGACACCAGTCCGCTGTCCCCGGTCGGCGGAAACCACCCGAGATTGAACGAGAAGACCTGGATGAGCACGAGGCCGATCAGGAATACGGGAACTGATACGGTCGCGGGCGGAATGCTTTGCAGCAGGTTCGCCAGCCAGCGAAACCTGGTTCTCGAGGCAAGAAAGGCAATGCCGAACGCTATGCACACCGCCACCACCAGCGCGCACACGGCCAGCACCAGCGTTGGCTCGATGACGCTCCCGATCGCGTACCACACCGGCTTGCCGGACTGAACGGACAGGCCGAGGTCGCCGCGGAAGGCATCCCCCAGCCGCTCGAAGTACTGCACGATGGCTGGCTTGTTGAAGCCGTAGTAAGCCGCTATCTGCCTCTTCGCCGCCGCCGTCGTCGTCGCGAGATCTGTCGGGTCGAAGAGCAGATCGATTGCATTCACCGGCAGCAGATACAGCAGGATGAACGACAGCGTGTAGGCAGCCCACACCACGAACACAGCTCGGGCCACCTTGGCCAGCAGATAGCGGCTCACTCCGGCACCTCCCTAGTGCTTACCGAGCCACGTGTTATAGAAGTCGTTCCGTGACTGGGCGTCGAAGCCGATGTCATGGACGTACGTGGCTGCGGCGATGACCTGGCTTGGCTCATATACCGGATCGGTGAGCGCGTATTTCACGAGAATGAGGTTCTGCGCCGCTTCCGTGGCGGCGATGCGCTGAGCCGGATTGAGCGTGTCCTGAATTTCCTGGAGCGTCGTGGTGAGCTGCTCGGCAGCCGCCGAGCCTTTAGCTACGAACGCCGCGTTACCGACGGCTGGCGAGTACGTCTGCCAGAGCACGGCCGGGTCGTCCCTGCTGGAGTTCTCGGCCACGCCGTTCCAGTTCGTAGCAGCCTTTGCCTGCTGGACGCTGAAGTCAGGAATCGGAAGGACGCTCAGCTCGACGTCGATGCCGATCTGCTTGAGCTCGGCCTGCATCAGCTCGTACGCCGGCTCGTTCACGACCAGGTTATTGATGCCGACGAACTTGACGATGAGCTGCTTTCCGTCCTTCACCCGGATCCCGCCTGGTCCTACCTTCCAGCCGTCGTCGCTCAGAAGCTTCTCTGCCTCCTTCGGGTCATACTTGAGCGCCGTGTTCGCGTAGTCCACATATCCGGGGACCAGCGCCGACAGCGGCGAGGTGGCGACCCTGTAGCTGCTGGTCAGAACGGACTTCAGCAGCGAGTCCCGGTTCCATCCGATGATCAGCGCTCGCCGGACGTCGATGTCGTTCGTCGGGAACAGGCTCGTGTTCAGGTCGAACGAGATGATCCGGCCCGGAACGCTCTGAGCGAGGATCTGGTATCCCTCTTTTCGCAGGAGTCGCTCGTCGGTCGTCTGCACGTCCAGAGTCGCGTCGAGATCCCCCGCTTCCAGTGAGCCGGTCCGCACCGACGCCTCGGGGATCGTCTCCATGTCGATCTCGCTGAGATAGGCTGCGCCGCCATTGCCGGTGTGGGCCAGGGCGGGCGGAGCCCAGTCGTAGCCATTACGCCGTACCAGGATGACATCTTTCTCGTACGTGAACGACTTAATGATGAACGGACCTGTGCCGATAATCGTGGTCGGGTTCTTGGTCCTCTCGTCCTTCGACTCCGCCAGGGTGGACAGCGACACGAACCCTGCGGATTCGCCGCCGGTGAAAGCCGTGTACTGCAAGAAGCTGGCGTTTGGCTGAGAGAACTTGACAGTCACCTCATATGGGTTGACTACATCGGTGCCAATATAGTTGGGGAAATGGCTGGTATCGGCAACGATTCCGAGGCTCTCGTCTCCTTCGGCGTCCTGGTCGAAGTTTGCCTTGACGACCGCGGCGTTGAATGGCGTCCCGTTGCTGAATGTCACGCCTTTGCGTAGTTTGAACGTGAACTGGGTGAGGCTGGAGTTATACGACCACGAGGTCGCCAGATACGGCTCGATTTTACCCGTCTTAGGATCTTGATAGGTCAGCCGGTCCGTGATGTTATCAGCGATAATCGAGTCCGGGTATGAGTAGGTGTCATGCGGGTCAAGAAACTGCGGGGCGTCGAGCATGCCGAAGCGGAGGGTTCCGCCTATCACGGGCGCAGAATTAGTACTGCCGGCCGAATTGGTGGCATTCGCGTTAGCGGAGCAAGCCGAGATCACCAGGCCAGCCGCAGTCGCTGCCACGCCAAAGGCGAGTGCCTTAGGTCGAGTAGTGCTCATTGCGTGAGGATTCTTCCTTACCTTAAGCGCTCTTTTCTGGAGAGCGCTGTCGAATTAATCAGTCGGCCACTTTGATCAGCCAGCTAACGTCTCGTGGAGCAGCGGCAGTAGCTGGTCGCCGACTCGGACGATCTCCCGCTTGTACGGGGTATCGGACAATACGAAATACGTAATGCCGAGGTCCTGGTACTTCTTCAGTGCCGCAGCGACGTCGTCGGGTGACCCGACCAGCCAGGTCGTCGCTGCACCGCCGCCGCCGAATTTGCCAGGCGTTGTGTACAGACAGGAGTCCAGTACTTCGCCGCGTGCCGCAAGATCCAGGAGTCGCTGCTGACCGACCGCGCCTCGGCGGGAGTGATTGATTCGCGCCTCACCCGCGTCGGCTGCCATCCTGGCGACCTTCACCTCCGCGTCGCGCCAGGCTTCCGCCGTGGTGTCCCGCACGAGCGTCGTAATCCGCAGGCCAAACTGAAGCGGCGCGTGCTTTCGCTCGAGGGAGTCGCTGAGCGCCTGGAGCTTGCCGATACGCTCAGCGATCCCGTCGAGCGGCTCGCCCCAGAAGAGCTGGACATCGGCCTCTGCCGCCGACACCCGCTGCGCTGCCTCTGAGGCCCCCCCGAAGAAGAGCGTGGGGTGGCTGCCTTCCTCCTTGCCATAGGGACCCGGCTGTACTGTCGATCGCTCCACCTGGAAGTACACGCCGTTGAAGGTGACGTCCTCCTCGGCCCACAGCCGGCGAACCAAGTGCAGGAACTCACGGGTCCGGTCGTAGCGTTGCGCAGGGTCAGCTTTGCCGTCCCCGTAGGCAGCGAGGTTGTCCACGCCGCTGACGATGTTAATCAGCACGCGTCCCCTGGTCAGGTGGTCGAGCGTAGCTGCCGCGCTGGCAAAGTGAGCCGGCTGCCAATAGCCAGGACGAATGGCAATGAGCGGCTTGAAGGTTGTCGTCTGGGCGGCAAGCGCAGTGGCGACCGTGAAGGTGTCGGGCCGTCCCCAGCCGGTGCCGATGAGCGCTCCGCCCCAGCCATGCTTTTCGAGAGTGCGTGCCTGGTCGGTCGAGAACTCAAGCGTCCCCCACCCCTCGGTCGTAGGGTCACCGCGGTGCCCCGCCTCGACGGTGTTGGGGATATACCAGAGGAACTCCAGACTCATCGCGTCTTCCTTAGCTGGTTTCAGGGGTGCATTCGCTCGGCGTCGGCGGAGAAAGGGTTGCCGGGTATGGCAAAGCGACCACGTAACAGCACAAGGAAAGAGGAGCCGCCAGCCACGTCATGTGCCCAGATCGATTACCGCGCCGCGGATAAGACAGTGAGGCTCGGAAAGCCTTCGCGCGGCACGTCCGGGAATCAGCAACAGCTACAACGCATGCTCGCGTACCGTAGAAAGTCAATGTAGCGCCGGACAGTCAGCCCAATAGTGACGCTTACGGCGCCAGGACTGCCTCCGCGTCGGCCCCATTGCCGCGCTTGATCCCCTACCGTGACGACACCGGGCTCGACGTCAGTCCCATCGTCGTTGGCCACTGAAGACGATGGTATAGGCGCGTGCATATTCCCTACTATATCCATCGGGAAAATCAAGAGTCAAGTGTGACGCGCGTCGCTCTCCCGACACCGGGTTCAGCGCGTTCTTGGCGTACCGAGCTACACCGCGCTACCGCGTACTACGTGAGTCAGCCACTGAGTGTCCGACTGAGCGACGCCACCATTACGCGTCTACTATCGCCTGACCAAAGACAGCACCGGCAAGATCATCGCCGCGCTCGAGGCAATACTTCGCGCCCATCCCCGTGACGAGAACCTAGCCAACGGGGAGACCCGGCTCTAACGCCATACCGAGGGTGACCAGTCCCTGTCTGCGGGTCCCTGAGCCGTAACGTTCCCGGAAGCTGGCTGGCGTGGCTGGCCGTCCAGGTCCCGAGGTACCGGCGTTCGGCCGGGGAGCACCGCCAGCAGTTCAAGTGGCTCTACAGCGGCGCGGCTGTCTCCGTAGCCTGCCTGGTGGTTCTGGCGGTGACCCCGGCGGCGGTTTCCGCCTTCTGGCAGGTCGTCGTGACTGTCTGCGGCATCGGCTCGGCGGCTTGCCCGGTCTGTATCGGGGTGGCCGTGCTGAAGTACCGGCTGTTCGACATCGACCGGGTCATCTCCCGCACTCTCGCGTACGTGGTCGTCACCGGCCTGCTGGTCGGGCTGTACGCGGCGATCGTGCTGCTGGCCACCGAGGTCCTCCGGTTCCACAGCACGGTGGCTGTGGCGGTCGCGACCCTGGACGCGGTGCGGGGCGACCTGGCCAGCTCCGTCCAGCACGCGCTGGAGCCCGCCCACATCGCCGTGTGGATCCAGCCCGGTGAACAGCAGTGACCCAGCAGCGGCGGATTGAACGGCGGGTGCGGCGGATGACAGCACCGGGCAGTTGCGGCTCGATGGCCTTGCGTCCGGGATGGGACGAGCACGCGGGGGCTGGCTAGCCGATGCGCGCCACGCCGACCCACCCTGGCAAGGGTGTGGTGTCGGCGCCGGGCCCGGGACGCCACTGAGTTGTTGGTACTAGCCCCGGCTCTACCAATTCCAGGCCATCGAAGAAGCACGCGACTTGCTCCCTGGCGCGGAAGGTGATCGTCCCGGCGATCGCGCGGTTCATCAGCGCTGCGCCCTCTGCCATCGCCTTGGCGTGGATATCCGAGGCGGGGTGGGAGATGACCAGGTAGCTACCCGGCGGGACGGCCGCCACCAGCCTCGTCACGATCGCGGCCGGGTCGTCGGCGTCTGGGATGCAGTGCAGGACGCCGACCAGCAGTACCGCCACCGGCTTGGCGAAATCCAGCGTGCGCCGCGCCTCGGTCAGGATTGTGTCCGTGTCGCGCAGGTCGGCTTCGAGGTAGTCCGTTGCTCCGTCCGGATGGCTAGTAAGCAGCGCACGTGCGTGCACGAGCACGATCGGGTCGTTGTCCACATACACCACGCGGGCGCTCGGCGCGGCCCGCTGCGCGACCTCGTGCGTGTTATTCGCGCTCGGAATTCCGGTGCCGATGTCGAGGAACTGGCGGATTCCCGCCTCGGCCGCCAGGTAGTGCACCGCCCGGCCGAGGAAGGCACGATTGCTCCGCACTCCGGCCACGGCCATGGGATCGGTCTGGATGAACCGCTCGGCTAGCTCCCGGTCGACGGCGAAATTGTCCTTGCCACCGAGCCAGTAGTCATACACCCGTGCAATGTGCGGCACGCTGGCGTCGATCTGCGGATGGTCGTGCCCGAGCTCGCCGCTGCCGGACTGCTGACTCGCCATGGCCCTGCCTTTGCCTGATGGCACGCGACGTCAGCATAATTCCGTCCGGGTCACAAGGCGAGAAACGAGCCGACGTGGGCCGGCCTGGCTATCCCGGCGAAGGAGAGCTCGACTAGCACGGCGACGGCATGGACGCGGTGCACGTGACGAGATTGAATATCACGAGGACGGGAACGCGGCACGCTCGGTGCAGCGACCGCTCGTCGGGTCGATGTCGTGTCAGGCTGCTGAGCGCTGCAGACCGCTGCACGACGACCCTACGTGACACCCTAAGGCCGCCAGGGCGTTCCTGCGCGACGTGGCGGCCGGGCGGTTCCTGGTCGAGGGACTAACCCCAGACGAGCACGCTCTGGCAGCGCGGCTGGACGAGCAGTACGCCGACATCGAGCTCGGGCTGGCAGACGCCTCGGTTGTCATCCTGGCGCGACGGTTCCGCACCACCCGCCTGCTGTCCTTCGACGAGCGCGACTTCCGAGTCGTGACCCGCTCGGAGGTGGCCACTTCATCCTCCTGCCACGCGACGAAGACCACGGCTGAACTGAGCCTCTGGGCCTTGGATATCGGGTTCACTCGCGCGCATTTCGCGGCGGGCGGCGTCAGCGATCCGAGCGCGGCTCGAGCACCCGATCGATGTACTCACCGAGTTTGCTGCGCCGCCAGGAGGATCCGGTGAACCGTTCCGCGTCCACCCCGACCCAGGGCACGAGCTGGCTGTCTCGTTGCAGAGCGATCTCGTCGCTCGCCGCGAAGTAGCCAATGTCCTGACAACCGACCCCGATCGAGTGGAGCAGTTCGGCCTCAACCGCGAGTGCCACCACGACGAGCGGGCCACGAAGCAGCACCCCTCTCACAGCCCCCGAATGCGAGCTGAGGCCGATCGGATTCGTGGCGAGTCGGGTTCGCCCCTTGAGGCACCGACTG
>JASHQA010000383.1 GCA_030037785.1 Streptosporangiaceae bacterium
GCCTTGACCCGGAGGAGTCGCCCAAGCGCGCCGAGTTCTCCAAGCTGGTGCCGCTGTACCCGCAGGACCGGCTCCGCCTGGAGACCGACGCCGGCAACATGATCACCCGGATCATCGACCTGATCTCGCCGATCGGGAAGGGCCAGCGAGGCCTGATTGTCTCGCCGCCGAAGGCCGGGAAGACGATCATCCTGCAGGCGATCGCCAACGCGATCACCAAGAACAACCCCGAGTGCCACCTCATGGTCGTCCTCGTGGACGAACGGCCCGAGGAAGTTACCGACATGCAGCGGACCGTCAAGGGCGAGGTCATTCACTCGACGTTCGACCGTCCCGCCGAGGACCACACGACGGTTGCAGAACTCGCGATCGAGCGAGCCAAGCGGCTCGTCGAGATGGGTCACGACGTCGTCGTGCTGCTCGACTCGATCACCCGGCTCGGCCGCGCGTACAACCTGGCCGCGCCGGCCAGCGGGCGGATCATGTCCGGTGGTGTCGACTCGACCGCGCTGTACCCGCCGAAGCGGTTCTTTGGCGCAGCTCGCAACATCGAGCACGGCGGCTCGCTGACGATCCTGGCCACGGCGCTGATCGAGACCGGTTCACGTGCCGACGAGGTGATCTTCGAGGAGTTCAAGGGCACCGGCAACATGGAGCTCAGGCTTCGCCGCGAGCTGTCCGACAAGCGCATCTTCCCGGCCGTGGACGTCGATGCGTCCAGCACCAGGAAGGAAGAGCTGCTCATGTCGCCCGAGGAGCTCAAGATCGTCTGGCAGCTGCGCAGGGTGCTGCACGCGCTCGAGCCACAGCAGGCCCTCGAGCTGCTCATGGACCGGATGAAGGGCACCAAGAGCAACGCCGAGTTCCTGCTGGTCGTCCAGAAGACCTCGCCGTCGGCGTAACGCGGCTCCGGCCGGGTCGGGTCGCCACCCGACTCTCCACCGATTCCGCGCGCGCATATCCGGACATATCACTCGGCTGAGCGCGCGAGATCGGTGGAGAGTGCGCGATGTCTCGCGCAAAACAGGAGTAATCGGGCGAGCGCAGGGAGCGCAGCTCCGGAATGCGGGGCGGCGCGGCTGCGTTCCACCTCTGGCACACTGGTAAGCCACAACTGATGCGGTACCGGTTCACGCCCGCGCTTGTGCGGTGCAGCATGCACCAGGGCGACCCGGCGACCGCGGGGACCAGGAGTAACGCATGAAGTCAGGGATCCATCCGGAGTATGTAACCACCACGGTGGTCTGCAGCTGCGGTAACACCTTCCAGACGCGGAGCACGGCAAGGAACGGCATCATCCACGCCGATGTCTGCTCGAGCTGCCACCCCTTCTACACCGGCAAGCAGAAGATTCTCGACACCGGCGGCCGCGTCGCCAGGTTCGAGCGCCGGTTCGGCAAGAAGGCCGCGAGCGGCAAGTAGCCACGCAGAGCGTTCCCTTCCCTGGTCCAGGGAAGGGAACGCACGCATGTCCAGCCACAGCACGCACATCATGAGGGAGGCAGGCGGTGTTTGAGCGGCTTGCCGATCTGGCCGCCGAGCACGCCACGATCGAGCACGACCTGGCCGATCCGGCGATCCACGCGGACCCGGACCGGGCCAGGGCGCTGAGCCGCAGGTACGGCGAGCTCACCCCGGTGGTCCAGGCCTATACGCAGTGGCGGCAGGTCTCTGGCGACGAGGCGGCCGCGCGCGAGCTCGCGCCCGAGGACGCGTCGTTCGCCGCGGAAGCCGATCAGCTCGCTGTGCGCCGCGCAGCGCTGGAGGAGCGGCTCGCCGAGCTGCTGGTGCCGCGCGACCCGAACGACAGCAAGGACGTGATCCTCGAGGTCAAGGCCGGCGAGGGCGGCGAGGAGTCGGCCCTGTTCGCCGGCGACCTGTTGCGCATGTACCTGCGGTACGCCGAGCGGCACGGCTGGAAGACCGAGGTGCTCGACTCGACCATGACCGGCCTCGGCGGCTACAAGGACGTCACCGTGGCTGTCAAGGCGAGCGGCGACGAGGGCGCCTGGTCGAAGCTGAAGTACGAGGGGGGCGTGCACCGAGTCCAGCGGGTCCCGGTGACCGAGTCGCAGGGCCGGATCCACACCTCGGCGGCTGGGGTGCTGGTGATGCCCGAGGCCGACCCGGTCGAGGTGACGATCGACCCCGCCGAGCTGAAGATCGACGTGTTCCGGTCGACGGGCCCCGGCGGGCAGAGCGTCAACACCACCGACTCCGCGGTGCGGATCACGCACCTGCCCAGCGGGGTGGTCGTGTCCTGCCAGAACGAGAAGAGCCAGCTGCAGAACAAGGAGCAGGCCCTGCGGGTGCTGCGGGCGAGGTTGCTGACCATGGCGCAGGAACAGGCCGAAGCGCAGGCGGCAGCCGAGCGGCGCAGCCAGGTCGCGACTGTCGACCGGTCGCAGCGGGTGCGCACGTATAACTTCCCGGAGAACCGGATCTCTGACCACCGGGTCGGGTTCAAGGCGTACAACCTGGACCAGGTCATCGACGGCGACCTGGACGCGGTCATCGCGGCGCTCATCGATGCCGACCGGGCGGGGAAGATCGCGGCCGGCGTCAGCGGGACCTGACGGTGTGCGGCCGTGAGCCTGCTGCTTGACGAGATAGCGATCGCGACCGCCCGGCTGGCCGAGGCCGGCGTGGAGTCGCCGCGGACCGACGCCGAGATCATCGCGGCGCGACTGCACGGCGTGCCCCGCAGTCAGCTGCACCTGGTTCCCGACGCCGGGTTCGATCCCCGGTTCTGGGACGACATCGCCCGCCGGGAGGCCCGCGAGCCGCTCCAGCACATCACCGGTGTCGCCCACTTCCGGTACCTGGAGCTTGCCGTGGGGCCCGGCGTGTTCGTGCCCAGGCCCGAGACCGAGGTCATGACCGGGTGGGCGATCGAGCAGCTCGCCAGCCTGGACGTCGCCGAGCCCGTGGTCGCCGACCTCGGCACGGGATCGGGCGCGATCGCGCTGGCGATCGCGCAGGAAGTGCCCCGCGCCCTCGTGCACGCGGTGGAGGCCGACCCGCTCGCGAGCGGCTGGGCCGAGCGCAATATCGCCGGCGTCGAGCGGGCTGCGCCGCACACGGCAGGCCGGGTGACACTGCACCGGCGCGACTTCGCAGCCGCCCTGCCGGACCTCGACGGGCAGGTGGACCTCGTCATCAGCAACCCGCCGTACATCCCCGCCGGCGCGTGGGTGCCGCCGGAAGTCGGCGAGTACGACCCCGCGACCGCGCTGTGGGGCGGCACCGACGGCATGGACGCCGTCCGGGTCGTCGTGGCGACCGCGGCCCGGCTGCTGCGGTCGGGTGGCCTGGTCGCGGTCGAGCACGGCGCGCAGCAGGGCCCGGCCGTGTACTGGGTCTTCGCTGACGCTGGCTGGCCGAGTCCGCGCAATCACGTCGACCTGGCCGGCCGCGATCGATTCGTCACGGCGAGGTGGCCGTGACGGCGTCGTCGGCATGGCAGGATGATCAGCCATGAGTTCCTGGTTCGAGTGCGCGGACGAGAGCCAGCGCACCAGCGGGCTCGCCGCCGCCGCTAGCGCGATCCTCAGCGGAGAGCTCGTGGTGCTGCCCACGGACACCGTGTACGGGGTGGGTGCGGACGCCTTCAGCCCGGCCGCGGTGCGCCGTCTGCTGGCCGCCAAGGGCCGTGGCCGCGAGATGCCTTCGCCGGTGCTGGTCGGCACGGTGCGGGCCGCCACCGCGCTGGTCGAGGACCTAGGCCAGGACGGCCAGCGGCTGATCGACGAGTTCTGGCCGGGCGCCCTGACGGTTGTGTGTCGCGCCACCCGGACGCTGAGCTGGGATCTCGGCGACACCAAGGGCACCGTGGCAATCCGGATGCCGCAGGACCCGGTGGCCCTCGAGCTGCTCCGCGAGACCGGCCCCATGGCCGTGAGCAGCGCCAACCTGACCGGATCCTCGCCCCCGACCACCGCGGCCGAGGCAAAGAACCAGCTCGGCGAGGCGGTCGCGGTCTACCTCGACGGCGGTGCGACGGCGGGAGACGTCGCGTCCACGATCGTTGACCTGACGGGCCCGCAGCCGCGGCTGCTGCGGCGCGGGGCCATCTCGGTCGGCAGGCTGCGCGAAGTCGCCGCGGTGACCGCTGGCGGGGACGCGCCGGGATCATGACCACTGGGCTGAGCTCCCGGCCGGCCTGCCGACAGGCCGTCGGCCATGAGCACGGCTCGCCCGGCGGGTGCTCTAGAGTTGCGGTAATGCTCATTGACCCCGGACTAGCCCGGTGAGAGATTACCTGCTCACGCTCATGGTGGCGGCTGCCGTCACCTACGTGCTGACGCCGCTCGTCCGCCGGTTCGCCATCGCTGTCGGCGCGATCAAGCAGCCCAGGGAGCGCGACCGCGACGTCCACACCGCGCCGGTCCCGGAGTTTGGCGGCCTGGCCATGTACGCGGGCCTCGCCGCCGCGCTGCTGGTCGCCAACGAGATCACGCAGCTGCACGACGACGCCATCGTGGGCACCGGCATGCTGACCGGGCTGCTCGGCGCCGGCGGCGTGCTGGTGATCATCGGGCTCATCGACGATCGCTGGGGGCTGAGCGTCATCACCAAGGCGGCCGGTCAGGTCGCCGCCGCCAGCGTGCTCGTTGCGACCGGGGCCGGGCTCAGCTGGCTGCCGCTGCCGGGCGGCAGCGGCCGCATCTTCATACCCTCGTCCGACGAGGGAGCGCTGCTCACCATCCTGATCGTGGTCGCGACCATCAACGCGGTGAACTTCATCGACGGCCTCGACGGTCTCGCGGCTGGCATCGTGGCCATCGCGGCGATCTCGTTCTTCGCCTACTACTACTCGCTCACCAAGCTGGTCGACATCTCGAACCTGGCCGCGCCCGCGCTGGCGTCGGCGGTACTGATCGGGATGTGCGCCGGGTTCCTGCCGCACAACTTCGCCCCGGCAAAGATCTTCATGGGCGATACCGGGTCGATGCTGCTCGGCCTCGTGCTGGCCTACGCGCCGATCTCCTGCATCAACTCGCTGCCGGCGGCCCAGCTGGAGAACTCCATCAACCGGTACCCGGTGATCATGCCAGTGCTGCTGCCCGTGGTGCTGCTTGTCATCCCGTACGGGGACATGCTGCTCGCGGTCGTGCGCCGGACCCGGGCCGGGCGGTCGCCCTTCGCGGCTGACCGCAAGCACCTGCATCACCGGCTGCTGGATATCGGCCACTCGCAGCGCGCCAGCGTGCTGATCATGTACCTGTGGGCCGCGGCGTTCTCGGGCATCGTCGTCTGGCTGTCGATCGACAAGACCGAGCTGCCGAAGGCGCCCAATCACTACGGCGAGCCGGTGCTCGTGTTCGTCCTCATCACGGCAGTCGCCGTGGCGATCCTGCTGCTGCTTTCCATGCCGTGGCGGCACTGGCGAGATCGGTCCCGTACCGGAGCCGCAGCCGCCCGGGCAGCCGCGACGGCCAGCCTGCGGCCGGACGGCGCGGCTGCTGGTCGCGGCGATCCGCTGACTGGCGTGAGCGCGCGTCCCGACCCCGGACTGGCCCGTACCGCGGCGCCCGGCCGGTCGGCGGTGTTGTCTGGATCGCGGCCGCCGGGCACTGGTCAGGACGACGCCCCGCGGCGAGCCCCAGCCGGGGACGGACCGCCGCGCGGTGCTGTTCGTCAGGCCGCCGGGCAGCCGCCGGACGAGGATGCGGGCAACGGTGACGGACCCGGTGACAGCGCGGGGACGTGGCAGGGCTCGGGTGCCGGTGACGGTGCGGGGACGCGGCAGGCTGCACGCGAGGGCAACGGCGCGGCGGAGTGGCCGCGTGCCGGCGCGAGCACCGATGCTGGCGGCGATGTCGCGGGCGACGGCGCGTGGTCGTCCGACGGGCGCCCGCCCGATCGGCGGGACGACGCGTCCAGCGCGCGCTGGCAGGGCGTCAGTGGTGACGACGGTGCACAGCCGGGTGGCGCGCCGACTGCCGGGTGCGGACCGGGCGGCGGACGGCGCTCGGTCGCGGGCACCCGACCGCCCGCGGTGGGTGATGGTGACTGGGCCTGGTTCCGGCCGACCGTCGGCAGCCTGCCGGAATCCGGCCGCAGCCGCGACTCGTGATCCCCCCCGGCGCGCGCCGTTGTTGCGTCGTCGTGACGGTCACTTGACTTCCGCTCTACTATTCGCGAGCTCGGTTCTTAGCTGCGGTTTCATGCGGCGCGGCGCGGCGACTCGTCACCGTCGGTGACCTCGTGCACGGCCTCGCCAGAGAGCTTGTGATATCTTTCACGAGCACCCAGTACGAGACTGGGGCAGGGGCCGTGATACGTTGCGCTCACGCGGCCAGAAGGCCCGACGGCGTGGCTTGACCGGACTCCTTGACCGGACTCAAGGACACAATGACCTCGCTCCCGCTGGACTCACCAGCGGCCTGAAGATCACCCGGAGTAGCCCAGACAATGCTGGCGAACATCGCCCCGATGGCGCGGCGATCAGCACTCATGACGGCCGCGGCGGCTGCCGTCATGCTCGCGGTCAGCGTCACGGCCGGCGTCAAGGGCGTGCTCGGCGCCGTGATCGCCGTTGCCGTCGTCGCGGGCTTCTTCGGTCTGACCGCGCTCGCGTTTGCCCTCGGGGCCCGGGTCAGCCCGCAGGCAATGATGGGCGCAGGCGCGGCCATGTACGTGGTCAAGATCCTGGCCCTGCTGGTGATGATCAGCAGCTTCCAGAACGCCACCGCATTCAGTGGGCTGGCGTTCGGCCTGACCGTCATCGTTCTCGTCCTGGTGTACCAGGCAGCCCTCATCTTCACGTGGCGCCGGACGAAGATGCTCTATGTCGAGCCGGACGGAGAACGATGACCCGTGGCAGCGACATGGACCCCGGACGGCAGATCGCGGCCCGCGGCAGGTGCCGCGTGCAGCCGGTCAGCCGCGGACGGCGGGCATGACCGAACGCGAACAGCCCTTGCCAGAGCAGCCTGCCGGGCGCGCGGACGAAGGCTGGCGAGTCTTCAGCTCCATGATCGCGGGCATGGTTCTCTACGGCGGGCTCGGCTGGCTCATCGGCCACTGGACCGGGATCTCCATCCTGTTCCCGCTCGGGATGATCCTCGGCATCGCGCTGTCTGTCCTCATGGTCATCTTCCGGTTCACCAGATCCTGACCTGCCCGGATTTGGCCGTGCTCTTCCTTGCGGTAACCCCGGCTCCGCCCGCGTCGGCCGGCTACGCCATCATGACTGACCTTGACGTGCAGCGTCCTGCGCGGCGGCGCGCCACGGCTTGCGCGCGACAGTCCGGAAAGGTAACCCGGTGAATCACGTAGTTGTGGCCCAGGCCGCCAGCGGTTGCGACCACGTTCTCCACGGCTGCCCCTACCCGTCGCCGTCGATCACTGATTTCTACTTCTCGCCGTTGTTTACCATTGGCCACTTCCAATTTGACAAGCCGATGCTGCTGGTGCTGCTCAGCACGCTGATCGTGCTCGGGTTCTTCTGGGCCGCGTTCCGGAAGCCGCAGCTCGTGCCCCGCGGCATCCAGAACATCGGCGAGCTCGGCATCCTGTTCGTCCGGGACCAGATCCTGCGGCCTCAGCTGGGCAAGAAGGGCGACAACTGGCTGCCGTTCCTGTCTGCGTTGTTCTTCTTCATCTGGATCAACAACATCTGGGGCGTCATCCCGATCCTGTACTTCCCGGCGACGTCCCGGTTTGAGTACCCGGCCATCCTCACTGCGATGGTGTGGGTGCTCTACATGGGCATCGGCATCTGGAAGCAGGGTCCGCTCGGCTACCTGAGGACCCTGTCGGTGCCGTCCGGCGCGCCGTGGTGGATCCTGCCGCTGCTAGCACCGATCGACTTCCTCTCCAACGTCTTCATCCGGCCGTTCACGCTGTCGGTCCGGCTGTGGGCGAACATGCTGGCTGGCCACGTGCTGCTGCTGGTGTTCGCGCTCGCCACCTGGTACTTGCTGACCTGGTCGTATGAGCTGGTGTTCTCGGCCGTGTCGTTCGTCGTGCTCATCGGGCTGACCGCGCTCGAGTTGCTGATCCAGCTGCTGCAGGCCTTCATCTTCACGATCCTGACCGCCTTCTATATCTCGGGCGCATACGAGCCCGCGCACTGATCGGACCTCCATTTAGAGAAAAGCCGGCGTCGTGGCCGGCCTGACAAGAAGGAAACACAACAATGCAGCTCGCGATGCACGTGCATCACCTGCTCTACGTCGCGGCGGGTGGCGGCGGCCTGGGCTCGACCACCACCCCGTATCAGCTCCACATCATCAACCTGGGCGCGCTCGCCTACGGCCTCGCGGCGATCGGACCCGGTGTCGGCATCGGCATCATCTTCGGGAAGTTCATGGAGTCGATCGCCCGCCAGCCCGAAGCTCAGGGTCGCCTCACCGGCTTCTTGTGGATCGGCTTCGCGTTGACCGAGGCGCTGGCGCTCATCGGCATCGCTGTCTTCTACTTCCTGAAGTAACCGGCCACCGGAGGTAGCCGCCATGCATTATCACCTGGCCCTCGTCACCCCCCCGCAGAGCGAGCCGCTGGTCCCGAGCTGGACCGAGGTTATCTGGGGCGGCA
Source organism: Streptosporangiaceae bacterium (assembly GCA_030037785.1). Lineage (GTDB taxonomy): Bacteria > Actinomycetota > Actinomycetes > Streptosporangiales > Streptosporangiaceae > JAJYUU01. The sequence goes on from JASHQA010000383.1 coordinate 8,545, forward strand.
TCGCGTTCCTCATCGTGTTCGTCGTGCTGTGGCGGGTGCTGCTGCCCAGGATCACCAAGGTCCTGGCAGAGCGCACCGACGCCATCGCGGGCGGCATCGAGCGCGCCGATCGCGCGGAGAAAGAGGCCCAGCGCCTGGCCGAGCAATACCGGAACCAGCTGGAGACTGCCAGGCACGACGCGGCGCGGATGCGCGAGGAGTCCAAGGAAGAAGGCGCACGGATCATCGCGCAGATGCGCGAGCAGGCTCAGGCCGAGGCGGCGCGCATCATGCAGACGGCGCAGGCGCAGATCGCGGCGGACCGGCAGCAAGCCGTTGCGTCGCTGCGAGCCGAGGTCGGGACGCTCGCGGTGGAGCTGGCCAGCAAGATCGTTGGCGAGTCGCTCGCCGACGAGGCCAGGCAGAGTCGGGTAGTCGACCGCTTCCTGGCCGAGCTGGAAGCCAGCGAGGGTGAGCCGTCGGGAGCCAGGTCGTCCGCATGAGAGGCATCAGCAGGGCGTCGATTGCCGAGGTCGAGGCGCGGCTGGAGCCGCTGACCGGCGCCCCGGCGGCCGCGGCCGACCTCGGCAACGAGCTGTTCGCCGTGGCGGGCGTGCTGGCCAGTCAGCCCGCCCTGCGCCGGGCTCTCGGTGACGTGTCCCGCCCGGCCAGCGCGCGCGCCGCGCTGGCCAGATCGGTGTTCGCCGGCAAGGTCGGCGACAACGCCCTCGGGGTGGTCGAGGCGGTGGCCGCGGCCCGGTGGTCCGCGCCGGGAGACCTTACCGACGCGGTTGAGCAGCTGGCCGTGCAGTCGGTCGTGGCTGCCGCCGAGGAGAACGACCACCTGGACGAGCTGGAGGACGAGTTGTTCCGGTTCGGCCGGATCGTGGCCAGCGCGCCCGAGCTGCGGATCGCGCTCACCAACCCGTTCGCCGCAGCGCAGGCGAAGCACGAGCTGCTGTCGGGCCTGCTGGCCGGCAAGGTGACCCCGGAGTCGCTGCGGCTGATCACCGAGGCGGCCGTCAGTTCGCTCGGACGTAGCCTGGATGTGAGCCTGGAGGAGTACGCCCGGCTGGCGGCGCAGCGGCGAGAGCGGCTGGTGGCCGAGGTGCACGTGGCCGTGCCGCTGACCGACCAGCAGCGAGGCCGGCTGGCGTCGGCACTGTCCGATGAGTACGGCCACCAGGTACACCTGAACGTCGTCATCGACCCGAGAGTGGCAGGCGGCATGACCGTCCGGGTCGGCGAGGACCTCATCGACGGCAGCGTCGCGACCCGGCTCGCGACGGCCAGGCGCCGGCTGGTGGCGTGACGATGAGCACGCGGGACGACGCCCCTGGCCGCAGCGGTGGGGCACGAGAGCAACCGTCGGCCGCCGACCCGGCGCCGGCCACGAACAAGAAGGACGTAAGGAAGATGGCGGAACTGACAATCCGGCCGGAAGAGATCCGGGAGGCGCTCGAGCGTTTCGTCGAGGCCTACGAGCCAGGAGCCGCCGCCACCGAGGAGGTCGGCGTCGTCGTCGAGTGTGGCGACGGCATCGCGCGGGTCTCCGGGCTGCCGTCGGCCATGGCCAACGAACTGGTGGAGTTCGAGGACGGCACGCGGGGCATCGCGCTGAACCTGGACGTCAGGGAGATCGGCGTCGTGGTGCTCGGTGAGTTCAGCCAGATCGAGGAGGGCCAGCGCGTCAAGCGCACCGGCGAGGTGCTGTCGGCGCCGGTTGGCGACGGGTTCCTGGGCCGGGTGGTCGGGCCGCTCGGCGCGCCGCTGGACGGCAAGGGGCCGATCGAGGGTCACACCGAGCAGCGCCAGCTCGAGCTGCAGGCACCGTCGGTGGTGCAGCGCAAGAAGGTGCACGAGCCGCTGCAAACCGGCATCAAGGCGATCGACGCGATGACCCCGGTCGGCCGCGGCCAGCGCGAGCTGATCATCGGGGACCGGCAGACCGGCAAGACCACGATCGCCATCGACACGATCATCAACCAGAAGCAGAACTGGGAGTCCGGCGACCCGGGCAGGCAGGTCCGCTGCGTGTACGTGGCGGTTGGCCAGAAGGGCTCGACCGTCGCTCAGGTGCGGCAGGCCCTGGAGGACGCCGGCGCCCTGGAGTACACGACAATCGTGTTTGCGGACGCGTCCGATCCGGCGGGCTTCAAGTACATCGCTCCTTACACCGGGTCGGCGATCGGCCAGCACTGGATGTACCAGGGCAAGCACGTGCTGATCGTGTTCGACGACTTGACCAAGCAGGCCGAGGCCTACCGGGCCATCTCGCTCCTGCTGCGCCGCCCGCCCGGCCGCGAGGCCTACCCGGGCGACGTGTTCTACCTGCACTCGCGGCTGCTGGAGCGGTGCGCGAAGCTGTCGGACGAGATGGGCGGCGGCTCACTGACCGGGCTGCCGATCGTCGAGACGAAGGCCAACGACATCTCGGCGTACATTCCCACCAACGTCATCTCGATCACCGACGGCCAGATCTTCCTGGAGACCGATCTGTTCAACGCCGGCGTCCGGCCGGCCATCAACGTCGGCCAGTCGGTGTCCCGAGTCGGCGGCGACGCGCAGATCAAGGCTATGAAGAAGGTGGCCGGCGGGCTCAAGCTGTCGCTGTCGCAGTACCGCGACCTCGAGGCGTTCGCGTCGTTCGCGTCCGACCTAGACCCGGCGTCGCGTGCCCAGCTCGACCGGGGCGCGCGGCTGGTCGAGCTGCTCAAGCAGCCGCAGTACAGCCCGTACCCGGTCGAGCGCCAGGTGGTCTCGGTGTGGGCCGGCAACGAGGGTTACCTCGATGACGTGCCGGTCGAGGACGTGCGGCGGTTCGAGTCGGAGTTCCTCGAGGAGATCCAGCTATCGCACGCCGGCATCTACGACGCCATCAGGGAAACCGGCGAGCTGAGCGACGACACCGTGGTGGCCCTGAAGGACGCGATCAACGAGTTCCGGTCCCGGTTCGAGAAGACCGGGGGTGAGCTGCTGGTCAGCAACGAGCCGGAACAGCCGGAGGAGCCACTGCGGTCCGCGGACGTCGAGCAGGAAGCGGTCAAGCGGCGCGCGGCGGCGCCGCCGCCACCGGCGGCGAGCCAGCAGTAGGGCGGTATCAGGCAGCATGGGAGCACAGCTTCGCGCGGTACGGCGGCGGATCCGGAGCGTCCAGTCCACCGCCAAGATCACGCGCGCTCAGGAGCTGATCGCGTCCTCGCGGATCATCCGGGCACAGCAGCGGCTGCACGCGGCTGCGCCGTACGCACGCGAGCTGACCCGCGCGGTCGAGGCGGTGGTCAGCCTGTCGGAGAACATCAACCACCCGCTGACCAGGCCGGTGGAGAATCCGCGCCGGGCCGCCGTCGTGATCTTGACCAGCGACCGCGGGTTCTGCGGCGGCTTCAACGCCAACCTGCTGCGCGAGGCGCAGCGGCTGCGCGGCCTGCTGTCGGAGCGCGGCCTGGACTCGGTGTCGTACGTGGCCGGCCGTAAGGGCATCACGTGGCACCGATTCCGGCAGCTGGACATCGCGGCCGAGTGGAGCGGGTTCTCCGACATGCCGCGGCAGGCGAACGCGGCCGACGTCACGCGGACCTTGCTCGAGGCCTACCGGCAGCCAGCCGATCAGGGCGGCGTAGATGAGATCAACATCGTGTACACCGAGTTCGTGTCCATGCTGACGCAGCGGCCGGTGGTGCGTCGGCTGCTGCCGCTGGAAATCAGGGAGACGGCGGAAGTGCCGCCGTCTGGCCCGCTGCCCAGCTACGACTTCGAGCCGTCGCCCGAGGATGTTCTCAACGCGCTGTTGCCGTGGTATGTGGAGAGCAGGCTGTTCCACGCGCTCCTGGAGTCCGCGGCGTCGGAGATCGCGGCGCGGCGGCGGGCGATGAAGTCAGCCACGGACAACGCGAACGAGCTGGTCGAGCAGCTCAGCAGGGAAGCGAACAAGGCGCGGCAAGCCGAGATCACCCAGGAAATCAGCGAAATCGTCGGCGGTGCGAACGCGCTCGCCGAGGCGATCAGGGAGTAAGAGAGCAGCAACATGAGCGCTACCGCTAAGACCACGGCCAGCGGGCAAGCCCGCCCGGCGGCCACCGGCCGCGTAGCCCGGGTGATCGGTCCGGTGGTCGACGTCGAGTTCGCGACCGAGGAGATGCCCGAGATCTACAACGCGCTGCACGCCGACGTCACGATCGGCGGCACGACCCGGACGCTCACCCTGGAGATCGCGCAGCACCTGGGCGACGACACGGTCCGCGCCATCTCGATGCAGCCGACCGACGGGCTGGTCCGCGGTGCACCGGTCACCGACACCGGAGAGTCGATCACGGTGCCGGTCGGGGACGTGACCAAGGGGCACGTGTTCAACGTGCTGGGCGAGCCGCTGGACGTGCCCGCGTCGACGCTGACGGTGACCGAGCGCTGGTCGATCCACCGCAACCCGCCGCCGTTCGACCAGCTCGAGCCCCGCACCGAGATCCTGGAGACCGGCATCAAGGTCCTCGACCTGCTGACGCCGTACGTCAAGGGCGGCAAGATCGGCCTGTTCGGCGGCGCCGGCGTGGGCAAGACCGTGCTGATTCAGGAGATGATCACCAGGGTTGCGAAGAACTTCGGCGGCGTGTCCTGCTTCGCCGGGGTGGGGGAACGCACCCGCGAGGGCAACGACCTCTTCCTCGAGATGACCGACTCCGGGGTCATCAAGGACACCGCCCTGGTGTTCGGCCAGATGGACGAGCCGCCGGGCACCCGGCTGCGCGTCGCGCTGTCCGCGCTGACCATGGCTGAGTACTTCCGCGACGAGCAGCAGCAGGACGTGCTGCTGTTCATCGACAACATCTTCCGGTTCACTCAGGCTGGGTCGGAGGTGTCGACGCTGCTCGGCCGGATGCCGTCGGCGGTCGGATACCAGCCGACGCTCGCCGACGAGATGGGCCAGCTACAGGAGCGGATCACGTCTACGCGCGGTCACTCGATCACCTCCATGCAGGCGATCTACGTGCCCGCCGACGACTACACCGACCCGGCGCCATCGGCCGTCTTCGCTCACCTCGACGCCACGACGGCGCTGTCGCGGGAGATCACCCAGAAGGGCATCTTCCCGGCCGTCGACCCGCTGGCGTCGACCTCGCGCATCCTGGCCCCCGCCTACGTCGGGGAGGAGCACTACGCCGTCGCGCGCGAGGTGCAGCGAATCCTGCAGCGCTACACCGAACTGCAGGACATCATCGCCATCCTCGGCATCGACGAGCTATCCGAGGAGGACCGGGTCACGGTGCAGCGCGCCCGCCGGATCGAGCGGTTCCTGTCCCACCCCATGTTCGTGGCCGAGCAGTTCACCGGACAGCCGGGCGTGTTCGTGCCGCTGAAGGAGACCGTCGCCTCCTTCAAGGCGATCACCGAGGGCGACTACGACAGCTACCCCGAGCAGGCGTTCTTCATGTGCGGCGGGATCGAGGACGTCGAGCGCAAGGCCAGAGACCTCGAGGGGCGGTCGTGACGGACTCCCGGGGTGAGTGCGGGGTGCGCCGGTGACGCTCAACGTAGAGCTGGTCCAGCCGGAGGGCGAGCTGTGGGCGGGCAACGCCGAGCTGGTGATCGCGCGAACTCTCGACGGTGAGGTCGGGCTGCTCACCAACCACGCGCCGATCATCGGCATCTTGTACGAGGGCAGCCTGATACAGATTCGGCCGGAGAGCCCGGGCCAGCCGGCCGTGGTGGCCGCGGTGTCCGGCGGCTTCCTGTCGATGGCGAACAACCGCGTGTCGATTCTGGCCAGGGACGCGGTGCTCGGCGCGGACGTCAACACCACCGAGACCCAGGCCCTGCTCGACCGCACGCTGCAGGATCAGCCGGCCCCGCCGGGGCCGGAAGAGCCTCCCGACGTGCGCTACTACCGGGCTCTGCTCGCCGCCGCAGACCAGACGCGGTGAGCTGCTAGCACCGCGAGCGGGCAACCGACGCTCGCGCCGTTCGGCCCCGTTCCCTTCTCGCGCGGCTAACGCTCTCCGCCCGGTTTCCACAGCACGTCGCCCGCCGCCTCGTTGGCCTTCCTGGCCAGGATGAACAGCAGGTCGGAGAGCCGGTTCAGGTACCGCGCCGTCAGCGGGTTCATGGTGTCGCCGTGGACCTCGAGCGCGGCCCAGGCGGACCGCTCGGCGCGCCGTACCGCCGTCCTGGCGACGTGCAGGAGCGCTGCCGCGGGGGTGCCGCCGGGCAGCACGAAGCTGCGCAGCACCGGCAGGCCCGCGTTGAACTCATCGCACGACCGCTCCAGAGCCGTGATGTAGCGGTCGTCGATGCGTAGCGGGGGATAGCCAGGGTTCGCGGTGACTGGGTTGCACAGGTCCGCGCCGACGTCGAATAGCTCGTTCTGGACCCGCAGGAGGGTCTGGCGGATGTCGTCGGGCAGCTCACCGAGGGTGAGCGCGACGCCGATGGCGCTGTTCGCCTCGTCGGTGTCGGCATACGCGGCGAGCCGGGGATCAGTCTTGCGTGCCCGGCTCATGTCTCCGAGCGCGGTCGTGCCGTCGTCGCCGGTACGGGTGTAGATCTTGGACAAGACGACCGGTCTGTCGCGGTCTCGAGGCATGACTCTCACCGTAGCGCCTGCGCTCTCCGGCGGTGACGCCCGGTGACCAGGCCTCAGGGTCGGCAGGGTGGTAAGGCCGCGACGGCTTGCCACAAAAGTCCCGCGCGCATCAGGATTAGCAATCCGGCTCACGGGTATTCACAAACCCGAACACGATGTGGCATCGTATGTGTACTAAGAGTGACAGAGTCGAGCCTCGATCCCGGCGAATCGGCCACGGGGGGAGTCGGCGGCGGGGCGGTTCGGCTCGCGCTCGGACCTTGGACCCGTCTGGGTCCGGAATGAGCCGCTAGGCGGCTCGCGGCCCGCGCTGGCAGGTCGGCGGTTCTCGGGGGCCCGCTGGGATTGCCAGGGTCGCACAGGTGGGGGGGCGCGCTCCCGGTCCTAGGACCGGGAGCGCGCTGTTGCGCGCAGCGCGCGCCCGCGACCTGACCCGGTAACCCGCTCAGGCTGAGTAGGGTATTGATCGTTTCCGGGCTGAGCGGGAGGACCGGCTGTGTACGACTATGTCATCGTTGGCGCTGGCAGCGCCGGCTGCGTGCTGGCCGCGCGCCTCAGCGAAAATCCCGGTGTCCGGGTGCTCCTGCTGGAAGCTGGGCCGCCGGACACGGCCGACGAGATCCACATCCCCGCTGCCATCAACCTGTTGTTCAAGACGGCGTACGACTGGGACTACCAGACGGTCCCGCAGGACCGCGCGCTCGGCCGGTCCATCTACTGGCCGCGCGGGCGGGTACTGGGCGGTTCGTCGTCCATCAACGCGATGATCTACATTCGCGGCAGCCGGCACGACTATGACTCCTGGCGGGACGACTACGGCTGCGACGGCTGGGGTTACGCCGACCTGGTGCCGTACTTCCTGCGCGCGGAGGGCAACGCGCGCGGCGCGTCGGCCTACCACGGCGACGCCGGCCCCCTCAGCGTCCAGGACCTGACGTTCAAGAGCGCGCTGACGGGCGACTTCATCGCCGCCGCCCGCAACCACGGGCTGCCCGCCAACGGTGACTTCAACGGGCCGGAACAGGACGGCGTGGGCTACTACCAGGTGACCCAGAAGGGCGGCAGACGCTGGTCGGCCGCCGACGCCTACCTGCACCCGGCCGCGGGCCGGCCCAACCTGTCCGTCGTCACTGACGCCCTGGTGACCGGCGTGGAGATCGAGGCGGGCCGGGCCACCGGCGTGCGCTACCTGCACCGCGGCGTCGAGGAACTGGTCAGCGCCGAAGCCGAGGTCATCCTGTCGGCGGGCGCCATCGGCAGCCCGCAGCTGCTCATGCTGTCGGGCGTCGGGCCGGCCGACCACCTGCACGAGCACAACATCGCGGTGATGGCCGACAGCCCCGGTGTTGGTACCAACCTGTCCGACCACCCCGTTGTCACGGCGATGTGGAGCGCACCCAAGGCCCGCAGCCTGTGGGAGCGCGCCGGGCGCCGGAACCTGGCCCGCTGGCAGCTCACGCATTCCGGCCCGCTGACGACCAACATCGCCGAGGCAGGCGGCTTCACCCGCACCGATCCGGCCCTGGTGGCACCGGACATCCAGTGGCACGTGCTGCCGGTTCCCTACCTGGACGGTGGCCTGATCGACCCCGCCACCAGGGCGCTATCGGTGCTCATCACGCTGGTGAGTGTCGGCAGTCGGGGCCGGATCCGGCTGCGCAGCGCCGACCCGCGGCACAAGCCGGCGATCGACCCTGCCTACCTGTCCGACCTCGCCGACTTGGACCCGCTGGTCAGGGCCGTCGGTATCGCCAGGGAGATCGCGGCCACCAAGCCGCTGGGCAGGCAGCTCGCCGGCGAGCTGGCGCCGGGGCCGCACGTGCAGGGCGAGGCGGAGTTGCGCGAGTGGATCCGCGGCGATATCTCGACGATCTACCACCCGGTCGGGACCTGCGCGATGGGCGGTGACTCGATGCTCGCGGCCAGCAAGCTGACCAGCGTCGTCGACAGCGAACTGCGCGTCCGCGGGGTGGAACGGCTACGCGTGGTCGACGCCTCGGTCATGCCGACGGTGCCACGCGGCAACACCAACGCGCCGACCATAGCGATCGCCGAGCG
>JASHQA010000384.1 GCA_030037785.1 Streptosporangiaceae bacterium
ACGGCCGGCGTCGTTGACTGCCACCACGACGGTCGGCCGCCCGGCTGCGGTGCCGATGGCCACGACCACGCCCGGCCGCTCCGGCGATATGCGGCTGCGGATGTCCAGCGCAACCTTCCGGATCTGGTCGGCGGCGACACCGTCGGGCGCCCGGTAGGCGACCAGGGCCGCTCCGGCCACGTCCTCCGCCTGGTCAGCCAGTTCGGTCGCCCCGCCCAGCAGCTGAGCCGACCGAAGCCGCTCTAGGTCCCGCTCGGCCTCGCGCAGCCGGGTGACGATGCCGGAGATGCGCTCCGGCAGCTCCTCCCGGCGCGCCTTGAGCTGCTCCGAGAGGTGGCTGACCAGGACATTCTCGCGGGCCAGGTAGCGGAACGCGTCGATGCCCACGAGCGCCTCGACCCGGCGCACACCAGAGCCGATCGACGACTCGCTGAGTATCTTGATCAGCCCCAGGTTGCCCGACCTGGCCACGTGCGTGCCGCCGCACAGCTCACGCGAGTAGTCCCCGACCTCGACCACACGCACCTGGTCGCCATACTTCTCGCCGAACAGCGCGAGCGCGCCCATCGCCCGCGCTTCGTCCAGCGACGTGTGGAAGGCCCGTACCTCGAGGTCGCCGACGAGGATCTGGTTGACCTCCTCTTCGGCCGCCGTGAGCACGGACTCGGCTACCGAGCCGAGCGCGGTGAAGTCGAACCGGAACCGGCCGGGGGAGTTCTCCGAACCGGCCTGCGCGGCGGACTCGCCCAGCAGGCCGCGGAAGGCCCGGTGCACCAGGTGGGTCGCGGTGTGCGACCGGGATATAGCCCGGCGCCGCTCGATATCGATCTCCGCCCGCGCCGTCGCGCCGACCACGACCTCGCCGGCCGTGACCGTTCCCCGGTGCACGATCAGGCCGACCACCGGTGACTGCACGTCGGTCACCGTGATCACAGCGCCGTCGCCCGCACCGCTGCCGACTGCGGTGATGACGCCGTTGTCGGCTAGCTGGCCGCCGCCTTCGGCGTAGAACGGCGTCCAGTCGAGGACCACCTCGACCGCCGTGCCCGCACCGGCCGACGGCACCAGGGCGCCGTCGACGATCAGCCCCACGACGGTGGCGTCGCCGGCCACCTCGTCATAGCCGGAGAAGGTGACCCGGCCGGCCTGCTCGAGCACGCGGGCGAACACGGAGATGTCGGCGTTGCCGGTCTTCTTGCCGGCCGCGTCGGCCTTGGCCCGCTGCCGTTGCTCGGCCATGAGCCTGCGGAACTCGCCCTCGTCGACGACGAGGCCCTGCTCGGCTGCCATCTCCAGGGTCAGGTCGATCGGGAAGCCGTACGTGTCGTGTAGCTGGAACGCCTGACTGCCGCGGATCGTTGCGGCGCCGGCCCGCCGGGTCTCCTCCACCGCCGCGTCGAAGATCGCGCTGCCGGTGCGCAGCGTGGCGGCGAACGCCGCCTCCTCGGCGTCGATGACGGTGTGAATGTACGGCGCGTCGCGGGTCAGCTCCGGGTACTGAGCACCGAGCGCGCCCAGGGCAACGGCGGATAGCTCGTGCATGAAGTTCTCATCCTGGCCGCGCGTGTAGCCGCCGGCACCGTAGCCGCCGGCACCGTAGCCGCCGCGCTGCGCGCCCGACAGCAGCCGCAGCTTCTGCATGCTGCGCCGCAAGATCCGGCGCAGCACGTAGCCGCGGCCCTCGTTGGACGGGATCACGCCGTCCGCCACCAGCATGACCGCGGTCCGTACGTGGTCCGTGACCACGCGCAGCGCGACGTCGGACCGCTCGTCGACGCCGTACCGCTGCTCGGTGAGCTCCGCCGCCCGCTCGAGCACCTGCCACATCGTGTCGATCTCGTAGATGTTGTCGACGCCCTGCAGCAGCGCGGCCATCCGCTCCATGCCCATGCCGGTATCGATGTTGCGCGCGGGCAGATCGCCGGCGACGTCGAAGTCGGTCTTCGCCCGCACGGCCCCGAGCTGGTACTGCATGAAGACCAGGTTCCAGACTTCCAGGTAGCGGTCCTCATCCGCCTCTGGGCCGCCCTCGCGCCCGTACTCGGAACCGCGGTCGTAGTAGATCTCCGAGCACGGACCGCCCGGGCCCGGCACGCCCATGTGCCAGTAGTTGTCAGCCAGGCCGCGGCGCTGGATCCGGCTCTCGGGCACACCGACGACGTCTTGCCAGGTCTTGGCCGCCTCGTCGTCGTCGTGCAGCACGGTGACCCACAGGCGGCTCTCAGGGAAGCCGAAGCCGCCGTCGGCCTCCGACCTGGTCAGCAGGTCCCAGGCAAACGGGATGGCCTGCTCCTTGAAGTAGTCGCCGAAGGAGAAGTTGCCGAGCATCTGGAAGAACGTGGCGTGCCGCGTCGTCTTGCCGACCTCGTCGATGTCGGGCGTCCGCACGCACTTCTGGCAGCTCGTAGCCCGCCGGAACGGCGGCGTCCGCTGCCCGAGGAAGTACGGCTTGAACGGCTGCATCCCGGCGTTGACCAGGAGCAGCGTCGGGTCGTCAGCGACCAGGCTGGCCGAGGGCACGATGGTGTGTCCGCGCTGCTCGAAATAGCTAAGGAAACGGCGGACGATCTCTGCCGACTCCATGACGGCCCATCCTTCATCTAGGGGCGGCCCCCGGCCAGCGGACCGGGAACGAAACTCTCAGGGCGCGGCGCGGCCCTGGTCGCTGTGCGGATCAGCCGGACGATGTCCGGTTGCTCCGCCTTCCGAGGTTACGGGCTAACTCCCGGTGATGCAGTTCCAAGTACTCCGCCACGCCGTCGCGCACGTCCCTCGCAAAGGCCGCGGCGGCCGCGATCCTGGCCGCGGCGCTGGCCCCCGCGGTGGTGGCCGGGGAGGACGACCCCCCGAGACCCCCCGCGGCGCTCGGCGGCCCACCTGGTGCCGGACCGCCGGC
>JASHQA010000385.1 GCA_030037785.1 Streptosporangiaceae bacterium
AGCACCGTGCGCCAGTTCTACGGCATGTCGATGCAGTACACGCTGACGGCCCTCACCTCGTGGGTCACCGAGCTCAACGACCCCAATCTCGTGCTCATCCTGCTCGGCGACGAGCAGCCCGACACCCCCATCACCAGCCCCGGTGCCAGCCACAACCTGCCGATCTCGATCATCGCCCGCGACCCGTCGGTGTTCCGGGACATTGCTTCCTGGCACTGGCAGGACGGGCTGCTGCCCAGTCGCGACGCTCCGGTCGACCAGATGAGCGCATTCCGCAACCAGTTCCTCAACGCCTTCAGCGCGGTCTCGTCCAAGTAGGAGTTGACCCGCAGCCCGCGGTACCGGAACCGCCCTGGGATCCGACCAGTGCGAGCGGACGCTGCACGGCGGTGGGTCTCAGGGCAGGTGGCTGGTGTCGTTGACGCGATGGACGGCGGCGAACCCGCGGCCGTGCCACTGGATTTCGTTGATGCAGGCGGAGCCGAGATAGAGCCGGTAGAGGGTGCCGAGCGGGACGCCGAGCGCCCGGCAAAGCAGGATCTTGATCGGCGTGACATGACTGACCACCAGGACGGTCTGGCCACCGTGGTCGCGGAGCAACCGGTCACACGCCCGGTCTACCCGGTGTGCGGTGGCGGCGAAGCTCTCGCCGCCCGGCGGTGCCTGCTCGGGGTCGCGTCGCCAGACCGCCGCGGCTTCGGGCCAGCGCTGCTCGATCTCTGCCAGGGTGAAGCCATCCCACTCCCCGAAGTCGGTCTCCCGGAGGTCGTCATCGATCACTGCGGTCAGCGCCAGTTCCCGTGCCGCAATGTCGGCGGTGGCGACAGCGCGCTGCAGCGGGGAGCTGACCACCGCGTCGATCGGGGCACCGGTGGCGAGGTGGCAGGCCGCGGCCTTGGCCTGGCGGGCTCCGCTGGCGCTCAGCGGGACATCGCGCGACCCGCTGAAGCGGTGCTCGGGCGAGAGTCGGGTATCGCCGTGCCGCAGCAGGACCGTGGTGGTGGGAGCTGCTGTGGGGTCATTCCAGCCCAGTGTCATGTAGCTGTCTCGCGAGGATGACGAAAAAGCGTGTCGACGTCTCTATGACGGCACAACGAACTCCTCGCCCGGTCGGTTCAGCATCGTGCGCGGTATCCGCCAAACGCGACGGGAGTTTCCCACACCCGCACGGCCAGCGTCTCGCCACCCGCGGCGGCAACCGCGGGCGCGAGGCTGTCGTGCACCCAGCGGGCGAACACCTCGACGGTGACCGCCTCGGCCTCGGCCGGGCGTATCTCCTCCAGGTTGCGGCCTTCGACCTTGCTGGTCAGCTCTGTCAGCGTCGCCTCCAGCACATCCAGGTCGCAGACCATGCCCCGGCCGTCGAGCTGCTCGCGGTCTACCACGACCTCAATCCGGTAGTCGTGATCATGCAGTTCACCCTCCGGACCGGGCAGTCCCGGCATGATGTGGAAAGCACGGACGCTTCGGCTCAACCCGACTTCACACGTCACCGGCAGCACTCCTGTCGTAGTCGAGAACGGCATGCATCAGTCCCGGTGTCCCCGCGTCTACGGCTCGGAACGCCTCGGCTGCGTGATTGAAGGCGAAGACGTGGGTGCACAGTTGCGCCAGCGGCAGTTCGGTTAGCAGCTCAATGGTCTCCTGCCTGCGCCGAGACCGCGTCCAGGTCCCGGACAGCCGGGCGGGCACCGTCGAAACCTGCGTGCTGCGGATGGTCAGACGCCGCCGGTGGAAAGCGCCGCCGAGCGGCAGCACCACCGGCTTGGTACCGAACCACGACGCAATCAGCAGGGTTCCCTCGTGGGCCAGCATGTTCAGCGCCATGGCCGGCGCATCCGGGTTGCCGCTAGCGTCAATGACCAGCGACACCTTCTCTGCCGCCAGTTCCTCCGGTGCTGCGGCGGTGGCGCCGAGACTGCTGGCCACCTCGCGGCGCCACGCCTGCGGCTCGGCAATCAGCGGCCGCCACCCGGAGCGCTGCAACAGCAGCCCGGTCAGCAGTCCGAGCACGCCCGCGCCGAGCACGACGACCCGCTCGCGATATCCGGTCCCGGCATCGAGCGTGACCTGCAACGCGGTCTCGACCAGCGGGAACAAGGTGGCGGCTGCGGGATCGATGGCCGGCAGCGGAATCAGTTCACCTTTCCGCGCCGCGAAGACGTCCTGGTGCGGATGGAACGCGAAGACCGTCTGGCCGGACTCCGCCACCTGGCCGACGCACGCATAGCCATAGGCGAAGGGATAGGAGAAGGTGCCGCCCAGCGCGTCGATCGTGTCATCAAGCGCCAGCTCAGCCGGAACCTCGCCGCGGTACACCAGCCGTTCGGTGCCACCGCTGATCCCAGAGCACAGGGTGCGGACGAGAACCTCACCGGCTGCAGGCTGCGGTGCGCCCACTTCCCTGATGTCCACGCAGCGCGGCGCGGTATGAAACAGGGCGCGGGCGGGCGAGGTCACGCTCGTAACAGTGGGTTCGGTCATCGCAGCCCTCCGGACGGCAGCCCATCTGCACACTCGCACGCTTACATTCGCACGCTGCCGTCCTCGCCGAGTGTCCAGCCAGGATTGTGGGCGACCTCCCACACGTAGCCGTCAGGATCGGCAAAGGCCCCGGACGTACCGCCCCACTCGGCGCGGGCGGCCGGGCGCAGGACCGTACCACCCGCCCGTTCGGCGTCGGCCAGCACGGCGGCTACCTCCTCGGGCGAGCGGACGTTGTGCGCGAGCTCGATCCCCGGAGCGCCGTGACCGCCGAGCGCCGTCCACAGTCCGAAGACCATTCCCCCGGCCTGAAAGAAGCAGACCTCACCGTCGGGCTGCCGTGCGTCGTGCCAGCCGAGCGCCTCGTAGAACGAACGGGCCCGGGCAAGGTCAGTGACGCCCAGCGTCACAAGGCTGATGCGCTGATCCACCAGGAAATCATCGCAGCCCCAGCCGGAGCCACGCTCGTGCCCGCACCCAGATGGCCGCGGGAAGCTGCTCGTTCGAGCGAGGCTGAACCACTGTCGGACCCCTGACGTAGTCTGAGTCATAGGTCGCTGATGAAGCACCTGGCAGTACCGACAATCTGGACGGCTGTTGTTACGGTCGCCCCGCACCGACCCGCGGTGGACAGCGGAGTCCGCCGGCCCGGACCTGGAGGGGCCATTCCCTATGGCCGTTATCAACGCTTTCGCCCAGGATGCTGCTGATCTGACCGAGCCGCTGACGCTGGACGCGGCCCATGCCCTGGCCGGCCAGGCCGCGCTCACGGACTCGGAAGTCGGCACCGTCGGGCTCGAGGTTGAGGCTCACCTCATCGACCTGGAGGCTGTCCCGGAGGCCGTGGCCTGGCACCGGGTTGAGCAGATCACCGAGGTCGTCAGCGCCGTCGCGCGTCGCAGCGCGGTGACCCTCGAGCCGGGCTGCCAGCTCGAGCTGTCCGGCCGGCCGGCGCCGGACATCGGGACGGCCGTCGCCGAGCTGCGCCATGACTGGCAAGGCGTGCGGCTGGCGCTGACCGAGCACGGTCTCGGCGCCGCGTTCGCGGGCGCTGATCCGCTCCGGCCGTCCCGGCGGACTAACCCGCGGTCTCGGTACCGCGCCATGGAACAGCACTTCGCCAGCACCGGGCGGGCAGCGGCTGGGGCCGTGATGATGAACTCGACCGCCGCGCTCCAGGTGAACCTGCAGGCCGGCCCGACGAGCACCTGGCGGGCGCGGGTCCAGCGAGCACACCGGCTCGGGCCGACCCTGGTCGCGATCGCAGCCTGCTCGCCCTGGCTGCACGGCCGGGCCACCGGCTCTCAGTCGGCCAGGCAGGCGACCTGGGCCCGGCTTGACCGCCGTGCGTGTGGCCCGGTGCCCGGCTGCGACCCCGCACCCGACGCGCCGGCGGCTGCGTCGGACCCGGCCGCGGCCTGGGCTCACTTCGCCATGTCCGCGCCGGTGATCATGGTGTGTGGCGACGGCGGCGAAGCCGAGCCGGTGCGTGCGTCAGTCACGTTCGCCCAGTGGGCGAGCGGCCAGCTGCGGCTGTGCGATAGGGGGCCGACCGCGGCAGACCTCGGCACCCACCTGACCACCTTGTTTCCGCCAGTGCGGCTGCGCGGATTCCTCGAGCTGCGCTACCTGGACATCACCGCGCCGCGGTGGTGGCCGGGCATTGCCGCAGTCGCGGCGACGCTCATGGACGACAGCATCGCGGCGGACCTCGCCATGGAGGCCACCGAGCGAACCGCGCGGCGCTGGGCCGAGGCTGCGCGGTACGGGCTGCATGACAGCCTGCTCGCCGAGTCCGCCCGCCGGTGCCTGGCCATCGCGGCGAGCCGTGTCCCGGCGGACCTCAGCGCGGCGGTCTCGGACCTGGCCGAGCTTGTCGAGTCACGGCGAAGCCCAGGGGACTTGCTCGCCGACCGCATCGCCGATGTCGGACCACTCGCTGCACTGGAGGAGCTAGCCCATGCTTGACGACGTCGTCCGCGATCTGGAGCTCGCCAGGAGCCGCACGCTCAGCCTCACCGACCTGGACGAGCCGACGCTGGTAGCCCAGCACGACCCGCTGATGAGTCCGCTGGTCTGGGACCTCGCCCACGTCGGGCAGCAGGAAGAGCTCTGGCTGCTGCGCGACGGCGACCCCAGCCGGCCAGGACTTCTCGAGCCCGACGTGGACTCGCTCTACGACGCGTTCAAGCATCCGCGCGCCGAGCGCCCCGCCCTGCCGCTGCTACCGCCGGTGGCGGCGCGGGCCTACGACTACGAAGTGCGCGGCCGCGTGCTGGACCTGCTCGAGCGGACCCCGGCAGCGGACCTGTTCACCGCCGGCATGGTCGTGCAGCACGAGGAGCAGCACGACGAGACCATGTACGCCACCCTGCAACTGCGACAGGGACCCCCCGTGCTGCTGCCGCGCCACTCGCTCCCGCCCGGCCGCACGGTGACCCCCGAGCGGGTGTTCGTGGCCGGCGGCCCGTTCACGCTGGGCGTGAACGCGTCGAGCGAGCCGTTCTCGCTCGACAACGAGCGCCCCGCGCACACCGTCGACGTCGCTCCGTTCTGGATCGGGCGGACACCGGTCAGCAACGGTCAGTGGCGCGACTTCATCGCCGACGCAGGCTACGACCGACCGGAACTGTGGTCGCCGCGCGGCTGGGCCCACCGGCTGGCGGCGGGTCTGAGCAGGCCTAAGTTCTGGACGGCAGACGGCACCCGGCGACGCTTCGGCGTCGAGGAGGAGGTGCCCGATGACGAGCCGGTGCAGCACGTCTGCTACTTCGAGGCCGAGGCGTTCGCCCGGTGGTCAGGGGGCCGCTTGCCCACCGAGCAGGAGTGGGAGAAGGCCTGCGCCTGGGACCCGGTCGCCGGCACGCGGCGCACCTGGCCGTGGGGCTCGGCGCCACCCACGGACGAGCGCGCGAACCTGGGCGGGGCCGGACTGCGGCCCGCGCCGGTTGGCGCGTACCCGGAAGGCGCCTCCGCCTACGGCGCCGAGCAGATGATCGGCGACGTGTGGGAGTG
This sequence comes from Streptosporangiaceae bacterium, assembly GCA_030037785.1. GTDB lineage: Bacteria > Actinomycetota > Actinomycetes > Streptosporangiales > Streptosporangiaceae > JAJYUU01. Next base: position 5,500 of record JASHQA010000385.1, read on the forward strand.
GACGTCGTCGGAGTTCGCGCCGTGGCCAGGGTTCACGCCGATGATCTACCGCGACTACAGCCAGCCGTTCTTCGGCGGCGACTACCAGGTGTTGCGGGGCGGGTCCTGGGCAGTTGCCCGCTCGACCATTCGGCCTTCGTTCCGGAACTGGGACCATCCGATCCGCCGGCAGATCTTCACCGGCGTCCGGCTGGCCTGGGACGCCTGAGTGTCCGCCCGCATCGACCTGGAGGCATGACCGATGCCTGTGCAGAGTCAGATCCGAGCTCGTCCCGACAGGTACCGCCAGGAGTTGCGCGCGGACGCCAGGGCGGGCCTGACTGCCACGCCGAAGACCCTGCCGCCGAAGTACTTCTATGACGAGCGCGGCAGCATGCTGTTCGACGAGATCACGCGGCTGCCCGAGTACTACCCGACCCGGGCTGAGACGTCGATCCTGCGCAGCTACGCGGCCGAGATAGCCGAGTTGTCGCGGTGCGAGTCCCTGGTGGAACTCGGCAGCGGAACGTCGACCAAGACCGGGCTGCTGTTGCGCGCCCTGCTCGACCGCGGCACGCTGCGGGAGTTCATCCCCCTTGATGTCGACTCCGCGGTGCTGACGGACGCGGCCCGGCTGCTGGCCGCGCAGTACCCCAGCCTGTGGCTGGCACCCGTCGTCGGCGATTTCGAGCACGACCTGCACGCCATACCACCCGGCGGCCGGCGCATGATCGCCTTCCTCGGCTCGACCATCGGCAACCTCGAGCCGCGCGCGCGAGCCGGCCTGCTGGCGGAGGTCGCTTCGACGCTGGGGGCCGGCGATACCTTCCTGCTCGGCACCGACCTGGTCAAGGATGTCGGCAGACTGCTGCGCGCCTACGACGACGCAGCCGGCGTAACGGCCGAGTTCAACCGCAACGTCCTGCACGTCGTGAACCGCGAGCTGGGTGCCGACTTCAAGCCGGACCGATTCGACCACGTGGCGCTCTGGGATGCCGAGAACGAATGGATAGAGATGAGGTTGCGTTCGGTCGGCGACCAGCGTGTCACGATCCGCGACCTCCACCTGTCGGTGGACTTCGCCGCCGGGGAGGAACTGCGGACCGAGATCTCCGCGAAGTTCCGCCGCGACGGAATTCGCGCCGAGCTGACAGCGGCCAGGCTGGAGCCGGTTCGGTTCTGGACGGACCCGGACGGTGACTTCGGGCTCACCCTGGCCCGCGCGGCGTCGTAACCAAGCTCGCTTCCTGAAGGCAGGAAAGAATGGACGTCATCAACGTCGCCGTGCTGGCGCCGGCGTTAGGGCCGGACCTGTCGTACGTGTCCGCAGTCGACTCACGGGTTCGGGTCATCGACGCGAACAAGGCCGACGGGGCTGACCTCGATGCCGCCCTGAGCGTCGCCGACGTCCTCCTCGTCGGCTACCCGCTGCCCGCGGTGCTCGCCGCGAGGGCGCCGCACCTGGTCTGGGCCCACCACACCCAGGCGGGCGTGTCGAACCTGCGCACCTGCGACCTGTGGACCTCGACCGTCACGCTCACCAGCAGCCGCGGCGCGATGGCGGCCAGCGCCATCGCCGAGTACGTGGTGGCGGCCGCGGCCTTCTTCGCCCGCGGCCTGCACGAGGGCACGCGGCAGAAGCAAGCCGGCCTGTTCACCCGCGACGGCTATGACATGGTCGCCCTTCGCCAGGCCACCATCGGCGTCGTGGGGCTGGGCGGCATCGGCCGCGAGGTCGCACGGCTGGCCAGGGCACTCGGCATGCGCGTCCTCGCCACGCGGCGCTCGGTTACCGCACCCGCGTACGACACCGATGGCGCCGACCGCCTGCTGCCCGCGGGCCAGTTGCACCAGATGGCGGCTGAGAGCGACTTCCTCGCGGTCTGCGCGCAGCTGACCGCCGAGACAGCAGGCATGATCGACGCGGCGGTGTTTGCCGCCCTGAAGCCCGGCGCGGTACTGATCAACGTCGCCCGCGGCGAGGAAGTCGACGAAGACGCGCTCATCGAGGCACTGGTCCACGGCGACCTTCGCGGCGCCGTCCTCGACGTCTACGACGGAGAACTGGCCGGCCGCCCGGCGCGGCGAGAACTTCGGGAGCTTCCGCAGGTCCTCCTGACCCCGCACATCTCCGGTCGCGGCGACCCCTCGCACTGGGAGCCGAACCGGCGGCTGTTCGCCGCCAACCTCCGCCGCTTCCTCGACGGGGAGCCGCTGCTCAACGTCGTCGACCGCGAACGGGGATACTGACGCCTGAGTCCTGCCACGTCGGCACGTTTGGCCGGGGCTGCCAGGGGTTAGCCATCGTGCATGGAGGCTGGCGCCAGGACCGACATATCCGTGGTCGCGCCGTCCCCCATGCTGACTGTCACGGTCGAGCCAGATGGGGACATTCACCTGCACGCCGGCGGCCAGGGCTTCTGGATTGCCCGGCAAGCTGCCCGTCTCGGGGCATCGGTGACGTTGTGCGCCGCCTTCGGTGGCGAGACGGGAACCGTGCTCAAGTCGCTGATCTCGGCCGAAGCCATCCCGATCTGGGAAATCGCGGCAGACGGCCGGAACGGCGCCTACATTCACGACCGGCGCAGTGGGGCGCGGCAGGTGGTAGCCCAGACTCGGGGCAGTAACCTGAGCCGGCACGCGGTGGACGACCTGTACGGCGCCGCGTTCGCGACCGGCATGCGAGCGGCCGTGACCGTGGTCGCCGGCACCGATCCGGCCGGCCTGGTTCCGCCGGGCTTCTACGGCCGGATAGCCAGGGACCTGGCAGCAAACGGCAGGACCGTGATCGGCGACCTGACCGGCGCCGAGTTGGATGCCGGCGTATCGGGCGGCCTCACGCTGCTCAAGGTGAGCGCCGAGACACTCGCGGCAGAGGGCCGCGCGGCACTGGACGACGACGGCATCATCGGCTGGATGCGGACGGCTTCCGGCCAGGGTGCGAGGCACGTCATCGTCACCCGCGGCGCAGCACCCGCTGTCGCCCTGCTGGACGGGAGCCTGATGACGGCCGCTCCGCCCCAGGCCACGCCCAACGACGCGCGCGGCGCTGGCGACTCGATGATGGCCGCGATCGGTGCCGCGCTGGCGGCCGGCGGCTCGCTGATCGACGCATTCCGGCACGGCGTCGCGGCAGGCGCCATGAACGTCACGCGCAGCGGCCTCGGCACCGGCCGACGCGAGGCCATCGACGCCCTCGCCGAGCACGTACGGGTCACCGCGGTAGCCCCCGATCCCAGCGGTGCCGGGACAACGTCGACGCCGGCCTGACCGTCGTGCGACCGCCACGGCGACACCCGGACGCTGGCGCCGGGACACCGGGCCGCTACCGCGGCCTATATCGGAACGGGCCCGTTCCCAAAAAATGCCGTTGCGTCGCCGGACCCGCACCCGCGGGCCAGCCGGGCCGCGCCGGCTGCCGCTTATCGAACGGTAAATCGGGTTTCGCGGGCAAGATCGGAGTACTCCGGTTAAATTCGAGGTCAGCGGTCCCAGGCCTGCGTGTCCCGGCACGGTCAGGCGGAATCGCGGCTTGATCGGGTCACCAAGGGGGGAAGCCGTGGCGATCTTCAGTCCCGGCCTGCGGCCAGCGGAGCAGCCCAGGGAGAAGGGCCTCAAGACCGGCGCGCTCGGCCTCGTCTCGAGCGTGGTCATGGGAATGGCCTCGACCGCCCCGGCCTATAGCCTGGCCGCGACCCTGTTCTTCGTGGTGGCCGCTGTCGCGCTGAAGTCTCCGCTGGTCACCGTGCTGGCGTTCGTGCCGATGCTGCTGTGCTCGATCGGCTTCAGCGAGCTGAACAAGGCCGATCCCGACTGCGGCACGACGTTCATCTGGGGGGCTAGGGCGTTCGGGCCGAGGACTGGCTGGGCCGGCGGCTGGGCCGTCGTCGCGTCCGACATCCTCGTCATGGCCAGCCTGGCCCAGGTGGCCGGGCAGTACGTGTTCTTCCTCGTGCAGGGACCAAACAGCGCGATCGGTACCAACCCCGCCAGCGGCTGGGTGCTGCTGGTCGGCATTGTGTGGATCCTCTCGATGACCTACATCTGCTACCGCGGCATCGAGGTCTCGGCCAGGTTCCAGCGGGTGCTGCTGTCGATCGAGATCGTCATGCTGCTCGTCATGTCGGTCTGGGCGCTGGTCCGGGTGTTCGGCAGCCACCCGCCGTCGGGGTCGCTGCAGCCGAGCTTGAGCTGGCTGTCGCCGTCGCACCTGTCCTTCTCGGCCTTCGTGTCCGGGATCATCTTGATGCTGTTCATCTACTGGGGCTGGGACACCGCCTTGTCGGTGAACGAGGAAACGGCGGACAAGTCCAAGACGCCAGGCCGAGCGGGGATCATCTCGACGGTCCTGCTGCTGGTCACGTACGTCACTGTGATCATTTCGGTGCAGGCGTTCTGCGGCATCGGCGCCAGGGGTTGCGGGCTGACGAATCCGGCCCACCAGTTCGACGTGCTGTCCGTCACCGGCGGCGCGATCTTCGGTAACTCCGGGCTCGGCACGGCCTTGTCCCGGCTGCTGATCCTCATGGTGCTCAGCTCGGCCGCTGCCTCGACTCAGACCACGATCCTGCCGACGGCGCGCACGACACTGTCGATGGCCGCCTACGGGGCGCTGCCCGAGTCGTTCGCGAAGATCCACCCCAAGTACCTGACCCCGACGGTGTCGACCGTCGTGATGGGCGTCGCCTCGGTCCTGCTGTACATCCCGCTGAACTACATCTCCCACGGCAACCCGATCGCCGACGCGGTCACCGCGATCGGCCTGTACATCGCGTTCTACTACGGGCTGACCGCGTTCTCCTGTGTCTGGTACTACCGGGCCACGCTGACCAGCAGCGCCTGGAATCTGTGGATGCGCGGCATCCTGCCCGGGCTCGGCGGACTGATCATGTACGCGGCCGGCTTTTACAGCCTGCAGAGCGACTGGGTCGCGTCCAACAGCTACACCACGTGGACGGTGCCGGGCCTGCACTGGCAGATCGGCGGCATCTTCATCATCGCCGCGCTCTCCGCGGTGGCCGGAGTGCTCGGCTTCGTCTTCATGCGCGTCGCGGTCCCCGCCTATTTCCGGAAGGAAACACTCACCAGGACCTCTCCGGTGCTCGCCTTTAGCGACGAGCTGTGAGTCACCGCGACGCTGGGTCGGCCGCCGGACACCGGTCCGATGGCTGGCCCGGCGAGCACCGAGCCGACGGCACGCCTGCCGGACACCGCGCGACCCGCGGGCAGCGCGCCACGAGCAGCGCCGGGCCGACCGCGGGCCAGGCGGGCGCCGGGCG
>JASHQA010000039.1 GCA_030037785.1 Streptosporangiaceae bacterium
GCCCGCCCTGCCGCGCCCGCCCTGCCGCGCCCGCCCTGCCGCGCCCGCGCGTGCCGGGCCGGTCTACCCTGCTCGGCCGTACGCCGCCGGATCAGTGCCGCGGGCCCGCAGCGCGGCCCAGACAGCGGCGACCACCTGCTCCGGCTGTCTGGTTATCTCAGACCAGCTGAAGTGGATCACCTCGTAGCCAGCCCGGCGCAGTGCCTTGTCCCGCCACAGTTCCGTCCGTGCCCGCTTCGGATCTTCGTCGTATTTGGCCGCGCCGTCGACTTCCACGACGACCTTGCACTGTCGCCACAGGAAGTCGACCCGGCCGATGAACTGATTGTCAGCGCTGGTGATCGGCACCTGTAGGTCCGGCGGCGGAAGTCCGCCCTCGTCGAATACCACACGCGCCAGCGATTCAAGTGGGGACTCGGCGAGCACGCTGGCGAAGTGGGCGACCCTGTTCGCTGCGTCGCCGCCGCGCCGTCGTCGACACTCCGCAGCTATATGCCGCAGTTCCGCGACAGTCGTCAGGCCCTGGTGCAGGGCCGAGTCGGCGGCTACAACGGCCTCGGCGAAGGTCAGCGACCGGGCGAGATCGACGACGGTCCGGCCCGCCGTCGTCACCGGCAGGCCAAATTTGCGCGTGAGGTGCGCAGCGGGCATGGCGCTGGCGTAAGTGTGGACGCCGTGGCGAAGTCCGCGACGGCCGCCAGTCCAGGTGGTGATGGTGACGTCGCTTACCTGATCAGCGATCAGAGCGATGTTGTGCAGGAGGGCAGCGGATTGGTGACTCACGGCGCAGTCTCGTCCGCTGTGCGCGAGTGCCGCAGCGGCCCGGAGCACGTGATCACCATTCGGTACTCCTGCGAATTGCTTGGCGACGGTTCTGGAAACGTAGATCCCACGACCAATGGGTACGAGCAGGCCGTGCCGGACTCGTGTCCCGATTTGCCCAGGTGAATTCCCGGCGGCGCGCATTCGTGCGGTGGTAAAAAACGTGACGCGCGGCTCGGACGATTGGACCTCAGTCATGCGGCCAGGATTGCGTATCAGCCGTGACGTCGGCGTGACACCGCCAGCGTGGCTGGTCAGCGTGGACATAGTGACCGCTCAGCAACCATCGCGACCGCGGGACGAGCCGGTGGCGACCGCGGGACGAGCCGGTGGCGACCGCACGGGCGCAAATGCGACCGTTGCGCGAGCCCATGGCGACCGCCCCGCGCAAATGGCGACCGCTAAAGACCTATAGCGACCGAAGATGCGGAAATTCCGTCCGATTCGCGGCTTTTGATCCCGATGAATGGTCGCGGTAGCTCGGCAACGGTCGCCATGGGCTCGCAACGGTCGCCATTGCCCGACGGAACGGTCGCCATGGGCTCCCAACGGTCGCCATTGCCCAGCGCAGAGGTCGCTATTGCAGCAGAACGGTCGTCATTGGACCACCAACCGGTCGCTATTGACCCGGAAGCCGTCCTCATTGACCACCGGCCGGCTGCCGCTGTAGGGGACGTGTTGACAGCAACTGATCGACCAGTCCGCCTCTCGCCGAAGGCGCTACACAACGTGGAACTCGATCCGATACACGAGCGTGTCGTCGTGCACCGGGCCGGCGTGGGCGGTGCGGCGGCGCAGCGACTCCAGGTCCTTCTCCCCGGCGCGATCGAGGTCTTCCGCGGTGACCGAGGAGAACGGGACCAGTTCGATCGACTCGACCTCGATGTTCGCGGGGCCGACCGGATACCGCGCACCAGCACGCACCTGCGGTCGGCTCCACAGCCGGAAGGTGAGCGTTATGTCACCGGCCACGACCGCCTCGCGTAGTTCCCGGCTGAACTGCACGCGTCCACGGTACTGACCGGACACCCAACGCGAGACCGACATATTGCCCAAGTACCGGGTGCGTAGTAGCGTCCGGGACGCGGCCTGCATGTTACCGGTCAGTTACGGCGGACAGGGGAAGCCATGGCGATAGACGAGGCAACGGCCGGGCTGCTCGCGCAGCTGGCAGAGAGCGGGGCCAAGCCCCTGCACGAGCTGACGCCACCGGAAGCCCGCGAGATCAGCGTGACGCTCGGCGAAGCATCGGGACCGGGACCGGCCGTCGCCAGGACGTACGACGAACAGCTCGCGACACCCGACGGCGGCCAGTTCCGGGTCCGGGTGCTGGTGCCGACCGGTGAGGTCCAGGCACTCGTGGTGTACTACCACGGCGGCGGCTGGGTCCTCGGCGACATAGACACCTACGACCACCTGGGCAGGGTTCTCGCCAACCGGCTGAACTCCGCCGTCGTCAACGTCGACTACCGGCTAGCGCCCGAGCACCCCTTCCCGGCCGCGGCCGACGACTCGTGGACCGCGTTGCTGTGGGCGCACGAACACACGGCGGAGATCGCGGGCCGCCCCGTTCCCCTCGTGGTGATGGGGGACAGTGCAGGCGGCAACCTGTCGGCCGTCGTCGCGCGGCGCGCCAGGGACGCGGGGGGACCGCAGCTGGCCGGCCAGGTACTCGTCTACCCGGTCACCGACGCCGACCTCGACACAGCGTCCTACCTCGACCCGGAGAACCAGCTGCTGCTCACGCGCGAGTCGATGATCTGGTTCTGGGACCACTACGCGCCCGACCCCGCCGACCGGAAGCACCCGGACGCATCACCGTTGCGGAGCAGCGACCTGAGCGGGCTGGCACCGGCGATCGTGCTGACAGCCGAGCACGATCCGCTGCGCGACGAGGGCGAGGCCTACGCCGAGCGGCTAGCCCTCGCGGGAGTACCGGTCACGCTGCGGCGGTGCACCGGCCAGATGCACGCGTTCTTCCAGTTGATCGGCGTGCTGCCGGGCAGCGCCGCCGCCATCGACTACATCGCCGAGCAGCTCGGCCAGCAACTCGGCCAGCAACTCAGCCGGCAGCTCAGCCAGCAACTCGGCGCCGAGGGAGCTGAGGCAGCTCGCTGACCGTCTACGCCCGGCCGCAGGAGCGCGCTATGTCTGATCACGAGAACCTCGACATGTCTGACCACGAGAACCTCGACGCGCTCATCGTCGGCGCCGGATTCGCCGGCCTCTACCAGCTCTACCGGCTCCGCGAGCTCGGCCTGCACTGCCGCGTGATCGAGGCCGGCAGCGACGTCGGCGGCACCTGGTACTGGAACCGCTATCCGGGCGCCCGCTGCGACATCCAGAGCCTGTCGTACTCCTACTCGTTCTCGGCCGAGCTCGAGCAGGACTGGGAGTGGACCGAGAAGTATCCAACCCAGCCTGAAGTGCTGCGCTACCTCGG
>JASHQA010000386.1 GCA_030037785.1 Streptosporangiaceae bacterium
GAGCGACTCGGCACCCTCGAGCGAGAACCGCCGCTGGCCGACGAACTTGGTCTGCAGAAACATCTCGAACGCCTCGGCCACGTTCAGCCGGGACAGGATGCGCAACTGCTCCTCGTGATCAGCCCTGGGATGCGGCCGCTCCACGCGCGCCTGCAGCCAGGCCCGCTCCTCGGGGTTCTGGATGTGCATGTACTCGACGCCGACGGTGCGGCAGTAGGAGTCGCGCAGCACGCCGAGTATCTCGCGCAGCAGCATCCGCGGCTTGCCGCCGAAGCCGCCGGTGGCGAACTCGCGCTCCAGGTCCCACAGGGTCAGCCCGTGCTGGTTGATATCCAGGTCGGGATGCTTGCGCTGGCGGTACTCAAGCGGATCTGTGTCGGCCATCAGGTGACCGCGGACCCGGTAGGCATGGATCAGCTCGTAGACGCGCGCGGCCTTGCTGATGTCGTCCTCGTGACCGGCCGGGATGTCACGTACCCAGCGGACCGGCTCGTACGGGATCCGCAGCGAGGAGAAGACGTCGTCGTAGAAGGCGTCAGCCCCGAGCAGCAACTCGTGCACAACCCGCAGGAACTCCCCGGACTGCGCGCCCTGAATGATCCGGTGGTCATAGGTCGAAGTGACCGTGACGGTCTTGCTGATCGCGAGCCGTGCCACCGTCTCCTCGGACGCCCCCTGGTAGGCGGCGGGCCACTCCATGGCCCCCACGCCCACGATGCAGCCCTGGCCAGGCATCAGCCGCGGCACCGAGTGCTCGGTGCCAATCGTTCCCGGGTTGGTGAGACTGATCGTGGTGTCCGCGAAGTCGGCCACCGTCAGCGCGCTGGTTCTCGCCCGCCTGATGAGGTCCTCGTATGCCGTCCAGAACTGGCGGAAGTCCATTGCCGCGGCGTTCTTGATGCTCGGCACGAGTAGCTGCCGCGACCCATCGTCCTTGCGCACGTCGACGGCCAGTCCCAGGTTGACGTGGTCTGGCTGAACCAGGGTCGGCTTGCCGTCGACCTCGGCGTAGGAGAAGTTCATCTCCGGGGTCACGGCCAGTGCGCGGATGACGGCGTAGCCGATCAGGTGCGTGAAGGAAACCTTGCCACCGCGACCTCTGCCCAGGTGGTTGTTAATCACGATCCGGTTGTCGATCAGCAGCTTCGCCGGGACCGAGCGGACGCTGGTCGCGGTGGGCACCGTGAGGCTCGCCGTCATGTTGCTGGCGGTGCGGGCCGATGCGCCGCGCAGCCTGACGACCTGCTCCGGCGGGCCGGCCGCGCCCGTGCCATCTTGGACCGCCGGAAGCGCCGTCCCGTTTGCCGGCGACGGCGACGGCGGCGCCGGTGCGCTCGGGTTGGCAGTCACCGCGGCGCCAGCGGCCGCGGTGGTCCGGGGGCCGTCATCGTCCGCGACGGCGGGCGCGGCGGTGGCAACCGCTGTGCCGCCTCCCTGCGGCGGGCCGCCAGTGCCGGGGAGATCTGGCTGCGGCTGGTAGTCGGCGAAGAAGCTCCACCACGCCTGGTCGACCGAGCCGGGGTCGGCAAGGTAGCGCTGATACAACTCGTCCACGAGCCACTGATTGGGCCCGAAGTCCCGCCGCGAAGCGCCGTCGCCCGGCTGCTCCCTGCTCGCCCGCGGAGCGGGACTGGCTGAGGTGGTGAGATCCGCGGACCCGCGCGGGGACTCAGCAGACACTGCGTTGATCGCCCTCTTCCGGAACTGGCTTGCCAGTGAATAGCGCGCATACCAGGCTACCTGCAGGTCGGCGGCGGCCCGCTGCAGCCAGCTAGCCGGACATGCGGTCGCGGCCGTGGGGCTCGAGCCAGTTGACGTAAGGCCCCTTGGGCACGATACCGGTCGGGTTGATCCAGCCCTGAGCCTGGTAGTAGTGCCGCTTGATCTGGATGAAATCGGTGGTGTCGCCGAAGCCGGGCCGCTGATACAGGTCGCGGGCGTAGCCCCATAGGTGCCGGTAGGTCGCGAGCATGTTCAGGTTGCACTTGTACAGCGGGTAGTACACGGCATCAAACCGGGCGAGGGTCGGGAACAGTCGCACGTCGGCCTCGGTGATGCTGGTGCCAAGCAGGAACCGCCGCCGCGCCAGCCGTTCCTCCAGCGCGTCCAGGGTTGCGAACAGCGTGTCGAACGCCTGCTCGTAGTCGGCCTGGGAGGACGCGAAGCCGCACTTGTAGACGCCGTTGTTGACGGCGTGGAAGATGAGCGTGCCGAGTGCGTCGATCTCGCGCCGCTGGTCAGCCGGGTACAGGTCGGGCGCACCGTGCCGGTGGTAGCTCGTGAACTCGATCTCAAGCTGCGTGCTGAGCTGGCCGAAGTCGTTGGTCACGATGCGCTGGGTGCGGCTGTCCCAAAGGAACGGCACGGTGGCGCGCCCGGAGTAGCCTGGATCGGAGGCGAGGTAGAGCTCGGATAGATAGTGCGCACCGGTAATGGGATCGCGGCTGCCGGTTTGTTCCGGGAATCGCCAGCCGTGCTCGGTCAGGACGGGGTCGGTCAGGCTGAGGCCGATGATTCGGTCCAGGCCCAGCACCCGGCGAACGATGAGGGCGCGCTGCGACCAGGGGCAGGCGAGCGACGCATACAAGTGGTAGCGCCCTGGCGCAGCAGGGAATCCGGACGAGCCGTCCCGGCTGATGTGGCCTGTGATCTCACCTGTGCTCCGGCCACTGCTGAGTCGGCCGACGTACCGGGCGGGGCCGGACGAGGCCGTCGGCCGGTCGAGATACGGCTGCGAAGCCTGCATGCCTAGCCCCCTTCCCGTTCCGTCTGCCCGGTACCGCATGATTTCCTACTAGATCATTATCAGCCACCGCAATACCCGACTGGCCGGTTCTCGACCGCCAGGTCGGCAGGAAGGATTCTCGGGTGAGCTCACTGGCCAGCGACGTCACGAGCCTGACGGGCTGGGTGGCGTACCTGGTGATCGCGGCGCTCGTGTTCGGCGAGACGGCCGTGTTCGTTGGCTTCGTGCTGCCTGGCGAGATCGCGGCGGTGCTGGGCGGCGTGCTCGCCAGCCGCGGTCACCTGTCGCTGCCGCTAGTGATCGTCATCGTCGTCGCGGCCGCCATCATCGGGCCGTTCGTCGGCTACGAGATCGGCAGCCGGATGGGTAACCGGCTGTTCAGCACCAGGCCGCTGCGCCGAGTCCAGGGCGGGGTCGACCGGACCAGATCGGTGCTGGCCCGCCGCGGCGGCATCGCAGTGCTGCTCGGCCGGTTCGTCGCCATCGTGCGCGCGCTGATGCCCGCCGCGGCCGGCGCAGCCCAGATCCCGTACCGCACGTTCACTCTCTACAACGTGCTGGGCGGGGTGATCTGGGGGGTCGGCTACGTGGTACTCGGATACCTGGCAGGATCGGCCTACGCGGTGATCGAGCGCGATGTCGGCGCTGGCCTCGCGATCGCCATCGGGGTGATCGTCGTAGCCGCCATCGTGATCTGGATGTACCGTCGACACCGATCGACCGCGAGCCGCCCCGAGTAGCCGCTAGTCGGCCCCGGTCGCAATCCGGTCGGTGCCGAAGACGTCCGTGCGCCGGTTGTCTAGCCCCGGCAGCGCGACCCGGACCCGAGCGGTGTACTGGCTGTCGACGTCGCCCACGCCGACGCCCTCGGTCGGCCCTAGGTCGATTCGGACCGTGCCCATGGGGTCAATCAGCAGGCTGCGGCCGATGCCGGTCGGGGCCCTGGTTGGCGCCTCGGCCGGGTCAGGCACCTGGCCAGCCGCCGCTACCCACACGGTGTTCTCGATCGCTCTGGCGCGGACCAGCGTGACCCAGTGTTCTTCCTTGAACGTGCCCGCCGCCCACGCGGCCGGCAGCACGAGCAACTGCGCACCGCCGACCACCAGGGCGCGGGCCAGTTCGGGAAATCGGACGTCGTAACACGTCATGAAGCCGACCCGCAACCCCGCGAGGGTGGCGACGCAGACGTCGTCACCGGGCGCGACAGAGTCGGACTCGCGGTGGCCGAGAGCGTCGAACAGGTGGATCTTCCGGTAGACCGCCGCCAGCTCACCGTCGCTGCCGTAGCCGACCGTGGTGTTGAAGACGCGGCCATCCGGAGCCGGCTCGAACAGCCCGGCCACGATGGCGAGTCCGGCCCCGCGCGCGGCCGCCGCGAGCCCGCGGCAGAACGCGCCGTCCAGCGGCTCGGCGACCGACCGCAGGTCGGCAGAGAAGCGCGCCTGCGTGCCCTCAGGAAACACGACAAGCTGGGCGCCCTGCGCGGCGGCGGTAGCGACCGCCGCGCCGACACGGCCGAGGTTCACCTGCGGATCCGAGCTGATCGCCAGCTGACCCAGGGCCACGCGCATGTCGTGCAGCCTAGCTCGCCCGCGGTCAGCCGTCGTCGCCCGTCGTCGCCCGCAGTTGCCCATGGCCGGCCGCGGTCGGCCGCGCAGGCTGCGAGCGGGGCGGACGGCGGGCGCGGTCCGCCCGGCTACTGTGTCGTCATGCTGGCGGTGTTCGCGGCGGCGGTGGCGCTGGGCCTGGACAATTTCGCCGCGGCCATCGCGATCGGGCTGGGCGGGGTCGACGCCAGGACGCGGGTGCGCGTTGGCGTCGTCTTCGGCGCGTTCGAGGCCGGCATGCCGATCGCGGGGCTGCTGATCGGCGCTCAGGCGGCCGCCGCGCTGGGGCTCGCGTCGCGCTGGCTGGCGGCCGGGCTGCTGATCGCGGTCGGCGGCTACACCCTGGCCGAGACGCGGCGCGGCGAGCGCGCAGGCAGGCCGCCCGGAGCTGGCGGGCTCGGCCGGCTGACACTCGCCGGGCTGGCGCTGAGCGTGGACAACCTGGTGGTGGGCTTCGCGCTCGGCAGCAACCACACCTCGGTCATCGTCGGTGCGGTCACGATCGGAGCGGTCAGTGTCGCGCTCGCGCTGATCGGTCTCGAACTGGGCGTCCGGCTCGGCGCGCGGGCTGGCGATCTCGCTGGCCTGCTCGCCGGTCTGCTGCTGATCGCGGTTGGGGTCGCCGTCGGATCAGGAATAATTTTGTCCTAATTCACCGGGTTCGGTCCGCCTCAGGTCGGCGCCAATGTCCCGCTCGCCCCGGTGGGCTCCAGGATGATCTTGATGGGAGTGAGTTTGCTATGGATCCAGCCATACCAATCCCACTCCCACGCGCGCCGCGATGCTCCCGGCCGGGCGGTGCGCGCCGCGATGCTCCCGGCCGGGCGGTGCGCCGCCGCGAGCGACGCAGCCGGCGCCATCGGGACGGCTAGCCTGCCAGCTTGGCGAGCTCCGGCACAAAGCTCGCGGCGTCGATGGTGCCGACGCCGGTCACCAGGTTGTAGCCCGGTCCGGCGGTGAAACCAGGGACCGAGTACTGCTTGCCGCCCTGGACGAAGGTCTGCGAGTTGCTGCCGGTGAGAACCTCGACGATGCCGGGCTCGTGCCTGGCCGCGATCGTGTAGATCGCCGGGTTGATCAGGCCGAGGCCGTGGGCCTTGCCGTGGCCGGCGTACTGGTCTGCCAGTGCCACGATGCCGGCAAACAACGGCGTGGCAAGGCTGGTGCCGCAGATCGGACTCCACCGTCCGCCGGACGGGTAGAAGCTGCCGTACACGGCGACCGGGCTCTTGCAGGACGCGTCCATCGCCACGTCGGGCACGCCGCGGGCGTTCCCGGTCACCGCCGCGACACTGTTCTGGTAGGCGGGCCGGGGAAACGCGATCGAGGTGCCACCGCCGCTGTCGCTCCAGGCGGTGTCCGGCGCGAGCCGGGTGCCGTTGGCGCGGAGCCTGAGCTGGGTGCCGCCCACCGCGGTCACGAGCGGGTCAGTGGCCGGCCAGGATACGGCGCGGCTGGTGTACAGGTCCTTCATGTTGTACTGGTCGCTTGTCGCGCCCGTGTCGCCGGTCGCGGCGAGCACCGTGACGTGATCGCGGGCGGCGAGCTGGTAGGCGCTGCGGAAGCTCAGGATCGACGACACCGAGGGGAACGTCTGCTCGGTCGCGGCGAAGCTCTGGCTGATCACCTGCCCGAGCTTGTGCCGGAGCACGTACCGCTCGGCGGCGACGATCTGGGCGAATCCGGTGGCTCCCTCGTTCTCCGAGGTGGGAGTCTCCACCAGCACGATGCTGGCTTCGGGTGCCATCACGTGCGCCCACTCCACGTCCAGGGTGGACTCCTCCGCCCAGCCGACGCGGTTGCTGTTGTGGCTGTTATACGGCGGCACCGGGCCGGTCGGCTGTAGCACCCGGAACGAGGGCGGCGCCGGCAGATGGAAGTAGCTGTCGAAGTGCGCCAGGTCGGCGGCGACCGTCGGAGACCCGAACGAGTCGACGAGGACGATCGTCTGATGGGCCCCGTCGATGCCCTTCGCGGCGAGCGGCGCCAGGTCGTACGCGGTCCGGATCTGATCGGGGGAGAGGCCGGGGCTGATCGGCGCGGGCACATTCGGAATCCGAAGAAGCCTCGCCCGCTGGGGCTGGTCTGCCCTGGTGCCCGCCACGTGCACGACGGTCAGCGCCACGGCCGCCGCCACGGCGGCGACTAGCCCGGTCACCAGCAGTCTGCCGAGCCGGGGTCTGCCGAGCCGGGGTCTGCCGAGCCGGGGCCGCACTACTCGGTCAGCCGCAGCGCGGCCTTCGGGCAGGACCGGACCGCGTGCCTGACGCTCTCGAGCAGCCGGTCCGGCACCTCGTCGACCAGGATGTTGAGGTTGTCGTTGTCGTCGACCTCGAAGACCTCGGGCACGAGGCCCGCGCAGACCGCGTTGGCCTCGCAGGCGTCGTAGTCGGGCACCACTTTCATGGCCGCCTCCTTTCCTCGCCGCACGCCGTCGCGCAGACTGTACGGCATGCCGATGCCGGCCAAGTTCAGGCTAGCGGCCGAAGCTGCCAGGGGCTTCATGCCAGCAGCGGAGGGTCTCGCGCTGTACCGGACGGCCGCGGACTACGCCAGTGTCGGCCCGATCGCCGAGATCGGCACCTATTGCGGCAAGTCCACGATCTACCTCGCGGCGGCGGCGAGCGAGGTGGGCCAGCTCGTCGTGACCGTCGACCACCACCGGGGCTCGGAGGAGATCCAGCCGGGCTGGGAGTTCCACGACCCGGAGCTGGTGGACCCGGCCACCGGGCAGATGGACTCGCTGCCGTTCTTCCGGGCCACGCTGGCAGCGGCTGGCCTGGAGGACCACGTGGTGGCCGTGGTCGGAACGTCGGTGGACGTAGCCAGGCTGTGGCGCACGCCGCTCGGCATGCTGTTCATCGACGGCGGGCACAGCGAGGACAACGTGGTGACCGACTACGAGGGCTGGGCGCCTTGGCTGGCGATGGGCGGTGCGCTGGCATTTCACGACGTCTTCGCCGACCCCGCCGATGGCGGGCAGGCGCCGTACCGGGTCTACCGGCGCGCGCTGGCCTGCGGGGCGTTCACCGAGGTCAGCGTCACCGGCTCGCTGCGAGTGCTCGAGCGCACCGGCGGCGGCATCGGCTAGCGGTTTGACAGTCGCGGCGCTGGTTGCGGCGGCGCACCGGGGGGCCGGAGCGCACCGGGGGGCCGGAGCGCACCGGGGGGCCGAAGCGCACCGGTGGGCCGGCGCCTCCCGGTGCTGCAGCCGCAGGCCGCGGGGTCGCTCGGCTGCCAGATTTCCGGGTCGGCCGCCGCGCCGCGGAAGAGGCCGCCAGCCGGGTTCGGCGCGCCGCCGAGCACGTCGGCCGCCAGCACGATCGCGGCAGCCGTGTAGCTGCTCTGCTCGTGCGGGTAGTGCTTGCCGGTGCGGAACTGCCAGCCCGTCCAGTAACCGCCGTCGTCAGCGCGCAGGAACTGGACCTGGCGAAATAGCTCAAGTGCCTGGTCGCGGTGCCCGATCGCGTCCAGCGCCATGGCGAGCTCGCACGTCTCGGCGCCGGTGACCCAGGGTTCGTCACGGACGCAGCGCACGCCGATGCCCGGCACCACGAACGTGTCCCAGTCCGCCTGCAGTAGCTGCTCGGCGCCGGCCCCGCGGACGGCGCCGCCGAGGACCGGGTAGTACCAGTCCATGGCGAAGCGGCTCTTGTCGGCGAACGCCTCCCGGTGACACGCAACGGCGTGCCCGAGCAGTGTGACCGCCAGCTCCCAGTCCGGTTGCGGGTCGCCCAGCCGGTCGGCTAGCGCGATGGCGCAGCGCAGGCTGTGGTACATGCTGGCGCTGCCGGTCAGCAGCGCGTAGCCGTCCGGGGTGCCATCCGCCTGCCGCCGCCAGATGATCTCACCACGGGCGGTCTGCAGCCCGATCGCGAACCCGATCGCGGCCTGGACAACCGGCCACATCCGGGCGGCGAAGTCCTCGTCGCCGGTGACCAGGAGTTCGTGCCAGACCCCTACCGCGCTGTAGGCGGCGTGATTGCTTTCGGTCGTCCGCTCCTCGACCTGACCCGCCGCGGACTGCACTGGCCAGGAGCCGTCAGGCTGCTGCGTGGCCACCAGCCAGTCATAGGCGCGCCGGGCTTCGGCGCGCAGCCCGCACACGCTGAGCGCCATCGCACACTCCACGTGGTTCCAGGCGTCCACGTGACCATCGGGCCAGCCGATGGAGCCGTCCGGCTGCTGGGTCGCTGCGATGGCCCGTCCGGTGGCGATCAGCTGGTCCGCGGTGAGGATGCCGGGTACATCGGGCACCCGGCAAGGCTCGCCGGCCACGCGGGCCGGGTCGGCCACGCGGGCTGGGCCGAGCGGTCGGTCAGGCGGCCGCATGCACCTTCTCCGGGCGGCCCGCCCGCCGCCCGCGGTCGATGGCGGGCTTGGTCGCGTACACGACCAAGCTCTTGCCGATCAGCGGATTGAGCGCCCGGTCGGCGAACCGGGTGACGGCGGGCTTGCGGACGATGTCCCACACCAGCAGCTTGTGGTACGCGCTTGCCAGCGGGTGCCCGTCGTCGTGCACGCCGACCGCGCACTTCAGCCACCAGTACGGCGAGTGCAGCGCGTGTGCGTGGTGGTGACCACCGATGTCGAGGCCGGCCCGCCGGAGCTTGGTCTGGAGTTCTGGCCGGGTGAAGATGCGCAGGTGGCCTCCCGGCACGTTGTGGTAGTCGTCGGACAGCAGCCAGCAGACGCGCTCCGGTAGCCAGGCCGGCACCGTCACCGCGGCCAGGCCGCCGGGCCGCAGCACGCGGCTGACCTCGTCCATCGCCTGTTGATCGCCGCGGATGTGCTCCAGCACCTCTGCGGCGATCACGATGTCGAACGCGCCGTCGGGAAACGGCATCGCGGTCGCGTCGCCGGCGACGGCGGCAATCGACGCCGCAGACGGCAGTTCGCCTGCCTCGGCCATGGCCGCGGCGATGGCCGTGACCTGGGCCAGTTCACCTCGGTCGGTGTCGAGCGCGACGACGCGGGCACCGCGTCGGGCCGCCTCAAACGCGTGCCGGCCGGCTCCGCAGCCCAGGTCGAGGAGCCGCGTTCCGCTCTGAATGGGCAGTCGCCGGAAGTCCACGGTCAGCATGGCGGGACCGCCCCGGCCGGGTCACCCGAGCGGGCCCGGCCGCGGCCCGCGATAGCGCGCCGGTACTCCGCGACCGTTGCCCTCGCCACGGCACTCCACGCGAACCGTTCGGCCACCCTGGCCAGCGCCGCGCGCGACAGCTCCGCCCGCAGCGCCGGTGCGTCGTGCAGGGTGCGCAACGCGGCGCACAGCTCCTCGGCGTCGCCGGGCGTCACGAGCATCGCCGCGTCCCCGGTGACCTCGGGCAGCGCGCCGGTGCGACTGGCCACGAGCGGCGTGCCAGCTGCCATGTGCTCGACTGCGGGCAGCGAAAAGCCCTCATAGAGCGACGGCACGACCGCGATCTCGGCGCTGCCGACGAGATCGGCCAGCTCCGCGTCGCTGATCCCGCTGACGAACCGCACCTGGCCGGTCAGCGACAGCTCGCCGAGCAGCCGCTCGGTAGGACCGTCCGGCACCAGCTTGCTGACCACGGTCAGCGTGACGTCCCGCTCGGCGGCGAGCTTGGCGTACGCGCGCAGCAGCGTCGCGACGCCCTTGACCGGTGAGTCTGCGCTCGCCACCGCGACGATCCTGCCCGGCACCCGAGCGCGGTCCGGCCGGGGCCGGAACAGCCGGGTGTCCACGCCCAGCGGGACGACCCGCACGCTGGTTGGCGGCACCTTGAAGTCGCGCAGGATGTCGGCTCGGGACGACTCCGAGCCCGTGATCACCGGTCCGATCCGCCGCGCCACCCTGGCCTGCATCCGGACAAAGGAGTACCAGCGCCACTTCGGAATCTTGCGCCAGCCGCGGGCGGCCGCGAGTTCGATGCGGCGGTCGACGCTGATCGGGTGGTGGATGCTGGTCACCACCGGCAGGCCGAGCCGCGCGATGCCGAGGTTGCCGTAGGCGAGCACCTGGTTGTCGTGCACGACGTCGAAGTCGCCGACTCGCTGCCGCAGCGCGCGCAGCGCGCGCAGGCTAAAGGTGAGCGGCTCCGGGAAGTACGCGGTCCACATGCCCGCCACCTCGAGCACGTCTATCCAGTCCCGATACTCGCGCAGGTGCGGGGTGCGGAACGGGTCGTCGTCCCGGTACAGGTCCAGGCTCGGCAGCTCGATGAGTCGCGGGCCGGGCTCAAGCTCGGGGTATGGCTGCCCGGAGTACACCTCGACGTGATGGCCGAGGGCGGCGAGTTCGCGGGATATGTGTCGCAGGAAGATGCCCTGTCCCCCGCAGTGCGGCTTGCTCCGGTAGGACAACAGGCAGACCCGCAGCGGGCCGTCTGCCCCGTCCGGCGCGACGTCCGCCTCGTCCGGCGTGGCGTCCGCCCCGTCCGCCCGGTCCGCCCCGTCCGGCTCGCCGGACTGAGCCGCGACGTTGCCGGGAGCGCTCACCGCTAGCTCAGGCTCTGACCTGGCGTCGTCGGCCGCTGCGGTGCTCACGCAGTTCGCGCCTCCTCGTTCGCCACCGGTTGCCCGAGAATGGACGACCCGCGTGAACTCATCGCAGCGCACCCTACCAAGCGGGTAACCTGCGTGCCTGCCAGCCCCACTCGTAAGCCGCCCTGTCCCGCCCGGACGCGTGTCTG
>JASHQA010000387.1 GCA_030037785.1 Streptosporangiaceae bacterium
GGCTGCCACAGTCTCAGGGCTCTCGATTGCCGGGTCGGCAAGGTTGAGGACGCCAAGGATGATCGTCTTCCCGGCCAGGTCGGCCAGCACCGCGAGATCAACGCCGGACTGCGCCGTTTCAATAGAGATCTGGTCGGCAGCGCTGGCAGCCAGTTCCGGCAGGAACGAGTAGCCGGACGGCCGCTCGTGGATGATCGCGGCGTAGCCGAAACACAGGTGGACCGCCGTGGTACCGGTTGCTCCCGTCAATGCGGCGTTCAGCGCCTTAACCCCGTATCGCCGGGCGGCCTCGGGCCTGGCCTGCAGGTACGGCTCGTCGATCTGGACAATGTCCGCGCCGGCTGCGAACAGGTCGACGACCTCCGCGTTGACGGCTTCGGCATACGCCATGGCAGCGGCCTCGCGCGAAGGGTAGTAGTCGTTCTGAGCCTGCTCGGCCATCGTGAATGGGCCGGGCACGGTCACCTTGACTGTCTTGGTGGTGTGCGCTCGCAGGAAGTGCACATCGGCCACGTTGACAGGTTGGCGGCGCCGGATCGGTCCGGTGATCCTGGGAACGGCGTTCAGCTGACCGCTGCGGTCGAAGGCGGTGCCTGGGTCATCCACGTCGATCCCCTCGAGCGCGGTAGCGAAGGCGTTGGAGTAACTCTCACGACGGACCTCGCCGTCAGTGATGATGTCGAGCCCGGCCTCCTCCTGCGCGCGGATGGCCAAGAGCGTTGCGTCACACTGAGCCTGTGCCAGCTCGCCTGGATCGACCCGCCACAACTCCTTCGCCCTGAGTCTCGGTGGGAATCGCCCGGCCAGCCTCTCCCGGTCAATCAGCCAGTCGGGCTGCGGGTAACTGCCGACCAGCGAGGTCGGGAACAACATCGCTCCTCCGGATACCTTCCTACTTGCCTGGTGGCCGAGTGGCCCTACCTGCCTGACCGACCCATCGGCTGTTGCTCGGCAGTCCCCATGTCAGGGCCGCCCTCAACCTCAATAGCGGCAAGTCGAGACAGTCGAACTTTGCCAGCCGTGCTGGCCGACAGAAAAAGCTGATAAAATCGTCCCGCATAGGCAACACGGAATCAGCGTCCGAATCTGCGCGGCCAGTCACCAATAGTCATGCCGCGCCCAGCCGATCTCGGACAGCCGATCTTCCAGCCTGGAGGCCAAAGACCGAGCCACTCGTCAGGCCCGACCCGCCAGGATAGTTGAAGTAAAAGAGCCCGCCGACGATCTCGCCAGCTGCATACAATCCCGGGATTGCATCGCCGTCGTCGTCCAGGACCCGCGAACTGGTCGGAGAAATCCGCAGGCCGCCGAACGTGAAGGTGATACCACAGGTCACCGGGAACGCGTAGAACGGAGCCTGGTCAACAGTATTAGCCCAGTTAGACTTCGGCACTGCAAGGCCGACGGTGTGACGGCCGTCCAGGATGGTCGGATTGAACGGTATGGAGTGGTCTATCGACCGGTTATATTCACCCACCGTGAGCAGGAATCTCGGCACGTCAATGCCGTCCAGCTTTGAGGCAAGTTCCTCAAGCGTCTCAGCCACGATCTTTGTGGCCTGTCGCACTCGATACTCGCGACCGAGGATATCGATCGTCTTACTGTCGAATATCTGCCAGGCACATTGACCTGGCTGCGCCAGGACTTCGCGGCCACAACGCGCATACGTGTATGGCCGAAAATCGGCACCCTCGTCGAAGAACCGCTCGCCCCGCGAATTGACAAGGATACCGTGCGGATAACTGTTCTTATGAAATTCGATATACTGGGGATTATCTCCGCCATCCGGACCATTAAGGTCATAGGGCACGGCATGGCAACCCGACCACTGCCCCGCCGGCGACGCACCCACTTCAATCGCCATGCGATGTCCGTCACCGGTGTTGTACCTCGTGCCACGAACCTTCGCAACATCCCAACCTGGGCCCAGGTAGCGCGTTCGCCACTCGAGATTCGCCTCAAACCCGCCGCAAGCCAGGATGGCAGCCGACGTCGGGATGGTTGAGCGGACGCCGGCCGTCTCTACCTCGATGCCGTGGATGCCACTGCCGTCGCGCAATAGACGAACGGCGCGCGTCCCGTGCAGCGTCTGGACCCCAGCCGCCTGGCACTGCCCGCTCTCCGCCTCGATCAGCCCTGGACCGCCTCCCACGGCCTCCACGACAGTGCCTCCGAAGAACCGTGCTTTGCCGCCGACATTGTAGGAGTACTGGCCGTACTGTGGAATGAACCGAATCCCCTTGGAGTGCATCCACTTCATCGTCGGCATACTGCGGCGGACCAGAACCTCGGCGAGATCGGGATCGGTGCGGTACTCCGTTAGGCGCGCCAAATCATCGAGAAATGCGGAATCTGGATAGACAGCGAATTGGGTGGCTGCTAGTTCCTCCTCGGACATCTCGGGGATGATCTCAAGCAGCTCCTCGACGCTGTTGTACGAGGCCCGCATTGAACCACCGGTAAACGCCGTATTCCCTCCCCGCCATTTGGCTGGAGCACGCTCCACCAGGAGAACCGACGCGCCAAGCTCACGTGCCGACAAGGCGGCGCAATGGCCAGCGTTTCCGCCACCCACTACGACAACGTCGACTGCATTAGAGGTGCCTGACACAGCGGTAGAGCCCACGGAACCCCAATCTCACGTTTCTTGGGAAAAAAGGCAGTACACGAACTAAGTTGCGGTGCAACTCAGAACGATGGCAATGCTACCGATTATCGCTAGTGAGGTCAATATTGATCGAGTTATCAACATGCGTCAGCGGGAGCGATTGCCCGCTTGCCGTCATCTCGGCCCGAGGTAGGCTGCGCGGACCCGGAATTCAGTCCGATTCTCGTACTCCTCCAGGGCGTGCGCGATCCAGCCGACGGTCCGGGCAAGCGAAGCTATTATCTGGCTTGACCCCGGCGCCATTTCCATCAGGAAGGACAGCGCCCCCAGACCGAACTCAGCATTCGGCCGACCAAATTCCCGTTCGCGTCCGAGTGCGAGGACCCGCTCGACGACCTCGGCGCGCCGCTCGCTCGCCCCCAGGTCGCGCAGGCGACTGAGCAACTCGGCGCCGCGGGGGTCCCCGTTGGGATATAGGGGCTGGCCGAATCCCTCTACCGGTTTACCCGTCTGGAGGCGTCGGCCGAACGTACGCCCAACGCCCATCTCGAGAGCCTCGCCTAGGAAGGACTCGACCTCCGTCGCATTCGAACGATGGTAGAGGCCGTTCGTTGGCCCGAGACCCGTGCTCACCACGGCATATAGGTTCGACTTAAAGGCCGCGGCGACCCGGGCAGCAAAGGTGGATGGCGCGAGTTCGTGGTCCGCCATTAAAACTAGCGCCGCATTGAGCGCGGCGATCCTGGCCGGCGTCGGACGCACTGCCGTCAGCCGCGGCCATAGGCGCTCGGCGATTATCGCCCCCGCAGGCGCAGGCTTAGCCGCAACCAGCGGCAGAGAGTCGACCAGGAGCGCAATCAAGCCTTGCCCCGTCAGGACAACAGACCGCTGGCTGAGGTCGTAGCGGAGGTCGTCCTCGATAGCGGCAAGGGCAACAGCCACACCGAACCGCTCGATCGGCTCGGCCCCGTGATCCAATATGGTGCTCAGGCGCTCGGTGACATGGCTCAGCGCAGCGGGTACAGACCAGCAGCTGCCTTGCCAGGCGCCATCGTCGCCGGTCCAGAGCCAGGCCGCAACATCTTCAAATCGCCAGCTCCGACTCATCTCTATCGCGTCACGTCCGCGGTAGTAGAGATTGGCGCCATCGATGAGCGTCAGCTCCGTGACAAAGAACAGATCATGGTTTCTCCGCCGCTCGACGAGATTGACTTCGCGATGCCGGGACGATCGGACCAACTTCTCGACATCCCGGCGGTCGAACATGCTCCGACCGTCCTCGACCTGCCGCGGGATCAGACCACGGCTGACATACGAATAGAGTGTGGCTCGCTTGATCTGCAGGCGTGCAGCAGCCTCACTCGCCGACATTCGGCGTGATGCGATGCTCTCGGTGGTCATCCGTGTAGTCACCTGTATTCGTCAGAAGAGGAAAATGGCAGGCGCTGCCATGACCGGCCTGACTCGGCTGCATGACCGGCATACTCTCGGCGCACACGGTGGGCCGGTCAAGTTGAATATAGCGAGAGCAGCGCGTCCGGAACGGACATCCGGTTCGACTAGCGAAAATGCTCGGAGCAATTCCGGGCACCACAGGCAGGCGCTCGTGCCTGCGCTGCAATGACGGGATTGCTTCTAGCAGGGCACGTGTGTAGGGGTGACTAGGTGTGGACAAGACCTCCCTCGCCGGCCCATCCTCGACGATCGCTCCAGCGTACATGACAATAACGCGGTCGCACAGGCTGGAGACGAGCGATAGGTCGTGCGAGATAAAGAGCAGTGAGAGCCCGGTGCTCTCACGGATATTGCGCAGCAGGCGTAGGTAGCTTGCTTCTATCGTAGCGTCAAGAGCTGTTGTCGGTTCATCGGCGATCAGCAGGTCGGGCTCGCCGGCTAGGGCTATGGCGCCGACCACGCGCTGCTGCATACCACCACTCAGCTGATGCGGAAACGACTTGAGGCGTTCTTCGGCTGAGCGGATGTCCATCAGCCTCAGTAGCTCGATACATCGGCTACGCAGTTGCTCCCCGCGCAGACCGCGGCGTATCCGCAGCGGTTCAGCTAGCTGGCGGCCGATCGTGAAGACGGGGTTCAGCACTGCGAGCGGATCCTGCAGGATCATGCCGATGCGCTTCCAACGGTATTCCCTCAGGGCGCGGGGCGCGAGGGACAATAGGTCAACGCCGTCGAACTCCACACTGCCAGTCACTGTCGCCGTCTTCGGCAGCAGCCCAACAATGGACATCGCGGTGACACTCTTGCCGGAGCCGGATTCACCTACGAGGCCGACGGACTCGCCGCGGCGCACAGCAAACGTGACGCCGGCGACTGCGAGCCCAGCCTGGCCACCGACCTGGAAAGCAACCCTGAGGTCACGCACTGACAGCAGATCACGTTCACCGCTGTCCATCGAGGTTCCCGTCTGTCTGCGGCTCAGCCGCGGATAGCTCACTCCGAGAGGGCCAGACCAGGCGCCAAATCGCCTGGCCGCTTCGCATCTGGCGCTTCAGGTCGGAGCCACGCAACGTAGGGTCGAGCCGGACACGCAGCCAGTCACCGGTTAGATTCAGTGACAGGACTACCGCCAAGATCGCGAGGCCTGGAGCGAGGGCAATCCACCAGGCCGTTGAAATGTAGGCCTGCCCATCGGAGATCATCCCGCCCCAGGACGCTGCCGGCGGAGCCACCCCTGCGCCGAGGTAGCTGAAGATCGAGTCAAGGATCACCACGAATCCGACGCGCAGGCTGATCAGCACGACGCATGTCGGTGCGATGTTGGGCAGAATATGGGCAAACGTGGTCCGCAGCTGGGAAGCACCATGCACTCGTGCTAGCGCCATGAACCCCTTCTCGCTGAGCGAGATGACCTCGCTGCGAATCACCCGGGCGAACTGCGCCCAGGTCACCAGGGCGATCGCGATGACAACTGACCAGATCCCCGGACCACGGGTGGCAGCGAACAGCAGCCCAAAGAACACCGGCGGGAACGCGAGCGCAATGTCCATGAGCCGACCGAGAACGACGTCCACCCAGCCGCGCCGAAGGCCAGCTACCACGCCGAGACCGATTCCGACCGCCGCGCCAATAGCGAGCCCCGCCGTAGCGATCTCAAGGGTCACGCGGTCGCCGTAGA
>JASHQA010000388.1 GCA_030037785.1 Streptosporangiaceae bacterium
GCGGACCCAGCGGCCGCGGGCCAGGTCAGGGCAGCTGACCAGGTCCGGCGCCCGGCCCCCGGCCTGGTCAACGTTGCCAACGCGCTCACGGTCGCGCGCCTCGCCCTGGTGCCGGTGTTCATCTGGTTCCTGCTGGCGGGCGGCACGGCCGACCGGGCAATAGCGTTCGTGGCGTTTGCCGTCGCGTCGGTCACTGACCTGCTCGACGGCGAGCTGGCCAGGCGGCGCAGCCTGATCACGGACTTTGGGAAGATCGCCGATCCGATCACCGACAAGGCACTGACCGGATCCGCCCTGGTCACGCTGTCCTTTCTCGGCGAGCTGCCATGGTGGATCACCTGCGTCATCGTGATCAGGGAAGTCGGCGTCACCGCGCTGCGATTCTGGGTCATCCGGCGGGGCGTGATCGCGGCGAGCAGGGGCGGCAAGGTGAAGACCCTGCTGCAAATCGTCGCCATCAGCCTGTATGTGCTGCCCTGGCACGTCGACCTGGTGCGGGCGATCGTCATGGGCGCGGCACTGATCGTGACCGTGGTCACCGGCGCCGACTACACCGTTAGGGCGATCCGGCTTCGCCAGGCGGTGCGGTGAGTCCGGCCGCGGCAGCCGACGCCGCCTTGGGTCCGGGTCCGGATCCGGACCCGGACCCAGACGAAACCGGACAGCTCGCTCGGCTGGCCGTTCAGCTGCTGACGGCGAGCGGGCGCACGGTCGCGGTGGCCGAGTCCCTGACAGGCGGACTAGTCAGCGGCGCGCTGACCAGCGTGGCGGGAGCGTCGGTGGTGCTGCGCGGCGGCGTCGTCGCGTACGCGACCGACCTCAAGGAGGCGCTGCTTGGCGTGCCTGCCGAGCTGCTGGCCCGGCAGGGCCCGGTTGATCCGGAAGTGGCCTCCGCTATGGCCGTCGGGGTGTGCCGGATACTCGGCGCGACGTACGGCGTCGCGACCACCGGCGTGGCCGGCCCGGGTCCCGCTGATGGTAAGCCGGCGGGGACCGTCTTCATCGCGGTCGCCGACCCAGCCGGCGCCAGGAGCCGGGGCCTGCAGCTGGTCGGCGGCCGTCAGCAGGTACGCGAGGAGACGGTCCGCCGGGTGTTGTCCCTGCTAGTTAACGTATTGCGGGAAGGACTGGGCTGATTACAGTGTTACGTGTTGGTGAACACGCAGCTATGCCCTCTCCCGCCCAGTCCGCCCGGGCGGGTACGGTAGAGGGGTCAGTAAATCCAGCCTCGGGGAGGGAGCGCGACGATGGTCCTGCTTCGTCACTTGCTCGGTGACGCGCTACGGCGACTGCGTCTCCGCCAGGGTCGTACCCTCCGCGAGGTGTCGGCCACGGCCCGGGTCTCCCTCGGGTACCTGTCCGAAGTCGAGCGCGGCCGGAAGGAAGCTTCCTCGGAGCTGCTGGCCTCGATCTGCGACGCCCTCGGGGCGCCGTTGTCCCAGGTCCTGCGTGAGGTGTCGGACGGCTTCGCGCTGACCGAGCTGCAGAACGAGCCGGTGTTCGGCATCCCGCTCGAGCCCGCGCTGGCGCGCGGCCCGGCAGAGCCCGCGGCGATGCAGGACGCTCCCGAGGAGCCAGTGCCGGTCGGTTCCGCCGCGCGGGCGCCCGGCACCGTGCGGATCCCGCAGTCCGATGGGCCACAGCGCCTGGTGATGCCGCAGCGAGCCATCAAGGTCGGCGCCGATCAGCGCATGTCGCAGGCCGAGCCGGTGCTGGAGCCGGTCACGCTGCCCGGGGCGGCGCCGAAGTTCGACAAGCTGGCCCGCGAGATGACCGACATGGTCCCGGTTTAGCCCGGCGCATACGTCAGACCAGATGAGAAAGGCCCGCGCCGTCCGGACGGCGCGGGCTCTTCAGTTGACCCACTGAGAGGTCCACGCCTTCGGGTCGTCGGCGAGTTGCTGCACGCCCGGCGGCAGCTTCGCGGTCACGATGTGGCTGAGGGTGACTTCCTCGAGGATCGCTCGCTCGTTGGCGCGCAACGCGATCCACACCGTCTGCAGCGGCTCGGCCGCGCCGGTGTAGCCGATGTTTTCCGGGCGCTCCCCGCGCACGCCCAGGAGCGGGCCGTCGATCGCCCTGATGATGTCTGCCAGTGATATGTCGCTAGCGGGCCGGGCCAGCCAGAAGCCACCGTCTGGCCCACGCTGGCTGCGCACGAGGCCAGCCCGGCGCAGCTGCGTCAAGATCGCCTCGAGGAACTTGCTGGGCATGCCCTGCGTCCGGGCGAGCTGGTCCGCCGTCACGTGGCCCGGATCCGCCGCCGCCAGTTCGATGGCGGCGCGCAGTGCGTAATCGGAGCGGGCAGACAGGCGCATACGAAGCATTATGCTCCGAGTGCTGGTGTGCTGGGCGGCTGCCACTCCGGCGCACCGCGGACCGGCCGCAGGCCCCATCCCACCAGCTCGTCAGCGAGGCTCCGCGCGACCTGCATCCTGGCGACTGCCGGACAGCCACTCGGCGCGCCCCGAACCCCGCGGGACGAGGATCGGGTCCCGCCAGGCCGGCGGTGTCGCGGAGAAGTGGACGGGCGGCGCGAGCATGTGGACGTCGCCGAGCGGGCTCGGGGCGTCATAGGAAGCCGGGTCACGAAGGCTGTGCTGCTCGTCGCTGCCGGCTAGCGCCGGATCCACGAGACCCAGCGGCGGGTACCACATGGCGGTGCGCGTCAGACTGACCGTCACGTGCCACGAGCCACCCTCGGTGGCGCGCTTCACGAGCGCCGCGCTCGCGCCCACGGCACCCATGTAGCCGGTGATGAAGTCGTTGATGAGCCCGGTGACCGGCAGCCTCGGCACGGACTCCGTTCCCTCGATGGTCATGAGACCGGACGCGGCCGATCCGTTCATGTCGAACCCGCCGCGATCCGCCCACGGGCCGGTGGAGCCGTAGCAGGTGACCGACACGTAGCTGATGCCGGGGTACTTCTCGGCGAGCTGATGCGGGTCTAGACCGCGTCGTTCGAGCTTGCCGCCGCGGTGGTTGTTGACGACGACGTCCGCGCCCGCGAGCAGCCGGGCCGCTCGGCCCTGGCCGCCGTCGGTGCCGAGGTCGACGTAGGCGCTCCGAGAGCCGACGTTGGCCTCGTCGTAGATGAAGTCGTGCTCCACGTCGTTCGGGCGGGTTACGCACAGCACGTCCGCGCCCTGCTCGGCGAGCGTGCGGCCGACGGCCGGCCCGGCGACGGCGTGGCTGAACGACAGCACGCGGATGCCGTCGAAGGGCCGCTCCGCCGGGCCGAAGGCCCTGGGTGGGGCGTCGCCGATGCGCTCCAGCCCGATGACCGGCAGCGCTGCCAGGATCGCGCCCTGCTCGTGGCTACGCCACTCCGCCGGCGTGCGGATCACGCTGGCCGGCAGCCCCGCCCGGTAGGCCGCCTCCTCCAGCTCGAATCCAGTCCAGGTGGCGATCGCCGCCGCGACCTTGGCGCGGTCGGGTGGCACGTCCAGGAACCTGCACCACTGGGCGACCTGGCGCGGGTAGACGCCCGAGGCCATGATCCAGCGGCCGTCCCGCGTCACGTACGGCGCGAGCAGGAACGGGTTGTCTGCCACGAGCGGGGACGGCGGCGGCTCGCCGTTGAGCGTCGGGTGCCAGAACGCCGCCGACGAGATCCCGTGCACCGCCTGCCGCAGGTCTAGTTCCAGGCGCTGCGCCGGTCCGCCGCGGTGGCGGTGCAGGGCGACCGCGCCGACCGCCGCCGCCATGATCGGGATGCCGATGCTCGCGCCGAGGCGCAGGACCGCAGGCAGGATCGGATCTTGGCCGGTGAACGCGACGGTGGCAGCCGCGGTGGTGGTCGACAGGCCCACGCCGGCCAGCAGGTCATCCAGGGCAGCCAGCGGGTCGAACGCGAGCGCTTCGCGCGGGCGGGCCACGGCGCCTGCTGCTTGGCCCGGAGCGAGTGGACTTGTCATCGGTCGACCTCCGGGGTGCGCTCTGGCGGTGGCTCGTTCGGCGCGGAAAATTGCTGGACCACACCGGTGATCGCGGTCCGGCCAAGGTCGGTGTGCCCGCCGCTGCCCGCGTTGTCGGTGAGTGCTTGGATGTCGCTGCCCTCGGCGATCGCAACCACCATGCGGGCCAGGTCATCGACCGGAACGGTCGGCACCCGCCCGGCGCCCTCGAGCGCGGCAGCCAGCAGCGCGGCCAGTTCGGCGCGGGCCCGCGCCTCGTGCTCGACCAGGAGCTTCGCCACCTCGGGTCGACGGATGGCGTGCAGCGAGAACTCCATCGAGATGAGCGTCCAGTCGCGATCAACATCCAGGGCCGGCAGTTCGGCTCGGCCACGGAGCGCCTGGGCCAGGGTGTCACTCGCCGGCAGCGCGGCGCGCA
Source organism: Streptosporangiaceae bacterium (assembly GCA_030037785.1). Lineage (GTDB taxonomy): Bacteria > Actinomycetota > Actinomycetes > Streptosporangiales > Streptosporangiaceae > JAJYUU01. The sequence goes on from JASHQA010000388.1 coordinate 4,336, forward strand.
TTCGCGCGGCGCGGTGACTCCAGCTGCGATCGAGCAGGGCGAGGAACAACTCGTCCTTGCTAGCGAAGTTGGAATAGAACGCGCCCTTCGTCAGTCCCGCGCGGGCGCAGATATCCGGTATCGAGGTAGCGCCGAAACCCTGCCTGGCGAACAGGTCCAGCGCCGCGTCGAGCAGCGCGGCCACGGTGGCCGGTCGCCGTTTTGTCACACCGCGAGGCACCCGCTGAGCCTATCAGATACC
>JASHQA010000389.1 GCA_030037785.1 Streptosporangiaceae bacterium
GCACCGGTGATGGGCAATCCGCGGGTGGCCGCGGCCGGAAAGCTGACGTTCGCGATATCGGGACCGTCCGACGCTGCTGCGCAGGTACGGCCGTACCTCGACGTGCTCGGCGCTGGCGCCAGCTACGTCGGGCCGGGCGAAGTCGCCAGGACCGTCAAGCTGTGCCACAACTTGCTGCTCGGCTCCGTGATGCAGTCGCTGACCGAGGTTACGGTGCTCGCGGAGAAGGCCGGCGTGACCCGGCAGGCGTTCCTCGCCTGCATCAACGCCAGCGTCATGGGCTCGATGTTCACCAGATACAAGTCACCCGCGCTGGTCAACCTGGACTACCACGCCACGTTCACCGCCGAGTTGCTGCGCAAGGACTTCGACCTCGGGCTCGCCGCGGCTCGCGAGCACGAGGTGCCGATGCCCGTGGCGTCCCTGGTGCACCAGCTGGTGCAAAGCCTGGTCGGCAACGGGTTCGGCCAGCAGGACTTCGCCACGCTGCTTGAGCTGCAAGCTCGCGCCTCGGGCCTGCAGCTGGTCAGCGAGAACGCCGTAGTGCCCGACGGGCTCGCCCCGGACGGCACGAATGAGAACGACAGACAGGAAGACAGCACATTGTGACGCTGCGGCGTCACGACAGCCGCCGGCCGGGTCCGGCCGGCAGTCCGCAACGATCGCGCCTTTCACTGACGGAAGGAGCACCGGGCATGACGTCGCTCACGCATCGCACCCGGCATTTGGCTACTGGCACGACAGCAGTCATCGCGACGGCCCTGGTAGCCGCCTGCGGGTCGTCTTCGGGCTCAGGAATCCGCGCTGCTGGCCGTCATCAGCGGCATCCTCACGCCGCGATCGGGACAGGTCCTGCATCACGGCGAGCGGCTCACCTGCAGGAGCCCGCGTGAGGTCCTCCGGGCCGGAGTGGTGCAGGTGCCGCAGAACCACAGCCTATCCGGCGGGCAGCAGCGGCTCGTCGAGTTCGCCCGCTGCCTCATGCTCGACCCGGCCGTAGTCGTCCTCGACGAGCCGTCGATGGGCCTCGCACCGAACACCCTGCGGACGGTGTTCGACGCTGTCCGGGACATGAACGCTCGGGGCACGACCGTACTACTGGTCGGCAGCGCCCGGATCGGCGCCGTCGGCTTCGGTCCCGCCAGGACCGCCGGCGTGATCGTCTGTTGTTACGCTCACGTCCGCCCGGCCGCGCCGCTGAAGATCACGACCCACGAGTGAGGTGAGCAGGCGATGGCGATTCACACCTACGGCGCCAACGCGGTGGACTGGGAGCAGCGCGTCGACCTGGCCAGACTGCGGACGGCGCGGCTGGCCAGACTCAAGGCGAAGCTGGACGAGTCCTCCCTCGGCGCGCTGCTGACGTTCGACTTCGCGAACATCCGGTACATGACTGCCACGCACATCGGCACCTGGGCGATGGACAAGCTGGTGCGGTTCGCGCTGCTGCCGCGCGGTGGCGAGCCCGTGGTGTGGGACTTCGGCTCAGCCGCGCGACATCACCAGATCTACAACCCCTGGCTCGACCACACCGGGGGCCCGCCCACTGTCGAGGGCGCCAGGGCCACCGGCGCGCGAGCCGGGATCTCGACGCTGCGCGGTGCGCTGCACCCGGACGCCGGCATCGCGCGGGAACTCGCCGCTCAGGTGACCGGCGTGCTGCACGAGCACGGCGTGGCCACCGAGCCGGTCGGTGTCGACATGGCCGAACTGCCGGTGCTCGCCGCGCTCCGCGACGCGGGCGTCGAAGCTGTGGACGGTCAGCAGGTGTTCATGGAGGCAAGGCGGATCAAGACTGCCGACGAGATTGGCCTGCTGGCCCACGCGTGCGCCCTGGTCGACGGGGCGTATCAGGAGCTCTATGAGTTCCTCCGGCCCGGCGTGCGCGAGAACGAGTGCGTTGGCCTCGTCGCCAAGGTGCTGTACGACCACGGCAGCGAGTTCGTCGAAGGCGTGAACGCCATCTCCGGCGAGCGCTGCTCGCCGCACCCGCACGTGTACTCGGACCGGCTGATCCGGCCCGGCGACCCGGCCTTCTTCGACATCCTGCACAGCTACAACGGCTACCGGACGTGCTACTACCGGACGTTTGCGGTCGGCAGCGCCTCCCGCGCGCAGCGCGACGCCTATGTACGCTGCCGGGAGTACATGGACGCCGCGATCGCGATGGTGCGGCCCGGCGTCACCACCGGGGACGTCGTGTCGCTGTGGCCGCGCGCGCAGGAGTTCGGCTTCCCGGATGAGATGGCCGCGTTCGCGCTCCAGTACGGGCACGGCGTCGGACTGTCGATCTGGGAAAAGCCGATCTTTTCCCGGCTCGTCTCGCTCGACCATCCCGAGCCGCTGGAAGAGGGCATGGTGTTCGCGCTCGAGACCTACTGGCCGGCCGCCGACGGCTGGTCGGCCGCGCGGATCGAAGAGGAGGTCGTGGTCACGGCCGACGGGTGCGAGGTGATCACCAAGTTCCCGGCCGAGGAACTGCTCGTCGCCGGGCGCAAGTACTGGACCGCGGGCGGCGCGCTTGACACGCTGCGAGAGAGCCAGTCGAACCTCAACACTGCCGCTGGCCGGGGGGAGCTCACACCCGATCAGCTCGGAGGAGGCAACGCATGACGGCGACTGTCGACGCCCCGCGCTTGCTTGAGCTGTACGAGCTGATGTCTGTCATCCGCGGCACCGAGAAAGCCGCGCACGACGCGTTCCTGGCCGGGCTGGTCAAGGGCACCACGCACCTGGCAGCCGGGCACGAAGCCGTCGCGGTGGGCGCGAGCGCGGCGCTGCGACCCGACGACTACGTGTTCGCCACCTACCGCGGCCATCATCACGCGATGGCCCGCGGAGCGGCCCCGGCCGAGTGCCTCGCCGAGCTCATGAGCAAGGCCACCGGGGTGTGCCAGGCCAAGGGCGGCTCGATGCACCTGACCAAGGCGTCCGCCGGGATGCTCGGCTCCTACGCCATCGTCGGCGCGCACCTGCCGCTCGCCGCCGGGGCGGCGTGGTCAGCACTGCTTCGCGGCACGGACCAGGTCGCGGTCGCGTTCTTCGGAGACGGCGCCACCAACATCGGCGCCTTCCACGAGGCGCTGAACCTCTCCGCCGTGTGGGCCCTGCCCGTGCTGTTCATCTGTGAGAACAACCTCTACATGGAGTACACGCCGATCAGCTCGGTGACGGCGGTCGAGCACCCGGCCGCGGACCGCGCGGCCGCCTACCGGCTGCCCGCCGAGGTCATTGACGGCAACGACGTGGTCGTCGTGGCCGATGCCGTCGGCCGGGCCGCGGACCGGGCCCGAGCGGGTGGCGGGCCGACGGTGCTGGAGGCGCAGACGTACCGGCACTTCGGTCACAGCCGCACCGACCCGGCGACCTACCGGCCCGCCGAGGAGGTGCAGCGGTGGCTCGCGCGCGATCCTCTGGACGTGGCCAGCCGCCGGCTCAGTGAGCTAGGCGTGCCCGATCAGGAGATCACCGCGGCGGCCGCGCGCGCAGCCGGGGTGGTCGCCGACGCCGTCGCGGCCGCGAAGTCGGCCGACGGAGCGGACCCGGCGCAGGCCCTGACCGACGTGTGGGCGGACGGAGGACACCAGTGGCGGACCTGATCACCTACCGAGACGCCGTCGCCGACGGGATCGCCAGGGAGATGCGGCGCGATCCCGCCGTCGTCTGCTTGGGCGAGGACATCGGCGCGGCAGGCGGCGTGTTCAAGACCACGGTCGGGCTGCAGGCTGAGTTCGGCCCGCACCGAGTGCGGGACACCCCGATATCCGAGCAGGCCATCGTCGGCATCGCCATGGGCGCGGCCATGACGGGGATCCGGCCGGTGGCCGAGATCATGTTCTCCGACTTCCTCGCCTGCTGCTGGGACTACCTGGCGAACGAGATCCCCAAGATGCGGTACATGACCGGCGGTCAGGTCACCGTGCCGCTGGTGATCCGGACGGCCAACGGCGGCGGGCTAGGCTTCGGCGCCCAGCACTCCCAGTCCGTGGAGAACTGGGCGCTGGCCGTTCCCGGCCTGAAGGTCGTCGCCCCGTCCAACCCGGCTGACGTCGTGGGCCTGCTGGCCAGCGCGATCCGCACCGACGACCCGGTGGTGTTCTTCGAGCACAAGGGCCTGTTCGCCAGCCGCGGCGAAGCGGCACCCGACGGTCACGTGGTCCCGCTGGGCGAGGCGGCGGTCGCCCGGCCCGGCACCGACATCACGATCGTCGCGCTCGCCGCGACCGTCCCGCTCGCGCTGGCAGCCGCCGACGAGCTGGCGGGCTCCGGGGTGCAGGCCGAGGTCATCGACCTGCGCTGCCTGGTGCCACTGGACATGGCCGCGGTGCTGGCGTCGGTACGGAAGACATCGCGACTGCTCATCGTCGAGGAAAACCCCTACCAGGGCGGCTGGGGTGGCACGGTGGCCTCCATCGTGGCCGACGAGGGCTTCGAGCTGCTCGACGCCCCGATCCGCCGGGTCGCCGCCGCCTGTGTGCCGCTGCCGTTCGCCGACGCCCTCGAGGACGAGGTCATCCCCACCACTCCCAAGGTTGTCGCGGCGCTGCGCGACCTGCTTGCATACTGAGCTGCACGCTGCCGAGCCGACCACGTCGTGAGGACGCACCGATGAAGCCAGCCCCAGGGATGGCGACACCGCTCGCCGCTGCTGCCTGTCTCGCGGCGGCCGGGCTGCTGGCCGGCTGCGGCTCCGGCGCGTCAGCGCGGCCCACCGTCACCGTCACCGTCACCGCCCCGGCCTCGTCGGCCCCCGCGAGCAGCCCCGCGACCCCAGCTGGGGGCTGCACCACCGCCGCCCTGCAGGTGTCCCTGGGACCCGGCAGCGTGGCCGCGGGCAGCACCTATTACCCGATCGAGTTCACCAACACGTCGCGCTCCGCGTGCACGTTGTACGGCTACCCTGGCGTCTCGTTCGTCACCGCCTCGGGCAGCCAGGTCGGCGCGCCGGCCACCGAGGACCCGGTCTTCCCGCGGCAGTTGATAACGCTGGCACCGGGTGGCACGGCGCATGCTGACCTGCAGATCGCCTCCGCGCTGAACTACTCGTCGGCTGCCTGCTCACCGGTCGCCGTGCAGACGCTCAAGATATACCCGCCTGGCCAGACCAGCGCCCTGCTGACATCCGTCGCGGCAACCGCGTGCGCTAACAGCTCGGTGCAGCTCCTCGCCGTCCAGACGGTCCAGTCCGGCAGCGGCCCCTGACTTTGCGCGCGCCCACCCGGCCGCGCAGGGTATAGATGAGGGCATGGCGACGAACATCCCCGAAGACTTCCGCGACCTGCTCACCATCCCGTGCGCCACGCTGGCGACCATCGACCCGCACGGCCGCCCGCAGCTCACGGAGGTGTGGTTCCTGGCGGACGGCGACAGCGTGGCGCTGTCACTCAACACCGCCCGGCAGAAGGTCAAGAACCTGATGAAACGGCCGCAGTGCGCGCTGTTCATCCTCGACCCGGCCGGCCCGTTCCGGTACCTGGAGCTGCGCGGTGACGCGGAGATCACGCCGGACGACGACTACGAATTCGCCGACAAGGTCGGCGCCAAGTACGAGGCCGACCTGCGCCGGATGGATCAGCCGGGACAAAAGCGCGTGGTCGTCACCATCAGACCGGCCCGCGTCAACGCGGTGGACATGCGTCGCTGACCGTGCCTGCCACCCCGCAGCGCCGGCCGCGGCGCACCGAGGGGCGTGCGGGCCCGCTTCCCGGCGCCGATCCGGTCCCCGCCCCGTCGCCCGACAGCTGGCTGGTGCTCGCGTATCACGTGCCGTCCGAGCCGACCAGGCTGCGCGCCGCGGTCTGGCGGCGCGTCAAGAACCTGGGCGCGATCTACCTGCAGTCCTCAGTCGCGGCGCTGCCAGCGAGCAACTCCGCCGAGCGCGCGCTGCGCAAGCTGCGCAGCGAGATCGCCGACATGGGTGGCACGGCGATCCTGCTGTCCTGCGACGTGCTGGCCGGGCAGGCGGACATCCTGGCCCAGTTCCAGGCTGCTCGCAACGACGAGTACGAGGAGATCGTCGACAAGTGCATCGACTTCGTCGCCGGCATCGACAAGGAGTACGCCGGCAACCACTTCAGCTACGCCGAACTGGAGGAAAACGAGGTCGACCTGGTCAAGCTGCGCAGCTGGCTAACCAGGGTCCGCGAGCGGGACGTCTTCGGCTCGGACGGCCTCCAGCAGGCGGTCAGCGGCCTGGCGGAGTGTGAGGAGAAGCTGGAGGCGTACGCGGTGCGTGTCTACGCAGAGGAAGGAGAGAGCCGCTGACGGCCCTCGCCACGCTGACTGGCAGCAGCACGACCAGCAGCAGCGGCAGCAGCCACCACGCGGTGACCGCGGCGGAGTGCAGTC
>JASHQA010000390.1 GCA_030037785.1 Streptosporangiaceae bacterium
CATCCGCAACCCGTGGCCGGGCATCATGCAGACGGTGTGGGGCCAGCCAGAGCGGTTCCTCGACGTCTACTACCGCAAGTACAACCGGGACCCCGACAGCAAGGACTGGCACGACTGGCCGTTCTTGTGCGGTGACGGTGCGGTTCGCTCGGCGGACGGTTACATCCGTATCCTCGGCCGCATCGACGACGTCATCAACGTGGCCGGGCACCGGCTCGGCACCAAGGAACTGGAGTCCGCCGCGCTGACCGTGCCCGAGGTGGCCGAGGCCGCCGCCGTGCCGGTCATCGACGACATCCGCGGGCGCGTGGTGGAGATGTACGTCTCGCTCAAGCCGGGTCTGGAGGCATCTCCGGACATGGAGGACAAGGTCAAGCAGACAATAGTCCGGGAGATCGGCCCGATTGCGAGGCCGAAGAACGTGTGGATAGTGCCGGACATGCCCAAGACCCGGTCCGGCAAGATCATGCGCCGCGTCATCGCGTCGGTGTCCAACTTCGCCGACGTCGGTGACGTCACCACGCTCGCCAATCCCGAGGTCGTGGAGGGCATCCGGCAGCACGTCCAGCGTGCCAAGGTGGCTAACGGCGACATGCCGCGTGAGCTGTCCGAGACCGAGCTCGCCGAGATCCAGTCGTTCGGCGACGTGTAGCAGCCGCGAGGCTCACCACGGCGGCCGCCGGCCCCCTCGCGGGGTCGGCGGCCGCCGTGGCTTCGTGTCGCCGGAATCAGCGGCCGGTCGGGCCGGTTCCCGCTGACACTGGTGTGGTTTCGGGCAACTGAGGGAGCGAGCAGATGGCAGGCACTGCGGTAGCGATCGTCGGCGGGCACATCGTCCCGATCGTCGGCGAACCCGTCGACGGGGGCACGATCCTGATCGCGGACGGCAAGGTCGCTGCCGTCGGGCGCGACGTCGCGGTACCCGACGACGCGCGGGTGATCGACGCCGCCGGCGGCTGGGTGCTGCCGGGCTTTGTCGAGGCGCACGGGCACGTCGGCGTGCACGAGGAGGGCGAGGGCTGGGCTGGCCAGGACACCAACGAGCTGACCGAGCCGGTCACCGCGCACGTGCGCGTCATCGACGCGATCAACCCCGCCGACATCGGCTTCCGGGACGCGATCTCAGGCGGCGTCCTCGCGGTGAACGTCAACCCCGGCTCCGGCAATCCCATCGGCGGGCAGACCGCCGCGCTGAAGTGCTGGGGCCGCACCGTAGACGAGATGCTGCTCAAGGCTCCGGCCGGCCTGAAGTCGGCGCTCGGCGAGAATCCCAAGCGGGTGTACAGCCAGCAGAACAAAACCCCGAGCACCCGGCTGGGAACGGCGGCCGTCATCCGCGGCGCACTCGTGGATGCCGCGAACTACCTGCAGCGCATCGAGACCGAGCAGCGCAAGCCGGAAGGCGAGCGCAAGCCAGTCGACCGCGATCTCAAGCTCGAGGCGCTCGGCAGGGTGCTGCGGCGCGAGATCCCCTGGCGACAGCACTGCCACCGGGCCGACGACATCGCGACCGGCCTTCGGATCGCCGCGGAGTTCGGCTACCGGCTGGTGATCGACCACGGCACCGAAGCCCACCTGGTTGCCGACATCCTCGCGGCCAGGGGCATCCCGGTCGTCATCGGCCCGCTGCTGACCAGCAGGTCCAAGGTCGAGTTGCGGAACCGGTCGCTCGCCACCCCCGGCAAGCTCGCTGCCGCGGGCGTGACGATCGCGATTACGACCGACCACCCCGTCGTCCCCATCCACTTCCTCGCCTACCAGGCCGGCCTCGCGGTCAAGCACGGCCTCGACCGCGACACCGCACTGCAGGCTCTCACCATCAACCCGGCGCGGATCGTCGGCATCGACGACCGGCTCGGGTCCATCGAGCCAGGCAAGGACGCCGACCTGGTGATCTGGTCAGGCGACCCACTCGACGTGCCGAGCCGGGTCGAGCTTGCTTTCGTCGCCGGTGCCGAGATCTACACCTACTCGGCCGGTGAGGGACGGTTCGCCGGCGAGTAGCGCCACCTCGCTCAGGCGGGCGGCACCACGACGGTCCCGGTCGCGGTCACGGCGAGAATCGGCGTGGCCAGCACGGCGGCGGCGGATGGGCCGCGCTCGGGCTGTGCCCGGCACACCACGCGGGCCTCGAACGACAGCTCCCTGCTGCGGGTGCCGACGCGGGTCACCGTGGCCGAAACCGTCAGGACGTCGCCGGCCCGCACCGGGGCGCGGAAGTGCACCTGCGAGTACGACGCGAACAGCCCCTCGTCGCCGTCGGTGCGGATGCACGTCTCGGTGGCCACGTCGCCGAACAGGCCGAGCACGTACGCGCCGTCTACCAAGCTGCCGCCGTAGTGCGCGTGGCTGTAGGGCACGTACCGCTGGTGCGTTACCGTCAGCCCGAGCCTGTCGTCGGAACTCACGACGCCAGGTCCGTCGTTGGTTCCACGGGGGCGCCTGCCCGGCCAACCGCGGCCGCCAGGTAACTGGCCACCTCGCCGGGCGTCGTGCCCTTGCCGAAGACCTTGTCCACGCCAAGGCTGGCCGCCGCGGCCGGGTCGAACCTGGGCCCGCCGACCACCAGCAGCGGCCGGTGCCCGGTCGGCCCTGCCGCGGCGCAGAACGCGGCGGCCATCTGCCGCGCGTTGCTGAGGTGCGCGTCCCGCTGGGTAACCACCTGGCTGACCAGTACGGCATCCGCGCGCTCGGCGGTCGCCCGCGCGACCAGTTCCGGCACGGCGATCTGCGATCCCAGGTTGACCACCCGCATCTCCCGGTAGTACTCGAGGCCCTTCTCGCCGGCGTGACCCTTGACGTTGAGGATCGCGTCGATGCCCACGGTGTGCGCGTCGGTGCCGATGCAGGCACCCACCACGACCAGCTTGCGCCCGAGTGCGGACCGGATCCGCAGATTCACCTCAGCCGCGGACAGCAGCGGAAACTCCCGCTCGGTGACCGTCACCTGCGACAGATCGACGAGGTGCGCGACCCTGCCGTAGACGATGAAGAACGTGTAATCCGGGCCCATGCCCTTCGCGTGCACCACCATCGCCGGGTCAAGCCCCATCTTCGCGGCGAGCTGCAGCGCCGCGCCCTCGGCTCGCGCCCGCTCGGTCGCCGTGCCGAACGGCACCGGGAGCGTGAACGACACCTGGACCCGTCCGTCGCCGGTGGTGTCCCCGTATGGCCGCACGATCTGCCCCGTCATCGGACCGCCTCAGCCGCGACGGGACTATCCGTCTCGAGGAAGTCCGAGGCCGGATTGAAGTAGCCGCTGGCGCGCACGATCACCCCGTCAAGCCCGCGTCCGGCGTCCGCGGGCCGCTTCGTGATGCCGAACGTGCCCGCGGCGATCGCGGTCAGCAAGCCCTGGTCGCAGATCCTGCGCAACAGCCTGACCGAGTCGCCGAGCACGCGGGCTGCCCGCTGCTGGATGAACCCGCCGGGCGCGGGCACGAAGCTGTCCCCCAGCCTGCCTGCCGCGTTCCGTACGTAGCGCACGTTCTCCAGCGCGAGGTCACGATCAGCGAGGAACGGCGTGTGGATGCCCTCGGTCATCATGCCGATGAGCAGTATTGACTGGTCAGTCATCACGCCGCACAGGTTGAAGAACGCGTCAAGCAGGTAACCGGCGAACACGTTGCCAGTCATGTGCTTGGTCGGCGGCATGTACTTCAGCGGCGCGTCGGGGAACAGCTCCCGGATGAGCTGCGCGTGCGCGAGCTCCAGCAGGAACGAGTCCGGCAGCGCGGGGTTGATCTCGAACGCGTGGCCGAGCCCGAGCTGCCCGTCGGTGAGCCCCGCCTCCTTGCCGAAGAACTCGTTCAGCAGCTGGCTGACCACCACCGTGTGGGCGGCATCGACCGCGTCGGCAGTGGTCAGGTAGTTGTCCTCGCCGGTGTTGATGATGATCCCGGCGCGGGCGTGGATCTGCCGGGCGAACCGCTGATCGATGAACGTGCGCCGCGGGTTGATGTCCCGGAAGATGATGCCGTACATGCAGTCGTTGAGCATCATGTCCAGCCGCTCCAGCCCGGCCAGCGCCGCGATCTCCGGCATGCACAGGCCGGAGGCGTAGTTGGTGAGCCGAATGTAGCGGCCCACCTCTCGCGAGGTCTGGTCGAGCGCGGCGCGCATGAGCCGGAAGTTCTCCTGGGTGGCGTACGTGCCCGCGTAACCTTCGCGGGTCGCGCCCTCCGGCACGTAGTCGAGCAGGGACTGGCCGGTGGACCGGATCACGGCGATGACGTCCGCGCCTTCCCTGGCGGCCGCCTGGGCCTGCGGGATGTCTTCGTAGATGTCACCGGTGGCGACGATCAGGTAGATCCACGGCCGGGATGGCTCGGCCGTCTCATCGATCATCTGCTGGCGCTGCACCCGGTTTGCGTCGATCCGGCCGATGCCCGCCGCCAGTGCCTCGCGAGCGGCAGCACGTGCCGCAGCCGCAGCCGCGCCTACGGGGATCCGGAACGCGGCCTTGCCCTCGGCGGCCGCCTCGGCTAGCTGACCGAGGCCGTCGTAACCACCCGTGATCAGCGCGTCCCAGGCCGGCAGCGCAACGCCGTGCTGCAGCCCGGTCGCGCTCGTGATGGCCTCCACCAGCCGGTTCGCCCACGGCAGGCCGTCCGCGTCGGCGCCCTGCAGCCCGGCCAGCCGCAGCACGGCGCGCTCGATCGAGGTCGTGGTGTGCGTCCTGGCCATGTCGACGATGGGCTGGCCAGCGCGCGCGGCTAGGTCACGCGCTTCGGTCACCAGCGCCGGGTCGAGACTGAGTCGTGTCTGCACTGCCTAGTCCCGGCCATCGGACTCGTCGATGCGGCGCTGGAAAATGCCGCGGACTGCTGGCTGGGTGCGGACCAGGTCGAGCGCTAGCTGCGCGTGCCCGGGTACGTAGCCGTTGCCGACCAGCATCGTGACGTCGGCCGCGACGCCCTCCGCGCCGAGCGCCGCGGCAGTGAACGACGTCGCCATCGAGAAGAACACCACGGTGCCGCCCTGTGCTGTGCCGAGGATCGCGCCGCCTTCACAGCCCGGCACGTCCACGCACACCACCGTCACGTCCGCTGGTCCGCCCGCGGCTGCGATGGCCGCGGACACCGCGAGCGGGTCGCGAGCGTCAGCGACCACGATCTCGTCGACCAGCCCGGCGTGACCACCGGTGTCGCACGTCGCGCGCAGGGTGGCAGCCTCGGCCGCCAGCGGCACCACGCCGATGATCCGGCCGGCCCCGGCCTGTCTCGCCGCGGCCGCCGACAGGGACCCGCTCTTGCCCGCCGCGCCGATGATCGTCACGACCGGCCTGCTGCTCGGGCTGGCGCTGACCACCCGGTGGGTGAGCGCGGGCGCGCCGCACACGTCGAGCACTGCCAGGGCCAGCGCGGCGGGCAAATCGGCGGGCAGCCTGGCGGCGATCGATCGCCCGAACAAGATGGCGTGACCGTCGCACGGAACCTGCTCGGTCGTGCCACCCCAGCGGGCCAGGCCGTCGGTGATGACCAGCGGCGTCAGGCTGAGCGACACCAGCGTCGCGATCCGGTCGCCCGCCCGCAAGCCGAGCGGCGAGTCCGGGCCGACCTCCTCGACCACCCCGGTCAGCATGCCGCCCGAGCCGGTGACCGGGTTCTGCAGCTTGCCGCGCTCCGCCACGATGCCCAGCACCGCGGATCTGATCGTGGCCGGGTCGGGGTACTCCGATCGCAGTTGGCGGAACGATGCCGCGTCGAGGTTGAGCCGGTGCACCGCGACCCGGACCTCATCGGGCCACAGGTCACCGCGGGCGTCCAGCCGCCACGCGGCCTGCGGGAGCACGCCCGGCGGCTCCAGCACTCGGTGCAGGCCGAGTGGCGAGCCGAGCCGGGCCGGTGCTGCGGTCACGACTGATTCCTCCTGGTTTTGTGAGGAGTGCAAGAGTAGTGTATGCAATCAATAGATTTTCCTGCCAAGAACTATACAGACAGCAGGTTCTTGCGTCTCGTACCAGAACGTGCCGCGAAAGAGCTAGGTGCACCCGTGATCGACCAGCCCTATGTCTACCGCCACCGGCAGCTGGCCGAACCCGACTGGCGACGGCTGCCCGGCTGGGCCGACGTGCCAGCGCGGGACTGGGAGTCGGCGCAGTGGCAGCGGGCACATTGCGTCAAGAACATCCGCCAGCTGCGGCAGGTCGTCGGCGACGGGCTGGACGAGCGGTTCTACGCCGATCTGGACGCAGACCAGGCAGCGCGCGCCACCATGTCGATGCTGGTGCCGCCGCAGATGATCAACACGATGGTGCCTGGCCTGGCGGCCGCGGATCCCTGCTTCACCGATGCGTTCTATGCGGACCCCGTCCGGCGGTACATGATCCCGGTGTTCAGCGACCGGCACCCGGAGTGGCCATCGCACCCGCACGCTAGCCGGGACTCGCTGCACGAGGCCGAGATGTGGCCGGTCGAGGGGCTGACGCACCGCTACCCGACCAAGGTCCTCGCCGAACTGCTGCAGACGTGCCCGCAGTACTGCGGCCACTGCACCCGGATGGACCTCGTCGGAAACCCGACGACGGTGATCGACAAGTACAAGTTCGAGCTCGGCCGCGCCGAGCGGCTCGGGGCGATGCTCGACTACCTGCGCGCTCATCCGGGTGTCCGGGACGTGGTGGTGTCCGGCGGCGACGTCGCGAACCTGCCGTGGCCGCGCCTGGAATCGTTCGTGGCTGGGCTGCTGAGCATCGACAGCATCCGGGACATCCGGCTCGCCACCAAGGCGCTCATGGGACTGCCACAGCACTGGCTGAGCGACGAGGTGCGCTCCGGCATGGAGCGGCTGGCCACGATCGCGCGCAACCGGGACGTCAGCATCGCGATCCACACGCACGTGAACGCGGCGCAGTCCGTGACGCCGCTCGTGGCGCGCGCGGCCAAGGCGATGCTCGAGACCGGTATCCGCGACGTGCGCAACCAGGGCGTGCTGCTGCGCGGCACCAACGACAGCGCCGCGCAGCTACTCGACCTGTGCTTCGCGCTGCTCGACGACGCGAAGATCATGCCGTACTACTTCTACATGTGCGACATGATCCCCGGCAGTGAGCACTGGCGGCTGTCGCTGGCGCAGGCCCAGCAGCTACAGCACGACGTGATGGGCTACCTGCCCGGCTTCGCCACGCCGCGAGTCGTCTGCGACGTGCCGTACGTAGGCAAGCGCTGGGTGCACCAGGTCTCGCGGTACGACCGCGAGCTGGGCATCTCGTACTGGACGAAGAACTACCGCACCGGGGTGGAGCTCGACGACGCGTTCGCGCTCGAGCGCGAGTACGAGTACTACGACCCGATCGACACGCTGCCGGAGAGCGGTCAGCAGCACTGGCGGTCACTGTCTCGCGCAGCTGTGGCGGCGGCCAGCTAGACACGACGCGGTCCGGACCGTTTCGCCCATCTCGGAGCCTGATGGAAGCCCGGCGCCGTCGAGGCCGGTGTAGCCGAGGCCGAACCGCTCGGGCTGGTAGAAGTCGACCTGGATGGTGGCAATGCTGACCTCCCGCGCGGTAGTGCGCCCAGTGCCCGGAGATCTCGTAGAGCTCGCGCTTGGCGAGCCGGCGAGTAGACGTGCTGATA
>JASHQA010000391.1 GCA_030037785.1 Streptosporangiaceae bacterium
CGTCACGCCAAGATTCCGGAGCCGGCTCTCGACTGGCCCGGTGCTCTGCATGAGCGCGACGTTCCGGGCGGCTGGGGCGGTTCGACTCGATTGACGAGCCTCCGGCTGATCGTGGGCCAGTGCCCTGGCGGCGGTCAGGGTTCGGCTCGAGGATCCGACTCGGGCTGCGATCTCCGCGCTCGACTCGGCAGCACGAGCCGCGGCACGAGCGGTGTCCTGGCAGCACGCGATCAGCGAGACCGCATAGGGCGTGGGGGCTTCGGTGAATGGCGTCGGCACGTTGTAGCGCTCAGGCAGTGACCTCGTCGGAACGAGCAGCCGACCGCCAGCGACTGTTAGCCGGGCCTGCTGCAGGTTTGCGGTCGCGAGGCTGTCGAGAGCCTCGGACGTCTCGTGAATCGCGCCGACAACCGACGGCAGATCCGCGAGGCGCGGTGCAAGACTCTCAGCTGAACGGTAGTGGATGGGACGGCCCGCTTGAGAGGTTCCAGTCTGAACTGACGTAGGCCAGTCTGCCCGTCCACAGCGCCAGATTGGCCGCTTCGAGTGCAGACGGGGCGAGGTGTCCGCGGATCTCCGTGGTGATCTCCTCGAATTCGCGCGCAGAGTCCAGCCACACTTCGCGCGCTCGGCTCGCCTGCTCTGCTGCGCGCAGCAGGTCCGCGCGGAGCTCTCCCCTGTCAGCGTCGGCGACGCGGTCGGCGAGTGTCGTGTACAGCAAGTGGCAGTGATGGCTCGTCGCGGTGCTGACCGCCGCTATCCGCTGCCAGGAGGTCACTGAGATGGCGGTCGAGGACGGTTCGACCCTGGCGGCCGCCCATGCCGCGTGCCGCGCGCGCTCGGCTGCCGTCACCACCGCCTCGAGCAGTTCCGATACCCGGTCGCCGTTCTCCGGAGCGCTCCGGGCGGGCAAGACGTTAGCCGGGACGGCGCGCAGCACCTGGCGCGCATCTGACGCAGTCGGCGCCGCGCGCTCGGCCGCATAGACAGAAGCGTCTGGCTGCGCGAGCCAGTAGCGAGCAGTGCTCAGGCGCATGCGTGTGTCGTGGAGTCGTCTGTCAGACGTCGCGGAAGGCGACACGGCGGGGATGACGACGGACGTCTGCAAGGCGAGCGTTGCTAGCTCGGCCAGGAGAGCACGACTCGCTGACGGCGACGTGATGGCCAGCGACCAAGTGGACTCGTAGCGACGCGCGCCGGTCGGCTCGGTGCTGAAGTGTCCCTGCAGCAGGTCTCGCCCGGCCGCCAGCGACGTGGCCGCCGCGTGAAGATGCCGTGCGGGCTGGCTAGTGATGTGGTCCGCCCTGGGGTTGAAGCGGCGGCCTCGTGCGATGGCGTCTGTCGCGCTGGTCAGAGCGTCGTGGGCCTGGATCGAGGCGCGGTCCCAGGGTCCGACGCGGATTAGCTGCCTATCAGGGAGTTGACCGATCGTCCTTGTCAAATCCGCGGTGTAGCGGCGCAGCACCACCGTGACGTGCGCGACCCCGTCGGCCAGGTCCTCGACGTCCCGTCCGGGTGTGACGCTGCCAGGCTGCGCGGCTGCCGCCGCAGACAGTTCGCGGTACGCCTTACCGAGGAAGTCGCCGAACGTTGGTCGTGGCGAAGTCATGGTTCGCCAGTCGTGAGCCAGCGGACCTCGTCGGCGTACCGAGCGCCGTCTTCGCACGCCTGGAGGTCACCGGCGGCACCGGCGATAGGAAGCACGGCGCGGAGGCGGGATCCAACCAGGTCGCTGAGCGTGGCGAGTGAGGCTGCCGTATCCGAGGGGCTAGCGCTTTCGGCTACCGCATCAGTCGACTGGTCACTCATAGGCAGCAGCGATGGAGCCGCTGTGATCGCGTGCCGGCCGTCCGCCGCCCCTGCCGCGGCCATGACGAGCGCTGCGTAGAACGGACCGCCACTGTCCTGATAGCGGCGGATCAGTGACAGCATCTCCGTGAACGCGTCGTATGCGGCACCCAGGACTTCGCTTAGTCCGGCTGCTTCCTCCAGTCGCTGCCGGATGTCGAGTGCATGCATCACAGCGAGCCTCCCTTCGTGCTTACGACGGACAGCCTCGCGAGTAGCTGACCCAGTCCTCCGCTGTCGAACGCGCATCTGTGGATAACCTGGCCGCTTCCGCACAGTCAGCCGACTTCCAGGTCGTGCTCGCCACGCTGGGCGGAACGCTGCCGGCTGATCGCCTTCTCCAGCCGCGCTCTGCTCACGCCGAGACGCATCGCGACGACGCCCACGTCGGCGCCGGCGTAGCCACCCATCCCTCGCACGAAGTCCGCATCCTCGGCGAGATCTGCGGAGGGAATGCTGACCCGCGCGCTCCGCTGCCAGTCCTCCACCGGGCGGGCTCCGGGCTTGTCGATCTGGTCGTCTTCCCAGGCCAGCGGCGGAGCCCAGCCACGCGTGCGCGCCAGGTCAGCGGCCGCCTCGCCAGCGTCACGTTCAGCCTGAGTCGCTTGAGGTGGCGTCGCATCCCAGAGCCGGTCGTACGCGGCGCTGACGTCGGCTGCGAGTTTTGGCGTGATGGTGGCGGGGTTCTCGAGCGCCCGCTCCAGCTGCGGAGCCCGCAAGCCTCCCGCCTGCGCGATAGCCCGCAGGGACCACGATCGGCTCATCAGGGCCTGCAGGCGGCGCTGCGTTCCAACCGGCGTGGGCTCGCGCCTCACGGTGCGGCCTCGCGCTCGACCAGCAAGCCCTTGACACCGGCCGTACGCACCGCTGAGGCGATGGTCTTGTCCACCGCGCGCCGCTCAAGGCCGGTGCTAACCGCCGCGTCAGCGATCGCTGCCAGAGCCCGCGAGTCATCGGCCTCCGCTGCACGGCAGGCAGCCCAGAAAGTCGCCTGGTTCCGGTTGCCAGGCTTCTGCCCAGCCACCCACGCGGCGAGATGATCGGTAATCAGCTCGCCGTCTCGAGTGCGGTGCGGAGCAGGCTCCGCTCGCGGCGCGAGGTGCTCGCGGAGCCGGGCGAAGTCGAGGCGGACGGGCTCGGCGGTCCACGACGACACGACCACGTAGGGCCGCCCGTCGACCTGGCTCGGAGCCGTGAGAACATAGCCGCCCTGGCCGCGGAAGTCCAGGCCGTGCTCGGGCAGGGTGCCGTTCCGCTGCGAGTCGCCAGAGTAATAAAGGTGCAGCCCGCCGCTCGGGGTAGCGACCCAGCCTATCGGCGGCGGTACCAGGCCAGCACGGATCGCCGCGTGCAGCGAACGGTAGCCGGCCTTCCCGTGCGCGACGTCGACGTCGAGCACGTCAGGCCCGTCCCCGCCCGTTGCGATGGCGATGTTCATGTCGGGTCGCCGCGTCCAGAACCGCTCGATCCACCCAACGTCTGTGGTGGCGTCGTGGA